>JBEKUI010000260.1:0-6338 GCA_049515175.1 Terriglobia bacterium
GCCCGACGCTGCTGGGATTTCCCTTTGGGCTGAGTCAGCCCCAGGCGGTTCCCAAGCCTGTGGCGGCCAAGGCATCAACCCAGAACGGTCTGATTCATTTAAACCACGGGCTCAACCCCGGCCAGGCCGGCGCGCCACTCCTTTCCGAGCAAGGCAAAGTGCTGGGCCTCTGCACCGAACCTGACCAGTGTGTCCCCGTGGAATCTCTTCGCAAGCTGATTCCGTGATGCACACCAACCGTTGTTTCTCCAGCCCTACCTGGATTACCGTAGCAGGCACATTGTTGCTGGGTTGCGTGACCGCAACAGCGGAGCCGCCACAGGAAATCGAAGGGCTGAAGCAAACCCTGGAGCGGACGGGCGTCTTCTTTCGCGCCGACGCTCCCTATGTCCTGCGCAATCCCGCAGACCCTTTCCTGCCCATCTGCGTCGAGATCATCAATGGTGTGGAGAAGACGGGGCACAGCGCCATCTCCAAGATCGCTCCCTACATCACGCGCGAGCCGCTGAAACTCGAAGGTGTCAACGTATTCGCCAAACCTCCGGGCGCGCGAAGGCAGTTCGCCGGCCAGCCCCTGCTTCTTGCCGGGGGCGGTGAGTTCACCTTCGATGCCCGAGCCGACGGACAGCCACTTTCGATCGACATCCGCTGGGGGAAGACCCTGCAGATTCCGCGTGCGCTGTTGGCGGATTACCTTCGCCAGCACTTTCTGGGCGGACCCTTCGACGTCGTCGATTTGATGGTTTCCATTCGAGTGGCCGGCTGGCCCGCTCAGAACACTTTCCTGCGCGTTCGTGCCAACGCGCCGCCGCTGCCCGAACTGCCCGGCTGGTATCGCGGGGACATGCATTATCACTCGGCTTACACCGACAATCCCGCCGAGCATGGCCACCCACTCGATGTCACCAAGCAAGCGGCGCTCGAGACCGGCCTGCGTTGGGTTGTCCTTGCGGACCATTCCACGGAGTTAAATCCCACGAGCTATGCGCAAGAGTTGAATGAAGTGCGGCAGCTGAATGATGGCGGGTTGGTGTTCATCCGCGGCGAGGAGATCACCGCGGTGTCCGGCAAGGAAGGCATGCTGACCACGGTCCACCTCGTGGCCCTACCCTCCCCTGACGATCCCGATCGAGGGTTCCCCGCCGCCGCCGGAAGCGCGGAGACCGTCATCATGGGCGGTGACGGTTCGGTGGCCAACCCCGCCGTTCCGCTCCAAGCGGCCCTGAGCAGGATCGCCGCGGCCGGTGGATTCGCTTACGCAGCCCACCCCTTCGATCCCATCAGCCCGATCCTGCGCGGCGGGACCTGGGATCTTGCGGCGGATTTTCTGGCGCCGGATGGAATGGGATTTCAGCCCGGACTCGTGGGGCTGGAACCTTGGAACCGCGCCACGACGGTCACCGCCGACAACGCCCGTGACCCCTACTGCATCCAGCACGACACCGATCCAGCGGCATGCTTTCAGCCCGATAAAGATGCAGACCACTACGCGCGGCTCGAAAGGGGGATTGAACTTGGCTGGCGGCCCCTGCTCCAGAAAGGGCTGGCCGAGAATTCTCCGTCGCCTCCTTTCAGGGTACTTCTCGCCGCCGGCTCCGACGCCCACGGTGACTTCAACTACGAAGCCACGATGGACGCGGTGGACTTCCTCTCCAAGCCCTCGCGTGGGCTGTCCGGCTATGCCGAGGATAATGCTTTCGGGAAGCTGGCGACTGTGGTTTACTGTCCGCCGGGCATGGGCGTGCGGGGCGAAAACGTCCTGCGCGCCCTGCTGAATGGCCGGAGCGTTTTGAGCAACGGGCCGCTGCTCGTCGCGGGCTTCGACCTCGACAAAGATGGAAATCTGGGCAGCGAAGGCGATATCATGCCCGGTGGCCGTATGGCTTGGGATGCGGCTACCGTGCCGCCCCTGCAACTCCAGTGGGCCAGCAGCAAGGAATTTGGTCGGCTGGTTTCGATCCGCCTGATCGTGGGAAGGCGGAGTGGCGAGGCGGGTGCGCAGGAGATTCCCATCCCGGTCGGGAAGGAGATCGAGAGCCAGGGACTTGTGCCCGTCGACCTCCATGCCTATGTGGAAGCACTCACCGCAGGGTGGGGATACATCCGGCTGGAAGCGCGCACTCGAAATGCTGCTGGAGAGGAGTTTCGCTGCTATACTAACCCCGTTTGGGTCCGGGTCACCGTGCCGTAGCTGCACCACATCAACAAACATGAGGGAGAGAGCGAGGTTATGCCTGAAGATGTGAGCGAACAAGGAACGATTCGGTACGTACGGTGTCTTGCCTGCGGGACTCCCAATCCGGCGTCCGCAACCAAGTGCTCGCGCTGCGGGAAGCCGATGCCGGTCAAGGAACCGCCCGCTGCCGCGAAGCCCCAGCCGGCACCTTCCCCCGCCATGGTCACTTGCCCGCGTTGCCGCAAGTCCCTGCCCGCAGGCAGCCGATTCTGCGGATACTGCGGAGCGGCGCTCACGGGGCCCCCGCCCGCTCCGAAGCCAGCCGAGCCGCAACTGGCACCGACGCAGCCACTCCAGGCACTCGCACAGCCCAAGGTTCCGCGACCTCCGTTGAAACCTGTGGCACCGACGCCTCCGCCGCCGCTGGTGCCGCGTCCTGCCGCGGTTCCGCCACCACCGCCGCGTCCAGTCATGCCCAGACCCGCCGCGCCAGTCGCGCCGCCGATGCCGGCTCCTGCGCCTGCACGAGCCGTGGCACCGGCTCCCGTCACCGCGCCCGTGGCCGCACCCGCTGCGAAAGTGGCCGTCGCGCCTCCCCCACCTCCGCCGGCTCCGCCGGCTCCCGCGTCCGCACCTGTGGCCCGGGCGGCCCCGCCAGCGCCCGCCGCACCGTCTCCTGCGGTTGAAGCTCCGCCAGCCGCCGAGGGGACTCAGATCTTCACGGGATTCCATATCCCCAAGGTCGAAGCGACCTTGGTGGAACTGAAACAAGATGGCTCGGCGGGAAAAATCCTCCGCCTGACCAAGGAAACGCTCATCGGCCAGACGAGCTGTGACTTGAGCTATCCCGCCGACGTCCTGCTTTCCGAGCGCCACGCCTCCATCGCTCTCCGCGGTGAAAAGGTCATCTTGAAGGATCTCGGCAGCCGCAATGGGACCTTCATCAAGCAGCGGAAGGACATGGACCTCGCTTCCGGCGACGTCTTCCTGACCGGCCGTCAGCTCTTCCGCTTTATCACCGAGGCCCCGCCCGAAGAAGGGGGCGATATGGAAGGGACGCGCGTCATGATGGGCGTCCCGAAACTGCAGGCCGGATCTGTCGCCGCCAAGATCGAGCGCATTCAGCTGACGGGAGAAGTCGTCGAGACTTTCAAGCTGGAAAAGCCTGAGACTACTCTCGGCCGCACGCGCGGCGATTTGACGTTTAAGACCGACCCCTATATGTCCGGGGAACACGCCCGCATCAAGGCGCAGGCGGGAGGGTTCGTCCTGCAGGATTTGAAGAGCCGGAACGGCGTTTATCGCCGAATCCGCAACGAGGTGGAACTGCGCGACCGCGACGAGTTCTTCCTGGGCGAGCAGATCTTCCGCGTCGAGATCAAGGTCGCTTGAGGATTTGCTGAGCACGTCGGCATGGGATGTTTTGAATTATCGCCGCACTTGGGCGAACAGGTGGGGCGTCTGCTCCTCTGAAGGCGATATTCTCATCGGCTGCAGAGGTTCCCTCAGCAAACCAAACCTTCAAGCCCGCTGAATTGAACCCACCCTTTCGCCACACGATCGCCGGAGAACCGTTCGGCTTCAGCGGCAATGAGACCTCTCCGCCCTGATCATTTGTTAGGTTCCATGAAGGAGGAAACGACGCCGTGAGGTCTGCAACTCCAAAACTCCACCCGTTCATCAAAGTTCTTGCGATCACGTGTGTCACAGCGATATTCGCATTGGGGCAGTCGCCAAAATATGACCTGCTATTGAAAGGCGGCCACGTGATCGACCCCGCCAATCAACTTGATCGCGTCATGGACGTGGCCGTCTCTGGAAAGGAGATTGTCGCAGTCGCCAGGGACATCCCGGAAGGCGAGGCTCGCAAGGTGGTGGACGTGTCGGGTCTCTACGTGACACCCGGTCTCATTGACATCCACTTCCACGTCGGTCACGGCGGCGCTCCGTTGAACTGGTTTGCCTCTGAGGCGCGCGCTCACACTGCCCCCCTGGGCGTCCCCGCCGACATTGCGGCGACGGCTGGGGTCACAACAGTCGTGGACGCCGGCACGGCGGGAGCTGAAACATTCGCGCAGGAAAAGGAGGAAGTGATCGATCACGCCAGGGTTCGGGTGTTGGCTTTCCTGAACATCGTTGCCAATGGCATGAACGGTGGGCTGGAGCAAACCGTGGATCAAATGGACCCTCAACTCTGCGCGGAAACCATCAAGAAGTTCCCCGGTGTAATCGTGGGAGTAAAGACCGCTCATTACTGGACGGAGAAGCCGTGGGACGCCGAACACACGCCCTGGGCTGCCGTGGATCGCGCCGAAGAATGCGGCCGCCTGGTCAACGTGCCGGTCATGATTGACTTTTGGCCTCGCCCGGACCGCAGCTATGCTGACCTGATTCTGAAGAAGATGCGGCCCGGTGATATCCACACCCATGTTTTCGCTCAGCAGTTTCCCATCCTTCTTCCCGACGGCAAGCTCAATCCCATTCTGCTGGAGGCTCGCCGCCGGGGAGTGATCTTCGATGTCGGCCACGGGGCCGGAAGTTTCTGGTTCCGGAACGCCGCGCCAGCGGTCAAGCAGGGATTTGTCCCCGACTCGATCTCCACCGATCTGCATACCGGCGACTTCACGGTCCTAAACATGACGATGGTGATGTCGAAATTACTTTCGATGGGAGTTCCGCTCCAGGACATCATTCGGCGCTCCACGGTTGCGCCGGCGGAGGAAATTCATCGCCCGGACCTCGGAACTCTCTCGGTCGGGAAAGAAGCCGATATCGCGGTTCTGGAATTGCAGCACGGAAAGTTCGGCTATATCGATTGCGGTTTCGCCCGTATGGATGGCGACGTCAAGCTGGTTGCCCGCATGACGATTCGCGCCGGGCAGATTCTTTACGACCCATCCGGCCTGAGTATGGTGGAATGGGAGAAGGCTCGACAGCAGTATTTCAACTCGCCGGAATTCGGCAACTCCACTCCTGCCCGGGCGGATGACTACCCGCGCTGGTGAAGGTCGCCCTCTTGAGTCGACTCTGGCTCACGGCAACCCACCCCAGCGCCCGGCGGCCTGGCTGCGGACGGAAGGCTGCGATGAATTCTTGGCGCTGACTCTATTCGGAGGAGGATTCCCATGCCTCGATCTCTATCACGTCGTAAGTTTATCGGAAAAAGCGGACAGGCTCTCATGGCGACCGGTGCTGCCCTGAGCGGCGGTGCTTTCGTCGAGGCCCACGGCAAGGCCGCTCCTTCCACCCTGGGAGTGGACTATTACGCCAAGCTCGGCGTCACTCCGTTCATCAACGCCGCCGGCACGTACACGGTACTCTCCGCCTCCACCATGCCGGAGGAGGTACAGGCTGCGATTGCTGTGGCGTCGAAGTATCCGGTTCAAATCGAGGAGCTGCATGCCGCAGCGGGGAAATATCTGGCGCAACGCCTCCGCTGCGAAGCAGCGCTCGTAACCGCCGGCGCCGCTTCCGCGCTGACCCTCGGCACGGCGGCCTGTATTACGGTCGGAAACGATCCGGCCATCATCAGTATTCCTACCGACATGAACGGATTGAAGAATGAAGTCATCGTTCAGAAAGCCCATCGCTACGATTACGACCACGCCCTCCGCAACTGCGGAACCCGCTTCGTCGAAGTCGAAACACTCGAAGACTACGAGGCCGCCTTCAACGACCGGACCGTCATGACCAACTTCTTTAACGCGGCGGAGCACGGCGCGATCAACCGGGAGGATTGGGTGCGCGTCGCGCACAAGCACGGCGTCCCTTGCTTTAATGACGCCGCCGCCGACGTCCCACCCATTGCCAACCTGTGGAACTACACACAGATGGGGTTTGACCTGGTGACCTTTTCGGGCGGAAAAGGAATCCGCGGCCCGCAATGCACCGGGCTGCTGCTGGGTCGAAAGGACCTGATCGCCGCAGCGGTGAAGAACAATTCGCCGTATTCCAACACGGTTGGCCGTGGGATGAAAGTGGCCAAAGAGGAGATTATTGGCTTGGTGGCGGCCGTGGACTGGCTGCTCGCTCAGGACGAGCAGGCGATGCAAGCCGAGTTCCAGCGCCGGGCGGAACGAATCGCACAGCACCTTAGGACGCTTCCCACCGTGGAAACCAAGATCTTCGTTCCCCCTGTCGCCAACCAGGTTCCGCACCTGCT
>JBEKUI010000261.1:0-6306 GCA_049515175.1 Terriglobia bacterium
TCTCGGTCACGCTGGGGGCAAGCGAAACCAGCCGAGCTGGATGGTCCGGCACGTTGAGGCGGCGGCCCGTCTGGTCCGTGACGATGCGGCCAGCGCGCGCGGGACAGGCAAACAACGCAATTCCCAGCAAGGAAAGTGCCCGAACCGAATCTCGCTGGTGAGGCGTCATGCACGAATTCGCCAATCATTCACCTCGCGAAAAAAAGCCCCGCGCACGGAACGGTGAGCGGGGCGGCTTCCACCCACTCCTTCTCGCGAAGAGTGCGCGGCACGGCTGCTGCGCTCGCGCGGTGCAGCCTTTCAGGCTCAGGCAGGTCTCCTGACTTGCGGCTTTGAACCGGACTTCGCGCTGCCTTCCCATTCCGGCGCGCCGGAACAGTGGCTGATTTCAGCGGATGTGCCGCCGAAATCCCTCGCGAGGTCCCCCGCGCTGATCGCTCGGGGGCTTGCCGCTCACAGTGGCGGGACCGTGGCCGAATTTCACGGCCTTCCCTTTTACGCTCCGCACCGGCGGAGTGACCTGAGCCGTTCCTCAGAGATTTGAGTCTAGGCCGTGAAATTTCGTTTGTCAAAGCGGCGGCGAGCGTGAACAATAGCCATCGTGAAAAAGTTGGGCGGAAATTGGCTTGGGCTGCTCACGGCGGGTTGCTGCCTCATCCTCGGCGCGTACGCGGCGGACCGAAAGCCACCGCAGATCACGGGATGGCGCCTGGCCAGCCGAGGATCGCTGGAAGTGACGGCGAAGGCCGCGAATCGAAAGGCGCCTCTCGTGGAATTGGGCGCCGGGGCGATCGTCCCCGCGTTCGAGGCCAAACCGGCCGGCGGCCGGCAGTGGGTCCGCGTCCAGGCCGTTGATCCGGCCAAGCCCGCACCGCAAATGGGCTGGATCGATTCGACGCGCGTCGACGCGCTGCCACTCGATGAAATCCCGCGCGACGAGACGATCCTGAAACTGTTGGGCGGCACCTGGCTGGACGATACCACGGCCCGCAACACCGCCGTCGCGCGGTATCGTCTGCGCCAGGGCGAGAAGGAGCCCGCGCTTGTCTGTTATCTCGGCGGGGACATGATCGGCCAGACGCGGCTGCAAATCCTCACCCGTTCGCAAGGCCAGTGGGTCGCCGGCCCTTACCTTGAATTTCCTTTCGCGGACGTCCCATCAGCCGTCACGCGCATTGAAATCCGCGACTTGCTCGGCGATGGGAATGAATGCATCATCACTCGTGAGCCGTTTGCCGTGGGACCGCAGAACGCGGGAGTTCACACGCTAATCCGCCGGCTGGAAAAGCGAGAGCTGAAGATTCTGTGGAAGGCCCCTCTGGAGGCACGCAATCTCGCTTCCTACCCGGCGACGCACCGCGTGCTCCAGCCCCCCGAAGCGAATATCGGGATGCCGGGGACGGTCACCAAGGGCGAACTCGAGTTCCGCACCCGCGGTAGGCTCACCGACATGGTGTGGAAAGGGAAAGTCGAGTTCTATGCCTTGGGGCGCGAGGAGCCGGCCGAGAGCGTCGCCATCGAAAAGACCTGCGCGTGGGATGGAACGAAGTTTGCGCCCTTGCAGTGAGCGGCGGTGCGCCCGCGCAGGAACCATTATCAACACCCAAAGGAGGATTAATTTGATGTCCACATTTACTCGACGCGAGGTAATGCAGTTGGCTTTAGCGACCGGGGCCGTGGCACTGGCCCCGCCAGTTCCCGCCAGCGCCTCAGATAAAGGAATGCGGCTGGGCTTGATCATTCACATGGGCCGCGACCCGGAGGGTGCCCTAGCGAAGGTTCACAACCTCGGTATTCCGACCTGCCAAGCCGGAATCAGTGAATACGATGCGGAGATGGAAAAGAAACTCAAGGCCGGGATCGAGCGTTACGGCATCGAGGTAACCGCAATCAACACGGCCGGGCCGGGGCCGGCGGTTTGGGATTTCTACAAGGGCCCACTCACTATCGGCCTGGTGCCGCGTGAATACCGCGCCCAGCGCGTCGAACACCTGAAACGCGCTTCCGACTTTGCCAAGAGGTGCGCCGTCCCGGCGCTGCACACTCATTGCGGCTTCATCCCCGAGAATCCCAACGACCCGGTTTACGAGGAGACCGTCAAGGCGATTCGAGAGGTCGTGAGCCACTGCAAGGGCAATGGCCAGCTGTTTCTTTTCGAAACCGGCCAGGAAACGCCCATCACCCTGCTGCGGGCGATCCGGGACGTGGGGCTCGACAACCAGGGCATCAACCTCGATGTGGCCAACCTGATTCTCTACGGCAAAGCCAATCCGGTGGATGCCCTCGAAGTGATCGGGCCGCTGGTGCGCGGGATGCACGCCAAAGACGGGCTCTATCCGACCGACCCACACAAACTCGGCGAAGAAGTTCCCATCGGCCAGGGCAAGGTCGATTTCCCCCGCCTGTTCGCGCGGCTCAAGGAACTCAATTACCGCGGCCCAGTTACCATCGAGCGCGAAATCGAGGGCCCGCAGCAGACCGAGGATGTGCGCAAGGCCAAGGAATATCTGGAGAAGCTCATCGCGGCCTGACCGGCGGCGTTAGCGGCGGAGGGCCGTGCGCAGGAGCGGACGGCCTTCGCCAGCCCGCTCGGCACCGCGGCGGAAGACTGTTCCCTGCCTCAACGTGAACACGGGCTCGTCATCCAATTCGATGGGCAGCGCCGGCGGGGGGCAAACCGCTGCGCCCTCCCGCCACGCCACCCAAGACCCTGCACCGACGCACATCCGCTGGCGAATCGCCGCGCTGCTGACGCTCATCACCTCGCTCACCTACATCGACCGCCTCAATCTCAGCATCGCCGGCAAGCACATTCAGGACGAATTCCATTTCAGCACGCAGACGATGGGATGGATTCTGAGCGGCTTCGTCCTGGGTTACGCGATCTTCCAGGTTCCCGGCGGCTGGGCGGGCGACCGCTTCGGCCCGCGACGATTGCTGACCTTTGCGATGGTCTGGTGGTCGATTTTCACGGCGGTGACGGCGTTCGTGCCACAGCTTCCAGCACCCGCCTGGATGAGCCTGCCGGCGACGTTCTTCGTCGCGCGCTTCCTGATTGGCGTGGGCGAAGCCGCCGCGCTCCCCAATTCCAACAAGGTGATCGCCTCCTGGATGGGCCAGACGCGGCGCGGGCTCGGCAACAGCATTTTCCTGATGGGCGTCGGGCTGGGCGGGACAGTGAGCCCCGCGCTCATTGCCTATCTCGCCGAACATTACGGCTGGCGCGTCTCGTTTATCGTCTGCGGATTCCTCGGACTGGCGCTCGCCATCGCTTGGCATCTTTACGCCACCAATCGCCCCGAGGAGCATCCGCGCGTCAATGCAGCGGAATTGCAGATCATCCAGTCCGCCCGGCTCGACACAGGTGCCAGTTCAGGATCGGCAGGCCGCACGCAGTCGTCCAATCCGCCCTGGCGCAGGATTCTTTCCAACCGGTCGGTGTGGATGCTGATGCTCAGTTACTTTTGTGAAGGTTACCCCAACTACATTTACTACACTTGGTTCTTTCTCTATCTCGTCCGGGTGCGCGGGTTGAGCGTGCAGCAAGGCGGCTTCTGGGGTGCTGGGCCCTTCCTCGCGGTTGTCATGCTTGCTCCGCTGGGCGGATGGCTCTCCGACCGTGCCGTCTCACGCTGGGGGAGGCGCCGCGGCCGGCGCACGATGATCTGGGTCGGCATGACGGCCTCCGCGCTGCTCCTCGCCTCCGGCGCGCACGCGGCCAATACCAAGCTGGCGATCCTGCTCCTCTCCGGCGCCATGGGGTTCAACATCTTCGCCACCGTCACTTGGTGGGCCACCTGCATCGACCTCACGCGCAACTTCTCCGGTTCCCTCTCCGCCATGATGAACACCTGGGGCAACATCGGCGGATGGATTTCGCCCATCCTCACCGCCTACATCGCCACGCGCTGGGGCTGGACGCAGGCACTCGATTTCGCGGCGCTCATTACTCTCGCCGCGCCTTTCCTTTGGATTTTCGTGAACGCTGACGAAGACCTCGAGGCGCACGTCTGATCCCAGCGGCAGCACCGGTCGATGACCGGCGTAAAGCACGTCGCCGCCCCCGCAGGACTATGCCCAATTCGCCGAATCCGGAGTACTATAATCCGGCCCACTGAGGTTGGGATGATGGATGACCTTTTGCTCCCTCTCTTTCCACTCAATGTCGTCCTGCTGCCGGAGGAACTCCTGCCTTTGCACATATTTGAAGAGCGCTACAAACAAATGATCGGCCAGTGCCTGCAAGCCAAAATCGCGGCCACCGGGCGCGACGAGTTTGGTGTCATCCAGCTCAAGGGAGAGGAATTGCAGACCGCCGGCTGTACGGCGCGCATCGTCAATGTGACGCGCAAGTACGCGGACGGACGAATGGATCTGCTCACTGTGGGCAGCCGCCGCTTCGAAGTTCTCTACACCAACCAGGAGAGAGCTTACCTGCGCGGCGGCGTCCAATTCTTTGATGACGACCCCGGCAGCGATGCGCCCTCCGACGCCGAGGCCGAGCGCGCCATCATCCTCTTCCGCGACACCATGCAGCGTCTGCGCAAATCTCCGGAAATTCCCATTCACATTCCGCCGCCTTACAGGCACCTCTCGTTTCGTATCGCGGGCGCGCTGCCTCTGGACCTCGACTTTAAGCAGGAAATCCTCGCTCTGCGCCACGAAGGCGAGCGACTGGCCCGCGTCACGCGCCTCATCGAAAAACTCCTTGCCCACGTCACCCTCGTCGAAGGGGTCCGCCGCAAGGCCGGTGGCAACGGTGACGCCCGCCCCGCGTAGTGGCGTTCCTTGCTACAATGGAAGTTTGAGCGACACGCAGCCCATCCTCGTGACCGCCGGAATCATCCACGCAGGCGACAGGGTCCTCATCTGCCAGCGCCATCGCTCCGACACCTACGGCCTGCAATGGGAATTTCCGGGTGGTAAAGTCCTTGACGGCGAGAGTTTGAGGGATTGCCTGCGTCGCGAACTCGCCGAGGAACTGACGATCGACGCCGAGATTGGGGAGGAAGTTTTCCGCTTCCGTCACCGCTATCCCGACCGTTACGTCGAAGTGGTTTTCTTTTCCGTGCCCTCCTTCAAAGGAGCAATCTCAAACCAGGTATTTGAATCGGTGGAATGGGCGTCGCGACGGCAGCTTCCGGGATACGACTTCTTGGAAGCCGACCGCGATCTGGTCACGCGCCTGGCGCGAGGTGAAGTTATTTAGGCAACCCACCGAGGCACGGAGACACAGGGATGGAGCAACGATGAATTATGAACGCGGAATAATGAACGAACCTCCGCAAGCCGGGGTTGGGCTGTTCATCGTTCATCATTCATCCTTCATCGTTCTCTTGTCTCTGTGCCTCTCTCTCTCTGTGGCCAATGCGTTTGGCGCGCAGATTGAGAGCGTCGAAACCACCGCACCGCCGCAATATACCTGGGTAAGCCACGGGCGCATGGAGGGCCACCTGGCGCTGAACTATTCGCCGGCCGGAGCGTTCTCGCCCGATAGCACGACCCTGGCGATTGTCAGCGAAGAGAGAGTGGCGATCCTGGACCTGGGATCAAGTAATCTCCGCAAGACCCTTCGCCCGCGTGTGGAAGGTGTGAATGACCTGTCGTTTCACTCCGCCAACTATGTCTCCCCCTCCCGCATCTTTCTGCTGGGAAACGGCTTGTTCCAGACTAAGAGCAAAGGCCCGACGGCGCCCACCCCCACGCTGGCTTTCCTCTGGGACCCGGACCAGGACGCGTTGGTAGGCAAAGTCAATGAGGTCGGAGCCAAAGGCGGTTTTGCTCCGCCGCGCTTTTTCCCCATGATCGGCTACCTGGGACTCTACAAGGAAACGAATTTTGATTTGTGGCATCCGTTAACCGGCCACGGCGGCCGAGTTCCGATTTCGGAGCTCACGCGCCGCCCCAACCTTTTCGAATTCTCGCCCGACGGCCACTGGCTGCTCCTTGCGCAGATTGAAGCCAGCGGCACCGATCCCGTGGTAGTAAACGCGCGCGAGCACAAAATCGTGGATTCACTGCGCGGCCACAAGGGCACCGTCCTGAGCATGGCATTCTCGCGCGACGATCAGCGCGTGGTGACGGCGTGCGAAGACGGCAAGCTGCGCGTCTTTTCGGTGGGCGACTGGAAGCTGTTGAAGACCCTGACCGGTCACGAGGGCACGGTACACTGGGCGGAGTTTTCCCCTGACGGCCAGTGGATCGTTTCCGGAGGTGAGGACAAGACCGTCCGCGTCTGGTCGGCCGCGGACGGCGCGCTCGTGCAAACTCTCTCCGAATGCCCCGCGCCGGTTCGTACCGTGGCCT
>JBEKUI010000262.1:0-6304 GCA_049515175.1 Terriglobia bacterium
GCTTCGCTGTGCACCTCGCGATGCCCAGCGCAAAACTCGGGGCCGAGCGGGTCGCTAGCCCTTTCTCGTGAGACTCTTGCATTCTCTACTTCATGCCGGTTTATCCCGGCGCACGAATTTCCGTTTTGAATTCCCAACCGAACATTAATGTAAACATGGCCGCCTCAGTAGGCAACTCGCTCGCGGGGCGAGGCTATCTACCGACCAGTCGGTAGGGAGACAATTTGCCGTCAGCCTTTCCCGGGCCCCTATATTGTGGGTTTCCTGGGATTTTTGAGACGAAAACGAATATTCCGCTAACTCGTTATTTTCACGCAAGTTAGCGCTTCGCTGGAAAATCCAGAAAAGGGTGTTTGGGGAATCTGGCCGCACTGTCAGGGGTCGCCTCGCAGTTCGCGCGCCCCGCGCCGGATCTGCGTCACCGCTTCGTCGTGAGCTACGTGTGGGAGCTGCCCTTCGGTCAAGGGAAGAAGTTTGGAGCCAGCCTGCCCCGGGCGGCCGATCTCGTTCTGGGGGGATGGCAAGTTTCCGGCATTACGCTCCTGCGGAGCGGCGAAGCGTACACGGCGTTCCTTTCCTTCGATCAAACCAACACCGGCGCCGGCGGCCGGCCGGACCGCATCCACAATCCGTACGACTTCGCGTTTGACACGGCCACGCAGGCCTCGCTGGGTTGCAGCAACCCTCGCCACCAGACGCTCGACTGCTTCTACAATCAGGCGGCATTTGTGGTTCCTGCGCTCGCCCCCGGCCAGACTTTTGCCAAAATGTATGGCAATGGCGGGCGAACCAACTTGCGCGGACCTGACCAACGCAACTTCGACTTCGCCCTGATGAAGAACTTCCGCCTTACCGAGCGGCACAAACTGCAGTTCCGTGCGGAGTATTTCAATCTCTTCAACACACCGCAGTTCGCTCATCCGGGTGGAACGGTGGACCAGCCCGGCGGCGCTGCGATCTCGAGCACCCTTCCCGACAACCAGCGCGAAATTCAGCTCGCGCTGAAGTGGTCCTTCTAGGCAGGACTGGTATGGATTTGGGACCGTCCGAGCTTCGGCGCAAGGGCGCCGGGCTCCGGCGGCCCCAGTTGTTTGGGGGGCGCGATGGACGCGTGACCCAGGGGCCAGTTTGATCCCGTCGCACTCGGCGTTAGAGCCAGCCAAGTCACGGTCTCTACTGCATTTTCTTGTGCCAGGTGAAGTGAGAAAGAAATCACTTGAGGTGGTACAGAATACCGGTCAGCTCAAGGTCCCCACAAACTCCCCACAGTCCTGAAATGCCCCGAATGGACGACTGGCGGAAGTTGTTGTGAATTAAAGGGTTGGATGGTGAGCCGTGAGGGAATCGAACCCCCAACCTACTGATTAATCCAGAAACGCTATGTTGTTGGCCCGTCTAGCCTTATCCTGCGTCGTAGGTCATGGTTTTGCATGGTATTTGGCAGGTTTTGTTCCCAAGTTGTTCCCAACTTCTGCCTCCTTCCAGACGCTTTGCTGGGAGGCGAATGAAATAGACCCCAACTAAACAGGTGTTGGCTCGGTCCGCGAAGACTCAGGACGCAGGGGTTCCAAGTGCCATCAACGGGCGGCCTCTACCAGTGAGTGCAGTACTGCGCTCGCTCTCGCGGATTTCAACGTTCTTCACTGTGGTTTCGTCGGCCAAGGCTTGTCTCCTTTCCTGCCCCGTCCTCGGAGAGCAGCCCGAGGCGAGCGGCATCGGCTCACAAGGTCAAGGGCTTTCTCGGAGGGGCAGAAAATCTCGCTTAGTGCTGGTTCTTCGGAGGAGTCAAAACGGGGAGGGTGGTGTTAGCCGAAGTAGAAGCCTGCCGTGCCGCCAGCCCGCATGCAGCTTTCCCAACTGGCCGTGCCCGCGAGAAGATGATGGGGCAGGCGAGGATATTGACCGAGGGAACCAAGGGAGATGCGAAGCCCGGAACGAGGGTGACTGCGCCCTCAACAAATCATATAAGGGGGGTGTTCGTAACTAACACTCTCGAACAAGCCATCCAGAAATCTGAACTCCTTCTCGGAAAATTCATTTTCGAAGAAGCGAATGCAGCCACAGATATAAAGCGCAATCTGCCTATCTTAGTCGTCATCCATTAAAACTGTGGTTGTGGTGTAGGCGCCCTGCAGCCTACACGACTTCGCCGCCCATCCGCGCGCATGATGTAAAGATCAGGCCCCATCCTGGCAAATGCGGTTGATGTCATGGTTTTCAAGCACGCGTTTTGGTGCGCCGCGCTTCGCCACCTCGATCATTGCGCGGCCTAAATGCTCGGTGGTGGTCACGTACTTGGGCAAGAGCGCCTTCCACAGCGGGAAGATTGGCGCCAGCAACGCGTAAAACACCCTGTACAACTTCGTCTTCGTCCGAATCCCATGCAGCGGCTGGATGTAGGCGGGGCGGAACATGTACTGTGCTCTGAAGGGCAACTGGAGCAGAGCGTTTTCGGTCATCCCTTTAACGCGTGCCCACATGATGCGACCGCGCTCGGAGCTGTCGGTGCCCGCCCCTGACACGTAGATGAACGTCATGTTCGGGTTCAGCCTGGCCAGGGTCCGCGCTGCCGACATCGTGAAGTCATAGGTCACGCGCCGGTACCACTGCTCGCTGATGCCCATCGCGGAGACGCCAAGACAGAAGAAGCACGCGTCGTAGCCCGCGAGTTTATCTTCAATAGGAGAGAAATCGCAGAAGTCTTCGTGCACGATCTCGTGCAGCCTCTCGTGTTGCTGCCCGGTCGCGGTGCGTCCAATGGCCAGCACGCTCTCCACCTCGGGATCAAGCAGGCACTCCCGCAACACTCCCTGCCCCACCATCCCCGTCGCCCCAAAGAGAATAACCTTCACGCGCTTTCCCCTTCCTTCTTCAAGAAAAGAAACCACAGGTGGGGCGCGATTCGCAAGCGAGGGGATGTACGCGCTGACTGGATCGTGCACTCAATGTTGTCCTTCTGAAGCGCACTCGGAAGGGTGGCGAGCTTTCGGCGGATCGCCGAGTATTCATATTATCGGTAATGCGCAGGGGCATTAGCAAGCTTTTGTGCAAGGTACGCCACTTCTCGGTGAAGGCCCAATCTGCGCTGGTCGCGCAGGGTTCACTGGCAGGCGGGGGGAGGGCTGCTGGGAGAAGCCGGCGGCGGTTGCAGTGCCAGCACCGCCTGGCACAGAGCCGAAGCTGCGCTAGTCGCGGCTCGAGCGGCCGTCACCGCCGCGCTGCTTGCGTCGGCGGCCGCGCTGAGTTGTGATTGTGCGCTATTGCTCGCGTTGTTGGCATCCCCCACGGAGTTGAGGGCCACTCCGGCAAGAACTGCGGAGGCTGCTTCGGTTGCGATGGCCGCCCCGCGAAAACCAGCGGCCATTTTGCGCTGGGCGGGCGTCGGCAATCCCCTAAGGTTGGTGAACGCCAGTTCCTTTCGAATCCTTCCCGCAGCTTGCTCGACCTCCCTGTGACTCTGGTCCGGCATGATGCTCGCGCATTGCCCGTTGTGCAGCGACATTTCCCTGGCGATGGTGAACCTGGCGTTCCGCAATAAGGCAGTTCCGTCAACCACGCAAACCGTCGTGCGTCCCGGCTCCGCGTCGATCAGAAAGCGGCCCATCGCATTGACCATGGCAGAACTGGTCCGCACCTCGAAGGAGGCGCCGGAAGGAGCGGACTTGGCCAGCTCGCCGCGCAGGCGTCCCGCGCGGAGTTCGACCTGCGTGTGCAGATTCTCCGGGTCGCGCACGGTAATCCTCAGGGCGGTGAGTGAACCGACATTCAGCGCTGACCCGCCGAAGAGGTTAATTCGCAGCCGGCCATATTCCTTGGTCCGGATCACGTCATCGCGCTCAATCAGCTCATTGGCGCGCAGAAAGACTTCACCCAGATCTCCGGCGTGTTGCACGAGCACATCAGGAATCAGTGTTTCGACCCGCCCCACGGGTTGGCCCGAGCCTTGCGGGACCCCCAACTCCACAACATTAGCTCGCGCCAGAGTCAAACCGGCTCGGGACCCCTGGATCTCCACGCGGCCGCTGTAGACCGTGACTGACCCTGCCCTTTCGTTGGAGGCGATCCTGCAAAGCGCGGGGTAGCCGGCCTGCTCCCGGAGGATGACGGAAGCGCCCATCACACCGACGCGCACAGCTTCGCGGCGAGAGCTCCGAACCGAAACCGCTCCACGCAGCAGGCGCAGCCCCGACGGCCCTTTCTGGCTTGATAACACGAATTCACTCTCGCCTTCCACCTCGGCTGTCGCGCCCGATGAGAAAACCAGAATCGCTCTCGATAGCTCGCCCGTCTTCACCACGTCTCCCTCAAAGATGGTCGCTCGCGAGGGCGCAACTTCATCCCCGACGCGGACGGCGCCGGTCGAAACCATGGAAGCCACCGGGACTGCGATTCGGCTGCCGGGAGCCGCAAGGCATTCAACAGTTGCCAGGAGTGAAAGCGCGGCGACAGTGAGTTTGCCCCGAAACATGGCGACTCTCCTCTGTGAAAAGCTGCAAATCCCTGCCGATACCCCCATTCTCAGGCCGGGCATCGGGGAGAGTCAACACCCCCGCGCGATTTGAGAGATTTTCCGGCCGCATGTCATGGACCACTGAAGCTTGCAGTCTGCGCTCTCGCCGATCGGGTTGACGCTTGAAGCAGGAGTATCCTGACGGACGCCACCCCGCGCTGATGCCGGTTGTCGAGTGCCTTGTCTTTGACTGACGTGACCGGGGTTTCTTGTGCCATGAATTGGTGGTGTTTGCGCATCCTTATGACTTCCGCTGAAGTCAAACGATCACGTCCTCCTCCTCACTGGCGGGCGAGGACGCCGGTACCGGCAGCCTATAGCCCCCTAGTTGCAGCAAATCAAATTTCACAACCTCAAGCTGTGATGTAAACTCTCATTGCCTCTGGTACAAGAAAGCGGTCAGCTCAAGTCAAGGGGAATGCAGCCATGGACGCGATTGAGGTGTTGAAAACACGCCGCTCTGTCCGCGCCTACAAGGGCGAACCGGTGCCTAGAAAGATCATCGAGGACATTGTTGATTGCGGACGTCTGGCGGCCACGGCTATCAACATTCAGCCTTGGGAATTCGTTGTCGTGACGGGTCCCGAGTTGCTGCGCAGAATTGCCAAGACCACCGACTATGGGGGATTCATTGCCGACGCCCCGGTGTGCGTGCTCGTTCTGTGCAGGGACACGAAGTACTTCCTCGAAGACGGCAGCGCCGCCACGGAGAATATCCTGCTGGCCGCCCGCGCGCACGGCTTGGGCTCGTGCTGGGTCGCCGGGGATAAGAAGCCCTATGCCGCGGAAATCTGCCGCTTGGTGGGAACGCCTCAAGGTTACAAGTTGGTCAGCCTGATTCCCATTGGCTACCCGGCGGAGAGCCCGCAAAAGAGCAAGCGGCCCCTTTCAGACGTCCTGCACTGGGAGAAGTACTGAAGCCTCCGCAAGTAAATCAACTAAAGCGGCGTTGGATACGCTAAACCTCGCTGCTGAAGCACATCTCTGGCTGTATAATTTGAGAAGTAGCACTGTGCAATCACAGCAATCGTGGGGTACAGGACGTCTGCCATGAAGAAGAGCGACCTGCTTCGCTATAAGAATCTCCTCCTTTCGAAACGGCAAGAACTCTCCACCGGCAAGAGTCTGGTCGATTCGATTTCCACCGCAGGTGAGCTTCGCGGGGACCCGGTCGATATGGCCACCAGTAAAACCGACGTCGCCACCCAAATCCGGTTGCATCAGACAGACGGCAAGCTCGTGCGCGCCATTGAGGATGCCTTAACGCGGATTCGGCACGAGGAATTTGGCATCTGCGAGGAATGCGGGCAGCCGATTAGCAAGGCGCGCTTAGAAGCGGTGCCCTGGACCAGGTGGTGTAGGGACTGCAAGGACCGCCAGGACTCGGGAAGCTGACTGAGACGCTAAGGTGAGGCCGCCGATCATCGATGTGCGCCTTCAGGACATCAGAGACTGCTCTAGGTTTTTCCCAAGCTATAGTTCAGTCCCCAGTTCACCCCGAGTTGGATTGCCCGCCTGGCCCAGATTGTACGTGTCCGTCCGGACGCCGCTGCTACCGTATTCCTCCTAAGCCCGAATATCGCGATTGTGCGGTCGGCCCCTACGTGTACGAGAATTGCATTTGGCTCTCGGTGAGAGCCCACTATCATCTCCGGCAAGGCAAGATGATGAGGGCCGCGGTGCTTGAGGCCATTGGGCTGGTGTTGCTCGCGGGAATATATTTCGCCGTTCGCTATGTGTTCCCGCGCCGCAGCCGGAGTGCGTCATCGCGCCCCGAAGATAAGATTCCTCAGG
>JBEKUI010000263.1:0-6300 GCA_049515175.1 Terriglobia bacterium
GTTTCAACACTTGGGTAAATTCTGGCCCATTCTGCTCATCCTGGTCGGCGTGGTGCTGTTACAGCGGCGGATGAAGGAATCGCGGCCCGCGCCGCCCGCTTCGCCCGTGCCGCCCTCGGCGTCCAAAGAGGGCCCGGGTGACTTCCCGGGTCCACGAGGGATGTAGGCTTCGGACTCCGCGCGCAGGAGGAAGGGAAAATGATCGGCTTCATCGTGGGAATTCTTGCCGCGCTTCTTGGATTGGTCGCAGGGTTGGCCGGCGGTTCGTTTGGTGTCGTGATGGGATTGGCGGGTGCGTTGTTCGGTCTGGCGATCCCCTTCTTGCCCGCCCTGTTGGTGATTGCGGGACTTATCTGGCTGTTGAATCCGCGGGGCGCTGGAGTGTCGGCGCGCGGGTGAGGCGAAAGAGGATGGGCTCTCTACAGACGATTTGAGTTGCTGCGACTGGATTGATTCGAGAGGTACGAAATGGGATTTCTTCTGACCCCGTTCATGGTTCCCCTGGGAGCGTTCGTGATGGTGGTGCTGGTCGTCGGCATGGCGACCCTGGGCAAGATGCGCGAGAAAGAGCCCCAGGCCCACCAGGAGTTGCGCTCCCGCGAGATGGAGCATGAACGCAAGATGAAGGAAATGGAGATCGAAAAGGCCAAACTGGAATTGGAGAAGGCGCGGGTCGGAAAGAGCACCTAGATCACCGGGAGACGAGGAGCGAAACAATGGAAGCCGGCTTCATGGGCAGTCCGTTTGTAGTTCCCCTGGGGGCGTTTGTGATGGTGATCGTGATCGTGGCCATCACCCAATTTAGCAAGATGCGCGAGAAGGAATTGGCCGCTCATCAGGAGTTGCGCCAGCGCGAGATGGAGCACGAGCGCGAGATGAAGAAGATGGAGATCGAGAAGGCCAAACTGGAAGTCGAAAAGGCAAGATTGGCTAAGAATTGAGGAAACCGTCCATGCGGCATCATGGAGACAAGCGCTCAGGAGGATTCGAATCATGGAACCATTGCCGTTTCTGCCTCTCCTGATCCCGTTCGCGGGGATGCTGATGGTGATTGCCATTGTGGCCATTGTTTTCTGGTTTAAGGCCAGAGAAAAGGAACTGCAGTTCCACCAGGATCTGCGCGTCAAGGAAATGGAGCACCAGCGCCGGATGAAGGAGCTGGAAGTGGAAGTCGAAAAGGTCAAGGCTGCGCAGACGGCCAGCCGGGCGGCTTGAGGCCGGTGCACGGAGGAGCCTGGGTTATGCTTTCGCCCTTTGTAATACCGTTGGGGGTTTTTGCCATGGTGGCGGTGATCGTGGCCATCACTCATATGGCGAAGCTGCGCGACAAGGAGATGCAGATTCAGCAACAGCTCCACGCCGCGCAATTGGAGCACCAGAGGAAGATGCTGGAACTGCAGACAGAACTCGAGCGGGTGAAGCGAGGCTAAGTTCGAGAGTCCCCTGACTCCGCCCCTCTCCGGGAGAGGTTGGCCCGCGCGACGCGGGAAGGGTGAGGGGATGAAGAAAGCCTGAGAGGTAGGTCGCGCCGGGAAATCGGACGCGACAGAGGAGATTCGAAGATGAACTCCGCTTCCACAATCGTACCGCGACGGGCCCACATCACCGGGCCGGTAGTGCTCATCACGCTGGGGATCATACTCCTGCTCGACCAGTTGGTGCCGGGCTGGGGCATCAGCAAGACGTGGCCGCTGCTCCTGGTCGTGATCGGGGTGATGAAACTAGTTGCGGTGAGCCAGCCACCCCGCCCGCCGGAAGGGCCGCGGGTGTAGAAGGAAGGGAGTAGGAAGTCGGAAGTAGGAAGTAGGGTGGGAACGAGGACCAAGGCGGAGTGTTGAGGGCCTGAGGAAAATGGAAGCAAGGCCAGGGGGTTAGCTGCGATGAGTGCTTATGGATACCGTCGAGGAACGATTTTTTGGGCGTTGACTCTGATTGCGGTTGGCGGACTCTTCCTTTATCACAATTTCAATCCCGAGCTTCACCCCTGGCACATCATCGCGAAGTATTGGCCCCTGATGATCATTTTCTGGGGGCTTTCGAAGCTCATCGATTACCTGCAGGCCAGCCGCCATCCCGAAACCACTCCTCCGCCGCTCTTTTCCGCCAGTGAAGTCATCCTGCTTTTCCTGATTCTGCTCACGGGCACGATAGTCAGCCGGATCGTTCTGCGGCCGGCGCACGAATGGCCCTCGGCGCTGGGCATTCACGTCGACGACGAGGATTTTGCCCGCATGTTCCTGAACACTTACTCCTTCACGGAGACGGTCACGCAGCCCGCCAAGCCCGACGTTCACCTCATCGTGGAAGACCAGCACGGCGACCTTGAGATCAAACCTGGCGACCAGCCAGTGATTGAAGCTGTGGTCAAGAAGGAGATCCACGCCGAAAATGAGGAGGCTGCCAAGAAGCTCGCCGACCAGATTAAGGTGGAGATCGCGGAGCAGGCGGGAAGTTATGTTGTGCGCTCGAACCGCGCCTCGCTGCCGGGGGACGCGCGCTTTGTGCGGCTTGATGTGGTCCTGCACGTGCCCAAGGGCACCAGCGCCGATATCACCTCGGAACGCGGCGAAGTGCTTGTGGACGGTCTGAAGGGCAATCAGACGATCAACGCCCAGCGCGGCGATGTGCGGGTGGCGAATGTCGAGGGCCTGGTGCGCATCCACAAATCGGGCGGCTCGGTCACGGTGCGCGATATCAAGGGCAATGTTGATGTGGACGGGCGCGGCAGCGATATCGAGGCCACCAACGTCGCGGGCGCCGCTACCGTGTCCGGCGAATTCAGCGGCTCCGTGCAATTCGCCAACGTCGGCCAGACCGCGCGTTTCAGCTCCTCGCGCACCGATCTGACGGCGCAGAAACTCACCGGCAAGCTGAACATGGAGCTGGGTTCGCTGGAAGTCCAGGGCGTCGAGGGTCCCTTTGAAATCTCGACCCGGCAGAAGGACATCACTCTCGAAGATTTCAAACACAGCGTGAAGATCACAAGCGCCAATGGCGACGTCCGCCTCTCCACCCGCACCGTACCCACGCAGCCCGTGCAAGTGGACCTCAAGAAGGGGGAGATCACCATCGACCTGCCCGGCAAGTCCAACTTCCAGGTCGAAGCGAACTCACAGCACGGCCAGGTGGAATGCGATTTTTCCGCCCCCACGCTGAGCGTGAAGAAAGAAGGCGAGATTCCTTCCATCACGGGAAGCTACGGCAAGGGCGGGCCGCTTATCCGCCTGAACACCTCCTACGGCACGATCCATCTGCAGCGTGAAGGTGCGGGGCCGGCGGCGCCCGAGGCGGCAACCCCCATCGCGCCGCCCAAAGGGCATCCGACTCCTGCCCTGCCCGCTCCCGCGGCGCCACCCGCCCCGGCGCAAAAGGTGCGCCTGGGCCGGCCGCATCGCGCGCCGCGCCACACAGCGCCCCTGGCCGAAGCCCCGGTCGTCTGACGCTCCACGACTCCAAAAACAGAACCGCCGGACCGCCAGATCCTAGGCGGAGGCTTTGTCGAGGGTTTCGAAGAACTCCGGAAAGGATACGTCCACGCAGGCGCTGTCGCGGATGACCGTGGTGCCTTCGGCGACCAGGCCGGCCACCGCGAAGGCCATGGCGATGCGGTGATCGTCGTGGGTCTCGATCTCCGCGCCGCGTAATTTCTGACGGCCCGCCACGCGCAAGCCATCGGGGAACTCTTCCACTTCCGCGCCCATGCGGCGCAGGTTCTCGGCAACGACGGCGATGCGGTCGCTTTCCTTGACGCGCAGTTCCGCCGCGCCGTGGTAGGCCAACCCCTCTTCCGTCTGGGTTCCAAAGACCGAGAGCACGGGCAGCTCGTCGATGAGTCCGGGCACCATCTCGGGCGGGATTTCGCCGCCGCGCATCTTGCCGGGCTCGATGTGCAGGTCGCCAAGCAGCTCGCCGTTCAGCATCTCGACGTTGACCACCCTGACCCGGCCTCCCATGCCGGCGAGGACATCAAGGATCGCCGTGCGCGTGGGGTTCAGGCCGACGTTGTGGATCATCAGGTTGGATTCCGGCGAGAGCAGGCCCGCTACAATGAAGAATGCGGCGGAGGAAATATCTCCGGGCACGTAAAGTTTCTTGCCCACGAGGCGCGCGCGCCCGCGCACGGCGATGGTGCGGCGGTGGCGGCCGATGTCGGCGCCCATCTGCTCCAGGGCGATTTCCGTGTGGTCGCGCGTCGGCGCCGGCTCGACGACTTCCGTCTCGCCCTCGGTGAAGAGTCCCGCGAGAAGCACCGCCGATTTGACCTGCGCGCTTGCCACCGGCAGCTCGTAACGGATCGGCCTCAGCGTCCCGCCCGCGATTTCGAGCGGCGGACGGCCGCCCTCAGCGGATTGAATCTTCGCGCCCATCTGGGTGAGTGGGTCGATCACCCGCTTCATGGGCCGCCGCGAAAGCGACGCGTCGCCCGTCATCACCGATTTGAAAGGTTGCGCGGAGAGAATTCCGGCGAGCATCCGCATGGTCGAACCGGAATTGCCCGCGTCGAGCGCTTCCGCTGGCGCCTTCAGCCCTCCCAGCCCCGCACCCTCGATGGTGACCACGTTCTCGCGCCGCTCGATCTTCACGCCCAGTTTTCGCAGGCACTGGAGCGTGCTCTGGCAATCGGCGCTGGAGGCGAAGAAATGGATTTCTGTCAGCCCTTCGGCGATCGCGCCCAACATCGCGTAGCGGTGCGAGATCGACTTGTCGCCGGGCATCTGGATGCTGCCCTCCAGCTTCCGCACCGGTTTGATCTTCCTCGTTTTGGTCGAACCGAATAGGCCCATCGAAAAGGGTTCTCAGTCTTCCGTAACCGTCAATCCAGCGGATTAGCTAGAGTCGCATTCCGCGCCCATGCCGTCAATGGCATAGTCGGCGGCGGGATTGATTGCGCCCCGGCGGCCAGTCTCAGAAATCAAACAGGTAAGTGAACTTCGCGAGCAGAGCACGGTTCAGCGTTCGCCGGTGGGGGTTACGGGCATGCCGCCGTTCTCGTCCGGGTTCATGCCCAGAGTATCGAAGCGGCTGTTGTAAACGATATAGAGGCCGGTGTTGGCCAGGCGAATCAGCGCGTAGCGCAAATTTACGTCTACCTGCATTTGGAGCGCGAGCAAGCCTGTAAGCCGAATTGTCCCGCCGACGTTGCAAGCGCACAAGTTATTGAAAATCAAGGGGCGCTAATTGTCAATGATGTCAACTATGGCACCGTCGGCAGGTTTTACGTCACACCTGCGTCACAATTTTCAAGCCGGACATGCGGACGCCTCAGCGTTTATACATGTGTTATCCTGCGAGCTTCCGGACGGAGGGATTACCGTGCTGGCATCTGAAATCCCCTTCTGTAAGTCACTGAACCTCCCGATTAGGTCCACTCCGCCCCCCGAACTCCGCGACTGCCTCCGCTGGGCATCCGAGGGGCGTCATACCAGATTTTGGCCGGGATTCCTAGCTATACCACTGCCGTTCACGCCGCCGCAGGTTTCCCGGAGGCAGATTGGCTGGCGCGGTATATTCTCCTTGATGGACTCCCCACGCAACGACACGGAATTGTATTGCTGGCTTCACTGGGCAGAAGAGGGGGGCAAGGTCCCGATGTTTGTCCGCACGGTGGCAACAGCGGCTCGCATGGCGTGCTCACCCGATTACGTCCTGCTTCGACCCGTATTGCTCGAACTGAAGCGCCAGCATCCCGAGCCGGAGCCCGGCCCGGCGGCGCTCGACGACCCCGAGCTCCGCGACTGGCTTCGCTGGGCCTCCAAGGGCGGCAACGTGCCGTCCTTCGTTGGCAGAGTTGTGGAAGCAGCCATCTACGCTTGCGCAGGCGACTACGCCCTGCTGCGGCCGGTGCTGCTTGAGCTGAAGCGGCGGTACCCTGAGGGCTTAAAGGCGAGGCTGCGGGAGCTACGAAACTGAATGAGCCGTTGAGGAACGACTGATGCCCTGCCCGAGAGACTCGTCACGCACCGATGCCACGGGCTGAGCACACGCCGGGAGGTATGCTTGCTCAGGCCAGCCCGTGTAGGAAACGGTACCAGGGTTTCTGGCGGGAACGGGTTTGCCAAACCACACGCCTGTGGGACCCCCAATCCCGGCACCTGGGAAAATTCCGGCAGCCAGTAGGAAGACCTTGCCTTCTCGCGGCGGCAGCGCGGATCCCAGCCTTGAGGGCTGCGCCGGCTCCAGTCACGCGGCGAGATACCCTCCAGTGGGAGAAGCCAAAAACTAAAGGGTTTTGCTTACCTTTCCACCAGGAATTTGTACATCGTGCGCGATGTGTAACTCTTCCCGGGCCGCAGGATCGTC
>JBEKUI010000264.1:0-6205 GCA_049515175.1 Terriglobia bacterium
CTAATGTAATCGGTAATCCTTGTTCCTTTCGGAAGTTCAGCGCTTGTACGGCCCATCTGCGGTCCTCCTCTCACTTTCATGAGAGAAGTATACCGCATTTTCCTTTAAGTGAACAGTATTGCCGCTAGCCTTGAGATTCCGGAGGCGGCTGAGAGAGCTCGGTAATCATTTCGTCGCTGATCTGCCGGATGAGCTCCTCCACGGCGGAGGTGGTGAGTGCCGGCGGGGCCATTCGAACGACGACGTTGTGGACGATCCAATAGATAAGATCGGTGTCCACGGCCGCAACGGCGGTCGTGGCAACTTCCGGTGCGGGTTCGGGCGCGGGGGCCGGCGGTTCCTCGACAGCGGCCTCCGGAGCTTCGAAGGGCGGGGACGGGGGAGGAGGAGCAGCTTCCGCCGGGGCGGGCGCTGGGGCTTCCGGCTCAGGTGGAGGTTGCGGGCTGATCGCTTCTTCTGCCGGCTGTTCATGCGGGGGAATTGCTTCCTCAGCAAGTTCTCGTTCGGCGGCTGGAGCCTCGGGTGGCGCGGCGACGGGCGCCTCATCGACGGGTGGCGCGGGAGCCAAATCATCGGCAAGGACTGGCTGCGCGATCTCAACCGGCATGCGGAACATCATGGTTCGTTCCGGAGGTTCCTCCTCAGCGGGCGTGGGGGCGCCGGCCGGTTCTTCCACCAACTGCGGCTCTGCGCTTGCCGAAAGCTCTTCGCTCGACACTGCCGCAGGCGGCGGGGCCGCGGGTGCCTCTTCTTGGACTTGCCAAGGACTCGGAGTCTCTGCGATGGCTGGGGATGGAGCTTCGGCCGGGCCCGCTTCACCAAAGGGCGTGCCCTCCGAAAGAGCCCCGAAGTCGGGAAGCTCCATTCGGGTCGAGGCCTCGGGGGGGAGGTCCACCGGTTCCACTTCTGCGTGCAGCGGGGGCGCTGGCACAATGACGGGCTTGGGCGGCGGAGGCGGTGCCGCCTCGGCCTGGGTGATGAACTTGTTGACCACAGCAACGAGTTCTTCCTGACCGAACGGCTTCTTGACCCGCCCATCGGCGCCGGCGCGCCGGGCCCGCGCTTCATCACAGGGTTCAAGCTCGCTGAAAATCAGGAGAACCGGGACGTGGGCAAGCTCGGGAGTATTCTTGACGAATTCGCACACCTCGTAGCCGTCGCGGCCCGGCATCGCCACATCGGCGAGGACGAGGGCAGGATTGATGGAGGGGAGTTTCTTGATGGCCGCAACGCCATTGGAGACGGTGAGAACTTCCAGGCCTTCGCCAGTCAAGATTCCACTCGCCCGTCGCTGATGCGTCGGGCTGTCGTCTGCAACTAGAACTAACCTTGGCACGCTGGCCCTCCTTCTGAATCGCCCTCGAACGCGTCACGAATACCATTTTAACAACACGAAGTCAAGGCATGTGAACGGTTTGCGTGCGCGGAGGGTGATCGCAAGGGTTCTTTCGACAGAAGAGACCGCGGACTCCGAAAGGTGTGGGGCTGCGAGGAGGGGCTAGAAGGGCTTGATGATCTTCTTGAAGAGGCTCCGCTTCCCCTTTTTCTTCAGGGGCTGCGGAGTCGATCCTTTGTCCGCTTCCTTCGAGGCCTGCGCGCTACTCTCCGGCTTCGCGGCGGACGTATCATTGCCGGAATTGGCGGGCGTGGCAGTCCCCGGGCTGCTCGCCGTGCCCGAAGGCTCCACGGCAGTCCCGGTCTTCAAGGCAGCGTCCCCGACGGGCTGCGCCACCACTGCGCCGACTCCTGGTGTGGGTTCCGGGCCCTTCGCCACTTCAACTTCACCCGGCTTGGCCGCACCCAGGCGGACGGGCCCGTGCCGGGTGGCGCTGGTGTCCGGGGAACTGGCCAGGAACCCCCCGACCTTCTGGAACAAGTCCTTTTGGGGGCGGTGGAGAGCATCGGCTTGGGCTCGGGCCATGATGGCCCGGGTGGGTTTCGGGATCGGCTGATGAAGCGCCGTGAGTCGTTCTTTGGCATCGTCGACGAAGGGGCTCAGCGGATGTTCGGTCAGCAGCCGCGCGTAGGATCTTGCCGCCTCCTGTGATCTCCTCAAACGCTCTTGACTCTGACCGAGATACCAGAGAGCACCGTCGGCACCACTGTAGTTGGGATAGCTCTCCGCGATCTCCTGGAAACGCGAACGGGCGGCGGGAAAGGCGCGCTTCTGATAGTAGAATTGTGCAATCCGATAATCGCCCTGGGCGAGGACTTCTTGCACTTGCCGCAGCCGGGACTTTACGCGGGGCATGATGGGGCTATCGGGATACTTCAACAAGAATTCCTTCAATTCCAACTCTGCCAGCTTGGTCTCCGTTCGGTCACGGTCCGCTTTGGCCATCATTCGATAATGCGCCATGCCAGCGCGAAACTGCGCCTCCGGAGCCTCCGGCGCGGTGGGGAAGAAAGTGATAAAATCTTTGTATTCGGCCTCGGCCTGCGTCAGTCCGGAGACACCACCTTCCGAATAGTAGGAATCAGCGATGGCCAGCTTGGCCCTGGAGAGATACTCACTGTCGGGATAGGTGTTGATGAGGGTCTGGAGGGTCAACCGTCCGACGTCATAGCGGCTGCGGTCAATTTCCCGCGTAGCTTTTTCGTAGAGGACCTTGTCCGGCTGGCTGCCCGGAGTGAGGGGTTCCTCGGAGCGGCGATGGATCAGCGCACAGCCCGGCAGGGCGAGCATCGCCAGTAGAGTCGGAATTAACTTGAACAGGAAATCCTTAAGATTCAACTTCCCAGCTTCTCCGTTTAACGCTTTGATTTCCCGCCGGCGTGCTTCGGTCGCTGGCGCCGTGATCGATTCACGCCACAGCGCGGAGCCTTGGCAAGACCCGGGACCCTCCGTCCACATCACTTAATGATGGCAGATACGGGCCTCGGGATGTCCGGCCTGCCGAATCTTACTCGCTTCCAAATGCTTGCGCCTGACGACGCCCTCAGCCCTCAAGCCAAGTTACAAGCTCACGCAACCTTGATTCCGCACCTACCCGGCGTTGATGCGGATCGAAAGCGTTTCTTTGCGGCGGGCAGTGCGGACACCGTCATCAGGGCACTGGATCCAGGCAGGTAGAATAGCACAAATTCACCGGATGCGTCCTTCCTGCCCCTCAGCCGGAATCAGATGGTCGGCACTTGAATGACTCCGCCCGAAGTCGAGGGCCAGAACCACTCCGCCTCCCAACGAATCACATCCGTTGCCTCTCTTCTGCGCTCGGGAGGGTTTGTGGATCAACGGAGCCTTCTCCTGCACTCATTCAAAATATCGCCAGTGCGCGAAGCCCCGACGCGAGTCACACCCAGCGCCCTGACCCTCAACAATCCATCCAAGTCGCGGATGCCTCCCGCGGCCTTGACTTGCACGTGCGGCGGGGAATGCTTCCGCATGAGAATCAGGTCGGCGTCGGTCGCTCCACCTGAGCCGTACCCCGTCGAAGTCTTCACCCAGTCGGCGCCCGCCTCGCCGCAGATTTCGCACAGCCTGATCTTGTGCTCGTCATTCAGGCAGCAGTTTTCGAAGATCACTTTCAACTTGGCGCCGTGCCCGTGGGTTGCCTCCACAACTCTTCCGATATCGCTGCTTACGTAGGTCCAATCCTGGCTCAGCACCTTGCTGATGTTCACCACCATATCGAGTTCTTCCGCGCCGTCAGCGAGCGCCTGGCGTGCCTCGGCGACCTTGACCGCAGTGGTGTGGCCACCCTGGGGAAAGCCGACCGTGGTGCTCGCCTTGACCGCACTTCCTTTCAAAATCTCGGCGCAGCGCTTCAGGTAGTGCGGCATGATGCAGACGCTGGCCACGTCGTACTCCAAGCCGTCGCGGCAGCCCTTCTCGAAGTCCCGGTCAGTCATCACTGGATTGAGCAGGGAATGGTCAATCATCTTGGCGATGTCGTGATACGTGTAGTCCATTTGATCCCCATTCAGATAGCGGGTTGTGGTCAACGAGCGAGGGGTAACCTCTGGTATGCTTGTGGCGCAGCGCGCTACGAACCTGCCCGTCGAGTCGAGACAACTGAGGAATCTTATTCAAAGACAGCAGTTTGCTCGCTTCGTTGAGAATTGCGACATTCGTTGATTCTATAAGACTTACTCGGTTCGTAAATTCTGTCCGTTTTTCATGTAATTGATAATAAGCAACTTGCTCGGTTCGTTGAATTGTTAAACTTCTGTTGATTCTAAGGCATTTACTCGGTTCGTCTCGATATGAAAATCTGGAACGACTTGATTCCAAATAACATGCTCGGTTCGTCTTTCTATTATATATAGGGGGGCGCCCAACGCTGGGCGGAACTGAGAACGGGTCCCCCTTCCAGCAGAAGAACTCATCCAACAACTCAAAGTTCGCGGATACGGGGAATTCGGTCCGAAGTGCCGCCAGGGGTCTCCCATGTAACCTCTCGCGGAAGCCCAGGAAGGTCTACCGGACCGCCTCCTGCACTTCCCAAGACGCTAGACTAGCACACTTGCCTTGAAAAGTCAAGAGGACATCTTGCCCGCTGCCGTCCCCCTTGGCGGCGGGAAAGCCGCCGCTACGTGGACCCGAGGGACGAGGCTATTCGTGGCCCCGTCGCGGGAATCGGAAACGCCACCGAGCCGGCCACCATACCGGTCACGGCGAGAGTGTAGCTGAGCAGCCCGGCGGAAGTGGGGCCGAATTGCGGATGCGCCAGGCAGATCAGCGGCGGAATGGCGCTGCCCAGAAAAGCGCAATAGGCCCCGCCCGCGCTGGCGCGTTTCCAATAGATGCCTCCCACAAGCACGGTGAGGGTCGCGGCAAAGGAGAGTGAACCGGTCACCGTGATGTAACGGAAGACCGATTCCGGAAAGTGATAGAACATTCCCCAGAAGTAGATGAGGACACCGATGACCAGAATCCCCGCCTGGGTGAATACGACTCGCTCGTGGTCCGAGAGCGTCCGGCGCAGGCGCGGCCCCACGACGTCCTGCACAAGAATCGAGCTGAAAGCGAGGAAGTAGCTTGAATAGGTAGACATCGACGCCGCCAGAAACCCGACCGTCACCAGGCCAATCATTCCGGCGGGCAGAATCCTGATGAGCATCTGCGGCAGAGCGGTGCTGCTGGGCGTCACGATGCCGACGATAGCCAGCGCCCCCACGCCCCAGATCATCGGGAAGGCGGCGCGAAAAAGCATGAACAGGCTGCTCAGGCGATAGAGGCGCAATGCCAGCGCCACGTCTTTCATGCTCAGGGCGCGCGCCACCACCGGCTGCCAGGACGACCAGCCACTCAAATAATAGAGGGTCGTCCAGGTGAGAAACAGCGGACCGTAGCGCGTGGCATCCCAGAGGCTCAGGCCCGCGCTGCCGCGATGAACGGCCACGGCCTCGACGATCTTCTGCCAACCTCCCGCCGCGGCGAAAATGTAATACGTCGTGCAACTCACCCCAATGAGAATGAAGACGAACTGCACCACGTCGGTGAGCACGACGGAGTACATCCCGCCGAGCATCGTGTAGGCGATCACCACCACCAGCATCACGCCCATTATCAGCGGCAGCTTGGCCGGCGAGATGCCCATCACTACGGCCAGGAACGTCCCCTCGGTCTGCAGGAATATCCCCATGTTCAGCACGCCCACCAGGAAGGTGGCGAGCCCAGCGATCCAGCGAACGTGAGTGTTGAAGCGGGTCTCGAGGAATTCCGGGACCGTGCGGACTTCCAGCGCGCGCAGGCGTTTGATGATCAAGCCTGTCCGCCCCACAAACCACATCGTGGCAGCGGCGATGACGGAGGCCGACAGCGCCACGAAACCCGCCAGGTAGGCTTCTTCGGAAAAATAGATGATGGTGACGAGTCCGGTTTCAGTCGCCGCCAGTGTCGCCACGCCCCACAGCGGGCCCAGCCGGCGGCCCATCACCAGAAAATCGTCGAGCGAGCCGGCGCGCTTCCGGGCGCGCACTCCCAGCACGCCGCAGAAAGCAACAAAACCGATGACCGGCGCCCAATCCAGGGCAGAGAACGGCGATCGCAAGGTGATGCCAACGCAGAATGCAGGTTTTCGTAGGGGCGGGTTTCAAACCCGCCCCTGCCAGCTACTGGAAACCCAGAAGCTCGACCTCGAAGATGAGCGTGGCATTGGGGGGAATCACGCCGCCCGCGCCGCGGCTTCCGTAACCGAGTCCGGGGGGAATGGTCAGCTTGCGTTTCCCGCCCACGTGCATCGTCGCGACACCTTCATCC
>JBEKUI010000265.1:0-6143 GCA_049515175.1 Terriglobia bacterium
AGATAGGCGGCCTTTCTCGCCGGGTAATAGCCAAAGCTGATTCCGACCAGAGCGGAGAAAAAGACCGCAAGCAACACGGCGCTCGGGCCGACGGCCGTCGCCCAGCCCGCCAGACGCGAGATGAGGGCCGAGGCACCGATCCCGAGCACGATTCCGACGAACCCGCCGGCGATGGACAGCGTTACAGCTTCAACCAGAAACTGGGTGAGGATGTCTCGAGTCTTCGCGCCCACGGCTTGCCGCAGGCCTATCTCGCGCGTTCGTTCCCGGACGGAGATCAGCATGATATTCATAATGCCGATGCCACCCACGACCAGTGACACCGAGGCCACTGCCGCGAGCATGATCGCCATGATGCGCGAAGATGCCTCTTGCGCGGCGAAGAGCTCTTCCAAGTTACGAACCGTGAAGTCGTCAGCCTCGGCCGACTGCAGATGATGGCGTTGCCGGAGCAGCGCCTGGGCCTCCTCCTGCGCCGCTGGGATCTGGGGGCCGGATTTTGCCTGCATCATGATGGTGTTCACAGCATCTGCATTCGCTGCGTTGACGCCGAGCACTCTCCGCTTGGCGGTTGAAATCGGAAGCAGAATCACATCGTCCTGGTCCTGCCCCTGGGACGACTGACCTTTGGGGGTAAGCACGCCGACGACCGTGAACGGTACGTTCTTAATGCGGATCGTTTGGCCGATCGGGTCGGCGCCACCGAACAGGTTGTCCACTGGGGTCTTGCCGAGCACCGCGACCTTGTTCGCTGAATCCAAATCCTGTTGGGTGAACTCAACCCCTTCCGCGACGGAGAGTTGGCGAATGGTCAGATAGTCGGGAGTGACGCCATAGATTATCGTCGCCCAATTGTTATTCCCATTGATCACCTGGGCTCCGCCGCGAACATACGGTGCGGCGAGTGCGACGTCCGGGCACTGCGTCGGAATTTCCCTTGCGTCCGCCTCAGACAATGTCACCGCGTTGCCGGTCCCCAGTCGCACCCCGGAACTGCTCGTGCTCCCCGGGATAATGATGATGATATTGCTACCGATGCTCGCGATCTGGTCCTGAATACGCTGCGTTGCGCCGGAGCCGATCGCTACAGTTGCGATCACGCTGGCGACCCCGATCACAATACCCAGCATGGTCAGCGCCGAGCGAAGCTTGTTCATCGTGAGCGCGCGGAACGCGATGCGTATGGATGACTTTAGCTTTTTCACTGCGCCACCTCGGCTGGGAGGCGAGAATCAACCCAACGCTCGCCGGTCTTCTTGGAGTTGTTGACCGGCGCGTCGCTTACGATAAGCCCATCCCGAAAGCCGATAACTCGATCCGCGTGCGCAGCGACTTCGTCAGAGTGCGTAACCAGGACGATGGTGATGCCCTGAGTGCGATTGAGCCTCTCGAAGATGCTCATAATTTCGGTGCTGGTGTGCGAGTCCAGGGCGCCGGTGGGCTCGTCCGTAAGCAGGATTTCCGGTTTGTTGATCAGCGCGCGCGCGATAGCCACCCGCTGTTGCTGGCCACCCGAGAGTTGCGCGGGGAAACTGTGCTCCCGGCCGGCCAATCCGACTAAGCTCAGCGAGTGCTCGGCCTGCTCGTCCGCATCCGGCGTATCATTATCCTTGTACAACAGCGGGAGCTCCACGTTCTCTAAAGCGCTCATGCGGGGAAGCAGGTTGAAGTTTTGAAAGACAAAACCGATCTTCCGGTTTCGTATCTCCGCGAGCTGATCGCGATCAAGACTTTCAACCGGGATACCGTCGAGTAAGTAACGGCCCGAGGTCGGCCGGTCAAGGCATCCGAGCAGGTTCATGAAGGTCGATTTGCCGGAACCGGATGGCCCCATAACAGCCACATACGAGCCTCGCTCGACAGAGACGGTGACCCCGGCCAGGGCGTTCACAGTCACTTCCCCGAGCCAGTAGGTCTTCCTCAGGTCCCGGACATCAATCAGCGGTGGCACAGCTTCCTCTCCCAAATATTAGAACCCGGGCCCGCGACGTCCGCCGCTGGTGCCTGGAGCCGAAGGTGAACTCGCCGTGGGTGTACTTGCAGACGTAGTGAATCTCGCCACAACCAGGTCCTTTTCGTGCAGATCACCATCGGTCACGGCGGTATACTTTCCGTCCGAGAGCCCAAAGGTAACCGGCACGGCGCGGAGCTTTCCACCCCGAGCGACATATACCTGCTGCTTATTCGCGGGTACCATCGGCAGGCCGAGCTGAGTGAGCATCGCCGTGGTGGGATGGTTTCGCAAGACAGCGTTCGGCACTTTGAGCGCGTTATCCAGCTTGGCGGTCATGATGCGGGCATTGGCCGTCATCCCGGGGAACAGTTTGAGATCAGGGTTTGCAACTGAAATCACCACGTCGTAGGTCACCACGTTTTGGGCGCTGATGGGCGCCTTGCGGACATCCACAACTTGCCCGCGGAAGGTTGTGCCGGGATACGCATCGACCGTGAATGTCGCTTGCTGGCTGGCGCTGATGTTGCCGATATCAGACTCGTCCACGTTGGTATCCAATTGCATTTTCGTCAGGTCTTGCGCGATTTCGAAAATCGTGGGGGCCGCGAACGACGCGGCAACAGTCTGGCCCACGTCCATGCGGCGCGCGATGACTGTTCCGTCCACGGGAGCCGTGATTCGAGTGTGCTCTAAATTGATCTTGGCCTGCTGCAGTGACGCTTGCGATTGGCGCTCCTGGGCTTGCGCCGAACTCGACTGGGCCTGCGCCACACGGACCTGAGCCTGTGCCGACTGGATGGTCTGCTTGGACGCTTCTATCTGGGATTGGTCGGCCGCCACCTGGGCTTCAGCGGCATCCAGAGTAGCCTTGGCCAAGTCGTGATCCGTTCGGGAAATAATTCCATCCTTAAACAAGCTGTCTTGCCTTTCGTACTGATTCCTTGCGTTCAGTGCGTTAGCCTTATCCTTGGCCAAAACTGACTCCACACTCTTTTCACTCGCCATGGTCCCTGCAAGGTCTGAATTCGCCTTTTGGACTTGAGCGGCTGCCGTCATGGCAGCAGAGTGTACTGAATCCAGGGCCGCCGAAGCCTGATCAACCTGGGTCTGGAATGTTTGGGGATCGATCTCCGCGACAAGCTGGCCTTTTGTTACCTTGGTGTTGAAGTCGGCGTAGAGTACCTTGATGTTGCCAGAGACCTGGCTGCCCACTTGAACATCCACGACGGCGTTAACGGTGCCCGTGGCCGTGACACTTGCCTGGATCGGCCCTCGCTCCACCGGCACGGTCTCGTAACCAATCGCGTTCGCCGAATGCATGCGCCATAGTTCCACTCCGACGGCCAGGGCGATGACGGCGCCCGCTATCAAAAGGGGCTTGGTCCAGTTTCTTCGAGACCGCTTCACGATATGTATCGGACGAGGTGGAACCGGCTGCGGTGGTGCAAGCGGCTCAGCAGAGACCTGATCTACTGTCGCAACATCGACCTCACCTACTGCTGTGGCCATAAGTCACAACTCCTTGGCTTCTTTCCTGGCTTGTAGGGTCGTCTTCCGCCGGTTCGCCATACTCACTTCGAGCTGCCGCAGCAGCGTTGCAATCTGCTCCGACTTGAACCTCTTGTTTGGCATGACCAGAGTTCCTCCTCAGGTGAATTCCCTCTCACCTCACCTGGTACAAAAACCCCCGGTCACGTCAAGATAAGGAGCGTGCGACTCCTCCTCCATCTGGGAGGGCGAGAGCCTGAACCCGTCTCCGCCAGCGGAAGCGACAAGTGCCGGCGGATTGACGAGCCGCATTTACTTCAGACGCGACCGAGGAGCAACAGGTCGACAACGATGAGGAGAGCGAGACCCAGCTGGCAGCATCAGCATCGTGCTGGGTAAATTCCGCGGGCCGCCAGCAATAGAGAGAGCGCGGAGCTCTTACAAGTTAATGTCCAATGTTAATGCTGAAGTGGATCGCGTCGTGAACACGATACCCATCATCAATCAGAACCACATTTCCCCCGATGACGACGTAACGGTAGCCGCTAGGGGCAGGGCCGAAACCGCGCGTCATCTCAATGGGTGCCGGGCGACTCATTCCCCGCATATCATTATCGAGCACGTAGCCCGGCTGAAGCCGAGTTTCGTAGTCGTTGTTCCATCGGCTGTCCGGCTTAAAAATCTCCTGGTTTCGGTTCTGGTTGTAATAAGTGGTCGCGTATTGGCGTTGCTTCTCGTTGAACTGGCGATATTGCTTCTTAGTTTGGCCGCGATTCTCAGTCCGTTGGCTTTGGCCGCGATTCTGGTCATTGCCACGGTTCTGGTCATTCTGGCCTTGTGCCACAGCCGCCATGCTAGTGAAAGCAAACACCGCTGTCGCACAAGCAGTCATCAACCATCTGGTCCTCATGAATTTCCTCCAAATCATACTGAGATTTCCATTTTGAAATCCCGGGTTGCTGTAGGCGTACGCCTCAGCTGATTACTTTTATATCCGAGGGCGAAGCGCGTGTCAGTTCATTCCGGCTCACAGGGTTGGTCAGTATTGCTCAGCCTAATTTGTGAGGAGGGAACTAGTTGGGGTAGCCGGGGTTTCAAGCGGGAAGGAACAAGGCGGTTGGGGGCAGCCCCATCCGGATGCCTGCAACCGTCCTTGCCGGGGCGGCGAGGGGCCCGGAAAACGGCTGACCAACAGGGAGGCTAGTCGTGCAGGATCGAAAAGGCGAAGGAGCCACACCGGCGAACACCGGCGGTGGCGTCCCCCCTGAAAACTAGTCCGTGGCCCCTGGCCTCTTGCGTTGACAATATGTATTGGACCCCGGCATAAATCTCACTCCTTCACAAATTTCCACGTCGGATCCGGGTCGTATTCGACCATGGCGCCAGCAATCGCCGATGTCTTAGGACCGAGATCCTTCTGATACACCCGACCCTGCTGATTGACAATAAACGTCATCACGCCGGAATTCGCCCAATCAGCCGGGTAGGCGGCCAGGGCGTAGCCAGCGATCATGTTGCCGTTGATGATGTAGTTATACTTTCCTCCCGGTGCGTGCGGACCCTGACGAGTGAGAATCTTGAAATAGTATCCATGGTAGGGCTGGCGTCGTTGGACAGCACGATCGTTCTTGCCAGGGGTCTTGATTGCGTAGCCTTCCGCCCGGGCAACGGCGACAAGGCTCCCCAAGGGGCTTGGATCATCGTCCGCAGCTGTGTCCCAGTACAATCCATCTCGCTTGCCGGGCGAACTGATGAACTTCTGTGCATACTCGGCCACGCCATCGTTATCTGCGTCCCCTCGGGTGAAGTACTCCCATTGGGCCAGGACATAGGCGCGACAGCTCAGGATCGTTGACAGTTCGTTTTCGCCAATCCTCCGATTCAAAATCTCTTCCATGCCTGCCGGGGTATCGAAGCGCCAGCGGGTTCCTTCTTTGACAATTGGAATGGGGAACAGCCAGTGGTGCTCACCGATGGTGAGGGTGAACGTGGTGTCGTTCACTTTCTCGAGCTTGGCGGACTGCTGGACGCTGGCGGCGAATTCTTCCAGCTCCTGCTTGTCCTCCGCTTCATCTCCCGGGACCACTGGTCCCGGCGCCTCGGGTCCGAAAATCTTCGCGAATGCGGCAGAATCTCTCGCTACCGCCGCATCGACGACGGCTTGCTTGGCTTCTTCGGGGGTTGAGAAATAGGCTTGCTTCGGTCTCTCCGTAGCCATGACCGAACCACTGCGGAAGACGCCCACGGATAGAAGCAACAGGAAAGCCATAGCTAGAGTCACACGCTGCATTACCCTGAGTGAAGTCATTCTCCTTCTTGTCGCCATATGTCCATCCCTTCCGCGATTAAGATCTCTGTCGCCTGCTTCGGATGCATCAGGCATGTTGAACGAACTCGAGTAGCGCGATTGCGGATGCTCTCTGCTCTGGTCATCGCCGGTCCCTTTCCTTGGATCGGTCGGAACTCCTGGCCGGTGGTGGGTTTTTTGCAGGACGCGACTGATTCCTCGCGTTGGACTGGCTCGGGGCCGCACCCCTGGACTGACCCGCACTCATCCGACTGGCTTGGCCACGTTCGCTGGCCGCCCGAGGGTCGAACCCGCTCCTGTTACCGCCATAGACGGGACTGGGAGGTCGCGAGGTTTGTTGCACCTGTGGCTGTTGCATAGGCTGACGGCCGCGGTAGACATTAATTCGCGGGT
>JBEKUI010000266.1:0-6137 GCA_049515175.1 Terriglobia bacterium
CTGTTCCACCGCCTCACCCGCGCTTGCCTCAGCACCAACACCATCACCTACAAAGACTTAGTGGCAGAACCGGAGCTAGCTTGATATTCACATCTCGAGGAACGAAGCCAGAATGTTGTTGAAAACAAAAGACCGGCCGGAAAAACAGTGACGGGTGACTAACAACGAGGGCTGGAAGGCAGGATTCGGGAGACGGGAGCACACTCTGTGGCCTCTCGGGCAATGAGCCTGAGAGCGGAGGTGCCGCGACTTCGAAAAAAACAAAAATCTCGAGGAACGAACCCAGAATGTTATTGAAAACAAAGCACAAGTACAAAATGTCCATGCTTGGTGGCCGTCAAGGAGAACCCGCCCTCCGCGCCGGCCTGGCATAGGGCTAGCGGCGGCTCAGGGTATAGGTTGGTGGGACGCCACGATGCCGATGGTAAGGCTCAGAGACGGCGGTAGCCGGAGCGGGCTGATGCCCTCGACCCTCACATGCGCGAAGTGCTGCCTGATCAAGCCGACCAGGCGAGCGTAATCAAATCCCTTGTGTTCGATCCTGCGAACGTGCTGGAGCCGTCCCAGGACTGCCCAGAAGAATTCCGCGGTCGTGTAGGGGTAATAGCGTTCGATGTTGAGGACGCGCGCTCCGGTGGCTTTGACCAAAAAGGGGAGCCCTTTCTCATTGGGGACGGTGACCAGGAGGCAGCCGCTCAGCTTGCTGGCGAAAGCCTGGATGTAACCCTCGACGACGGGCTGGTCCAGGTGTTCCAGCGTCTCCATGCAGATGATGAAGTCGAACTGCTCCGCCAGGCTCGCGACGTCGCGCGGCTGGGTGGATTCGGTGAACGAGTAATCCTTCTCCGCCGCGAACTTCTGGCGTCCCCGCTCCAGGCCGCCGCCCCAGCCGGCGTCAAATCCCGCGTAGCGACGCACGCGGCGCGGAATCGAGCTGAGCGCCCGACCATCGTGGCATCCGACCTCGAGCACGCTGATCTCGGCCTCGCTCGCCAGGGCGTCAAATTTCCGGCGCAGCCATTCGAAGCGCCCCAGGTGGTGCCGCGCGTAAACGCCCCTGCCGAAGAGCTGTTCGCTGTAGATCGGCTCGGAAGTTCGCTGTGGATCTTCAGGCTTGGCCGCATCTTCTTTCGCCATCGTGATCCCCACCACACCAGCCTAGCGCCGAGCCATCGCCCGCTCGATGTCCTCCACCGTGCGGGGCAGGCGCCGGGTGAGGACCTCGCAGCCGTTTTCGGTGATCAGGATGTCGTCTTCGACGCGGACGCCCAGCTTCTCCTCCCGGATGTAAACGCCGGGTTCGATGGTCACCACCATGCCAGGCTGCAAGGGCTGGTTGTAGTCAAACGGGTCGTGAACGTTGAGGCCCACCGAGTGGCTGAGCCCGTGGCTAAAATATTGGCCCAGCGGCTGGCCTTTCAAATCCTTTCCGTGGGTGTTGATGTACTCGTAGGCGATTTCATGCAGGCCCTTCGCGCCGCGACGGCCCAGGTACATTCCCGGCTTGGCGGCGGCAATGGCCGCGTCCGCCGCGGCGAGAACGATCTGGTAGATTTCGCGCTGGCGGGGCGTGAACTTGCCGTTCACGGGGAGCGTGCGCGTGATGTCGCTCGCGTAGCCGCCATAGGAGCCGGCAACGTCCATGACCACCACGTCGCCATCGGTCATTTGCCGGGAGTTCTGGTCGTAGTGCAGAACCGTGGAGTAGAAGCCCGCGCCGACGATGGGCGGGTAGGCCGGCCACTCGCAGCCCCGGCGCTGGTATTCGTACTGCATGCGCGCCGCAACTTCGTATTCCCAAAGGCCCGGCTTGACGGTCTTCATCGCCGCCAGGTGCGCTTCCACGGAAGCCTCCGCGGCCTTGCGGATCAGGGCAATTTCGCCCGGCGTCTTCACCATACGCAGACGTGTGACGGCAGAACGGAAGTCCGCCAGGGTGGCGAGCGGCGCCATCTTCTTCAGCCGCGATTGCATGTCCTGGATGAAGCTGTCCTCGCCGCTTTCCGGCTGCGGAGTTGCTTCCGTATAGATCTTGCTGAAGCCCTTCATCACTTCATCAAGTTCGGACTGGAAGAGCGTAACGCTCTTGACGGTGGGGAAGCCGGTGCGCGCGGCGGCGTCGGCGTCGTCGGGTCCCAGCTTGGGCCCTTCCCACAATTCGCCGTGATAGCTGCCGGGCCTGTCGTCATGGGGCGGGATGAACAGAATCTCCTTGTCAATCTCGACCGCGGCGCTTCCCGCCTTGGCGGCCTTGGGCACCAGCAACATCAGGGCGCCAGGCTCGTTCCAGCCGGTGAGGTAATAGAACGTCTCGTCCTGGCGGAACATCGTGGTGCTGGAGGCCACCTCGGCGTCACCGTAACCGAACATGACGATGACGCCGTCGCCGCCCATCTCGCGGAGGAGTTTCGCGCGCCGCTCGTGGAACGCCGAGAGCGCCTCGCGTTCCCACGCCGCCGCCGGCACGGCCGCCAAGATCAAGCAGGCCGCAAAGGAGAAGAGAACGTTATTCAGTACTCGTCGCATCGGACCCCCTGAGAGTGCGAGCGTATAGCATAACCACTGCGTCAAGTTTGCTCGATAACGAGATGGCTCCCCCGATGGCATGGCTCTGTTGGTTTGAAGGTGACGGACCAAGCTCTCGTCAAGCGCCTCGACTCAAGCCCTATTGCATCTCGACCACGCGCTCCCCGGCTTCGAAGGCGGCAATGATGCGCGGCCAAAGCCGCCCGAACTCGGCGAGCAGCACTGAAGATCGGCAGTTTCCCAAACGGACCCAAATCAACCGTCCTTCGGACTCGGAACGGTTTGCCAAGTAGAGGAAGTCCTCGTCCTTGGTAATCACAATGCGATCTCCCTTGCGGGCATACTCCCAAATCTCCCGGTCCGATGAACTGGCCAGGGCGATGTCGAGGACATGCTCACAGTCGTGGCCTTGAGAAGTTATCAATCGGGCAAGGGCGGTCGGCAATTGGTTGTCAACGAGGAACTTCACGAGGTTTGGAGCACCGCATGGTCTGCCTGGCGCGCGGCGTATTCGATGGCCGCCAGGATATCCTCGCGCTCCAGGAAGGGATACTCAGAGAGGATTTCTTCGAAGGACGCACCCGCCGCCAGCAATCCCAGCACATCCGATACCCGGATGCGATAACCGCGAATGCAAGGGCGCCCTCCGCACTTCCCTTCTTCGATGGTAATGCGACGCAGCCGTTCGGTGTTCACAGGTCTGAAGTTTAGGCTGGAATCCGAGCAATAGCAAGTAGCGCCGGGTAGCAACACGGCAGCGTGCCCCCCTCAAGGAGGGCGCTGCATCGCAGGCCGCCCAAAACAAAAGCGCTAGGTCGCGGGTTCGACGGCGCGGGGGCGAAGCAGAGCGGGGAGGGCGCTCCAGAGGCGGCGCAGCGGCGTCTGGAAGAGTGACATCATCCCCATATAGGAATAGCCCATGAAGAAAAGCATCAGGAAAGGAGTGGTGAGGTAGTTCTCGGCGTAAACAGAATAAGCGGCGGTAAAGGAGAAATAAACGGCCAGCAACAACTCGACGGCGGGAATCCAGCCGCCGCGCTTCAAATACTTCTTGCGCTCCCAGTTGTCCTCGCGGCCTTCCACGCGGAGTTTGGGGGTGCGGACAAATTCCGACTGCTGGCCAAGCAGCGCTTCGATCACTGCCTTGGCGTTGGTGACGGCGAGCCCGATGCCCGTGGCCATCAGGAAGGGGATAAATCGCAGGCTCTTCCACCAGCCGCGCGGATTCAGTTCGCGCTGCGCCACCATGTAGAAGCTTGACACCGAGCAAGTCGAGGCGACAAAGAGCGGCAGGTCGAGATAGAGCATCTGGAACCAGCCCTGATAAAAACGGATGATCATCGCCGGGAGCAGGATCAGCGCGAACAGGATCATCAGCGGGTAGGCGATGTTGGCCGTCAGGTGGAACGTCGCTTCGATCTTGATGTGGCGCGGTTGCTCGCTCCGCCAGATGACGGGCAGCATTTTCTTCGCGACTTGAATTAACCCTTTGGCCCAGCGCGCCTGTTGCGATTTGAAGGCGTTCATCTCCACGGGCAGTTCCGACGGGCAAGTGATGCGCGGATCGTAGATGAACTTCCAGCCCTTGAGCTGGGCGCGATAGCTGAGGTCGGTGTCTTCGGTGAGCGTGTCGTGCTCCCAGCCGCCCGCGTCTTCGATCGCGGCTCGCCGCCACATGCCCGCCGTGCCGTTGAAGTTGAAGAATCGCCCGGTCGAGTACCGCCCGCCGTGCTCGATCACGAAGTGCCCGTCGAGAAGGATTGCCTCGACCTCCGTCAGATTGGAGTATTGCCGGTTGATCCACGTCCAGCGTCCCTGCACGACGGCCACTTTCGGATCGGTGAAATACGCCACCATTTCGCGGATGACGTTCGGAGGAGGAACGAAATCCGCGTCGAAGATGGCGATGAATTCGCCCGTCGCCTTCTTCATCCCCTCTGCGAGCGCGCCCGCCTTGAAGCCTTCGCGATTCGTACGGTGATGGTAGGAGACCGGATATCCCGCCTGCGCGTACTCACTGACCAGTCGGGATGCGATGTGCACCGTCTCATCGGTCGAGTCATCCAGAACCTGAATCTCCAACCGTTCGCGGGGATAATCGATGCGCGTCGCGGCCTCGAGCAGGCGCTCGATCACGTAGCGCTCGTTGAAGATGGGAAGCTGGATCGTAACTCGCGGCAGTTCATCGAATTGCTTAGCCGGCTTGGGCAGTTTGCCGCGGTTCTTCAAGTAGAGATAAGTCAGGTAGTAGCGATGAATTCCGTAAACGGAGAGGATAATCAGGATGGTAAAGTACGGGATCAGAATCGCCAGATCGAAGGCGTTGGGCACGTAGATGCCCTGGAAGGGATCTTTGCGGAAAATGTGCTGGACATAGCGAACCAGCGGGTTCGTGTTGGCAACCAGAATGGCGAAGTATAAATGCAACATGCGCTTGAGAATTACGAATTCAGAACTATGAATTCTGAATCAGCGACCCCTTCAACCGTCCTTCCTACCTCTTGCCTACTGTTGCTCTCCGGCGGCATCGCCGGCATCTTCAGTTGGATCGCGCGCCAGACCGCTCCCTATGCGACCGTGCCTGAAACGATCGGACTGCTGCTGGCGGCGGGCTTGCTCTATGTCATCGCCGCTTACATCGTCCAGCGGTTCGCGCTGGGGCTGGCGGCGCTGCTTATCATCTTGGGCGCTGCGCTGGCGTTCCGCCTGCTGCTTCTTTCAGCCCCGCCGACGCTCTCTGCCGACGTTTACCGCTACCAGTGGGAGGGCCGTGTGCAGCGCGCCGGCATCAATCCTTATGCCGCCCATCCCGACGCCCTCCGCCACCTCGCACTCGAAGACCCCGCTCACCCCCTGGACGTGGGAAGGACGACTCCCACGCTCTACCCACCCCTCAGCGAAAACTCCTTCTCCTGGGCGAAAACAATCAGGGGCTACAAGCGGCTCTACGTGGGCCTCGATGCGGCGAGTATCGTCGTGCTCCTACTGCTCCTGACGATCCGAAAACAGCCGCTCCAGCGCGTCCTGATGTACGCGTGGAATCCCGGGGTGGTCGTCGCGTTCAGCCTGTGCGGCCACCACGATTCGCTCGCCATCCTGGCGCTGCTTGCGGCTAACCTCTTCATTATAAAGCATCGACAGGAAATGTCAATCGTCTTTCTGGCGCTCTCGTTCCTCTCCAAGTTCTTCGGGGGAATTCTCCTTCCGGTCTTCCTGAAACGAACTCGCTGGAGGTATGCGGTGCTCTTCTTGGCGGTCGTCGTAGCGGGGTACGTCCCCTATGCCAGCGCCGGCCGCAAACTCCTCGAGGGGCTCTTGCAGTACTCCGCAGTGTGGGAAAACAACGACAGCCTGTTCCGCCTGATGATGCTGGCGGGCAACTGCCGCCCTCAGGCCGGACTGCTCGCCGGCGTCTTTCTCGCTGCATTGGTCCTTTGGGCTCTCAAGCGCCGCATGGAGCCACTGCAAGCCAGCTTGTTTCTGATCGCGGGATTGCTCCTGCTTTCCCCCAACGCTTTCCCCTGGTATTTCACGTGGTCGATCCCGTTCCTGTGCTTCTATTCCAACACGCCATGGCTACTTCTGAGCGTCACCTGCGTGCTCGGCTACGC
>JBEKUI010000267.1:0-6077 GCA_049515175.1 Terriglobia bacterium
CTCCAAAGGCTCGGACTGAAGCTGCCGTCGCAACTACCCAAGCTCGAAATGTAGTGAAGACTCGGGCATGCCCGCATTGAAAACAGACGACTTACTTTTCAAACTGCGGAAGTTGGGCTAGTGAAGGTGGCTTGAATCCCCAAATAGGGAGGGAATCCGTTCTTCCGGCGCAATCCCGTCGAGGGGGAACCCCTACTCCTCCAACTGATTGATTCTAAGAAGAATAGAAGCGATTCCGGCAAGTCGTTACGCCGCTAGTCCTCCCCTTCCACTTGGGAGAAACATCTTAAGGTCCAGCCGTGTCGCCGATGGGACGGGGGCCCTTCCGAGGGAGTACCGCATGAACTCACCCACGTCGCGATAAATCTTATGGCGGCAGGAAGAAACTGTGTTAAAATCAAAGTGCAGTTTGTAGTTGTAACTCCGTCGTGTCTCGCATTAGCCCAAAGAGCCTTCCCTCGAAACGCTCGGTGCTTCTGTGGCCCGCGGTCTTACAGCGGACCGCCGGGTGAATCCGTCGCGCCGCTTCCGCAAATTGCAGAATCAATCAGGAGGATTTTTTTCGAGTATGAAGGAACAAGGAACAGTGAAGTGGTTTAACGCGTCCAAGGGCTACGGATTCATCCGCCGGGAAAGTGGGGAGGACGTTTTCGTCCACTACTCCGCGATTCAGGGCGATGGCTATCGCTCGCTCGAGGAAGGCGCGCGCGTGTCCTTTGAAGTCCGCACGGGGCCCAAGGGCCTGCAAGCGGATGCCGTGGAACGCGTCTAGGGTTCGACGGGGGCGGGCTGAGGTCCGCCCCTTTCCGGAGGAGAAAATGGCTCAGAAGCTGTTTGTGGGCAATCTGCCCCACAGCACGACCGACAGTGCGCTCGCCGAGTTTGTGACCGCGGCGGGCTTTCAAGTGGCCTCGGCAACCGTGGTCCGTGACAAATTCAGCGGGCAATCGCGGGGCTTCGGCTTTGTGGAATTGGGCGACGGCCAAGATATGGGAAGGGCGATTGCCGGCTTGAACGGCCAGTCCCTGGAAGGCCGGCCCCTCACCGTTAACGAAGCGCGTCCACCGCGGACAGATTCCTCCCGGCCACGTCCAGGTGGTGGCGGCGGGGGCGAGGGACGAGGAAATCGCAACGACCGAGGGCGACGGTTCTAAGGGGAGCGCAAACCTATGAGTCTTAAACCAGGGCAGTACGTGCGCCACGCGAAGTACGGGTGCGGTACGATCGTCACCCGCGACAGCGAGCGCACTACCGTGGATTTCGATACCGCCGGCCTTAAAATGTTCGTGACTGCGATGGCCGCCTTCGAGATGGCCGAGGGCCAGCCGCCAGTGAAAAAGCGGGCCGGCGTTCGTCGCCGAGTGAAGGCCGCTGTAAATTAATTCAACCCTCTCCCTGGGGAGAGGAAGATACATTCTCCAGTTTGGTGCGACCTGGATCCCTTTAAAGCAAAGTCCAGGCACATCCCGATGCCTTCTTGACTTAAGTGCTGCCGGAGCGACCTGGGCGCCTCCGGCAGGGCGTGTTTAGGAAACGGGTTTTCTCTTCAGAAGTAAATCTGTCGTCTTCACGGGAGAGGTCGCGGGCCCTTGCAACCAGCCATCGTAGCAGACCAATCTGACATGCCGCGGAGCGTATCTCAGGACCAGCCGCGGTACTTGACTGCGGCGGTTCTACCTTTCTTGCTGATGCACCTGGCGTGCGCGGCGGTTTTCTTCGTTCCATTTCGGTGGTCCTATGCCCTTTGGGCCCTGGGACTCTACTATGCCCGGATGTTCTTTGTGACCGCCGGGTATCACCGCTACTTCTCCCACCGTTCCTTCCGGACCAGCCGGGTGTTTCAATTCGTGCTGGCGTTTTGCGCCATGACTTCGTCGCAGAAAGGGATCCTTTGGTGGGCTGCGCATCATCGCCGCCATCACCGCTACTCCGATACGGAAGATGATGTTCACTCGCCCACGCGGAACACTTTCTTCTGGGCGCATATCGGCTGGATCATGAGTAGGAAGAATGACGCTACGGAAGTGGAGTGGATCGCGGACTTCAACCGCTTTCCGGAATTGCGCTGGCTGAACCGCCACTTCTTGGTTCCGCCAGTGCTTCTGGCCGTGACGCTTTTCCTGGCGGGAGGCTGGAGCATGCTGGTCTGGGGCTTCGTCGTCAGCACCGTAGCGCTTTGGCACGGAACCTTCGTGATCAATTCACTGGCGCATCTGTTTGGCCGCCGTCGCTACAAAACCGCCGACACCAGCCGCAACAGCCTTCTCCTGGCGCTCGTGACGCTTGGCGAAGGCTGGCACAATAACCATCACCATTACATGGCTTCTGTTCGCCAAGGCTTCTTCTGGTGGGAGATTGATATCACCTACTACATCCTGCGTGTACTTTCCTGGGTGCGCATCGTGCGGGACCTGCGGCTGCCTCCGCCTTCTATCCTGCACCCGCCCGCCGAAGCCGTGTAGATTCTCTGCTGCCTCCAACGGCAACCGTTGGTCGAAAATCTTAGATCCCATTCCTGAAACCAAAGACCTCCGTGAGCTATGACTCCGGCGCGTTCGCGAGTCGTGAGGCTACGCGGAGAGGGTGGACACTATCCGTTCGCCAGTGATACGCTGTTCTCAGACACACGGGCCTGTAGCTCAGAAGGATAGAGCAACGGTTTCCTAAACCGTGGGTCGGGGGTTCGAATCCCTCCAGGCCTACCACAGTTCTGGACGCGCAAGAACCAAGGCCAGCGCGCCGAGCAACTTACCCTCTGGAAAACAGACCCCGCCGCTATTCGTCCGCGTCCATCCGTGGACGCGGACCGCATCGAAGTCCTTGCCATCCCCAACCCGCCGCGCGAAATGCTGCAAGCCCTCACCGACCTCAACCCCACCGACAACCAGACGTGGCTAACGGAGGAAGACTGATGAGCGTGTACCAGGGAAAAGACGGCAAGTGGGGAGTGGACTACCGCGACGAGTGGGGCCGCCGCTACCGCAAACCCGTGGGCAGCCAGGAAGCCGCCGCCGTCAGCGTGCAGCTCGCGCAAGACCGCGCCCGGCAGAAAGCCAGCCTGCAAAACTTCCAACTCGGCAGCGGCCTGACCATCTCGGAAGCCCGCGACATCTACATGGCGCACGTGCGAGTCGCTGACGTGACGCGCTCGCACATGCTCCAACGCTTCACGCTCTTTGAGAAGTACCTCGGCCAGTCGCAACTCAGCCAGGTGACGCCCGCCCTTTTGCAAAAGTGGCTGCTCGTGCGCCGCCCCATGCTCAGCGAGCAAACCCTTTTCCGCGACGTGAAGATGCTGCGCGCCTGGTTCGCCTGGCTGGAGAAGAAGTGCTACACGCCAGCGAACCCCGCCGCCACGCTGCAAGTCGAGAAGCCCACGCTCACCAGCGCCCGCGCCATCAGCTACGAGGAAGAAACTCAGTTGCTTTCACTTCTGCAACCGCACACGGCGCTCCGCGTCGTGATTGCCATCGACACCGGGGCGTCACTCGGCGAGATCGCCCGCCTACGGCGGAACGATATCGACTTTCTCGAACGCACCCTCACCGTGCGCCACCCCACGAAGCACCACAAGGTGAGGACGGTTCCGCTCACCGCGCGGCTCTTTGAAGCGTTCCTTGCGCAGTGCTCGAAGCTCGCGCCGGACGCCCCGATATCGTCGCGCTCGGGGCAAGCCGTGAAAGTGGGCAACGATTTCTTGAAGCGCGCCCGGCGCTCCATGCCCACGCGCTTTCGCTTTCACGACCTGCGCCACACCTTCGCCTCGCGCTTGAACGCTACCGGCTGCTCGCCCTTCACGCTTGCCCACCTGCAAGGCCACGCCGTGCAACGCTGGGCCTTCGACCGCCAGGGCAGACCCCTGCTCACCACCACGGCGGCTTACGTCCACCCTTCCCTTGATGAACTCCGCGCCGCGATCCACGCGATGGACGCGGCGAATCAGAAAGGAGAAACCCTGTGACCCTCACCGAAGAACTGCACTCCCTCTCCCGGCAGTTCTCGACGCTCGCGCAGATCGCCGCGTCCTGCGAACAGCCCAACCTGTTCCACCGCGTCGAGAAGCGCCGGTCAAACTTCATCCGCGACGAACTCACTTATGCCGCAGAAATAATCCAAGAGCGTGCGCGGCTCATCGAGTCCCCCGGCCTCGACTTCGCCGAGCCCGCGCCAGGAGAAGCCCATGCGCCGAAAAACTGATTCCCCTACGCGCGCCAGGGAAAATTCCTCGAGCAAGAAACCGGCGATCGCAGCGCGTAGGTCAAACCCCGCACCAGCAATCTTCGTTGCCTGCCCACACGAAGGATGGCAGCAAAGCCACATGAGCCGCGCCCACCTGCGAAACAAGCGCGGTTACGTGTACCTGTGCTGGCGAGAGGGAAACCGCGTCCGCACGTTCTATCTCGGCAAGGCCCCGCGCTCATCCCCTACACCACGGCGCCGGCCGACGTCCGATCGGAGCGGAGCTGAGGATCCCGGCCGTAGGGCAAAATAACGCGCCGCCGCAGCACGAGAGAAGCGGCGACGCCCCCCGAAAGGAGAAAGCACCGATGCCAGGAAAACGATTCCGCTACCGCCTCACCCATGGAGGACTCAAAGGCCAGACCTGCCGCATCACGGCACCAGGACAGGCACCGAACGCCATCCCGATTGAACTCCGCGACGGCACAACCCTCATTGTCAGCACCAGCGACATTCAACCCATCGCGCAGAAAAGCACGCACCCGAAAAGGAGCAAACGCCATGCCAGAAATAAGACTCACGCCGACCGCCGTCGCCGTCCTGCTCCGCAGGCACACCCGCGAAGCGGAGCAACTCGCCGCCCGCGTCGGTGACCCGGCGTTCGAGGGCAACAGCTTCGATAGCGCCCTCATCGCCGGGCGGCTCCGCGAGCTCTCGCGCTCGCTCCATGAACTGTCCCTCGACGCCGACAAGTTCGCCCTTGACGAAGCGAGCCGACAAGCCTAGTCTCGCGTCGAGTGCGTCACCCACCGCGACGGCGGCCAGGACGACGGGAAACGTAGCGCAGACGCCCCGCTCTCATACACGCGCCGCCGTCGCGGGCGAGGCAACCATGCTCACCGCTTCCCTCGACCTCGACGAATTCTCCCGGCAGTTCTCCCAGGCCGCCACCGCCACGGTCCGCGCAGCGGGTGAGACGGCGATCCGCGACGCCGCCGAAAATCTCCGCGGTAGAACCCAAGAGCAATTCCTCACGGAAGGTGCCGCTTATGGAAACCGCTGGGCCCCACGAAAAAAGCAAAACCCCTGGCCGCTCCTCAATCGCACCGGGCGACTCCTGCTCTCCTTCGTCGAGCCAGGAAACCCCGAGCACATTGAGGAGTTCGATTTCTCGGACCCCACTCGACCCTCTCTCTTGCTTGGAAGCCGCGTCCCGTATGCGGACGCTCATCAGAGGGGAACAAAATTCCTGCCCGCCCGCCCCATCCTCACCGCCGCACTTCTCGGCGGCGACGCGAAGGGCGACGGATAAACCGATGTCGCCCATGACCGCGCGCCGCGTTCTCTGCGCCCGCCTCGGCATCGAAGTCAGCCGCGCCACGTTCTACCGATGGATGCAAAACGGCGCGATCCACACACTCAAACTGGTGAACCGCTACTACGTCACGGCCGCCGCCCTGGAGCAATTCATCAGCGAGGCAGACTGGCAGGAAAGCCCATGACCGACGCCAAGCAAATTCCCGCGCTGTTCACCGCTCAATCCGAACTCCTCCACGCCTGGGCCGACGCCTTGCACCGCCAGGGCCACCGCACCGACGTGCGCCAGCGCGTCGAGCTACATATGCGGGAGATGGCCGGAAACCTCCAAACCGCCGCGACCGAACCCGACCCCGCGAAACTCCAGCCCGAGCAGGAAGCCCATGCCTGAAAGCCCCCGCCGTCTCAAAAATCCCACTTCGTCTGTGCGCCGTCCGCACCGCGCCGCCCTCAAAAACCCGGTAGAGCTCACGGCAAGGTGGAGAGATGGAATTCGAAAAGCGCATCAGCTAATCAACACATTGAAGAAGGGCGACCGAGAGGCTATAGCAGAAGCAACAATGCTCCAAGGAGTCTTAAGC
>JBEKUI010000268.1:0-6045 GCA_049515175.1 Terriglobia bacterium
TTTGATCTCTCGGGCAAGGCGGCAGTGGTGACCGGAGCGGCCCGCGGTCTGGGTGGCGCGATTGCCCGGGGATTTGCAAGCGCTGGGGCTAAGGTGATGGCGGCGGATGTTCTCGAGCCCCAAGGACCACTTCCAGACCGGGTCGTCTTTCGCCGGACGGACGTTTCCTCGAAGAGCGAGGTGGACGCACTCGTCGAGGAAACCTGCCGTCGGTTCGGCCGGATTGACATCATGGTGGCCAACGCTGGGATTCCCGGCGGAGCCGCGGCGGAAAAAGAAACCGAAGAAGGCTGGGAGAAGGTGATGGCGGTGAACGCCAAGGGCGTTTTCTTGTGCGATCAAGCGGCTGCACACAAGATGATCCCCCAGGGCGGTGGCACGATCATTAACACCGCCTCCGTTTTGTCCTTTATCGGCCACCCCACTGCGATTGCCTATACATCCAGCAAAGGGGCGGTCCTCCAGATGACTCGCACGCTCTCGATCGAATGGGCTAAATACAAGATCCGCGTCAACGCCATCGCGCCAGGATTCTTTCGCACGCCTCTGAACCAGGGTTTTCTGGATTCGGACGAATTCATGAAACCCATCATCGCCAAAATCCCGCTGGGCAGAATCGCGGAGCCGGAAGAGATCGTAGGAACGGCGATTTATTTGGCTTCGGACGCAAGCCGATTCATGACCGGCTCGTTTATCGTCATCGATGGCGGCGAGTTGGCGTGCGGCGGCTATACCGATCAGACTTTGCCCTTCGTCTACCAGACCGTGTAGTCAAACACGAATCGTTGCAGAGCGAGCGTGGAGGCGAAACACGTATGCTCACCCTGGAGGGGTGCGGGACCCGACTGGCAAGATTCCGAGGAGAACTCGAGAAGCAAGGGATCGACCTCGTCGTACTTTCCAATTATCGGCACATTTACTACCTCTCTGGACATCTCCGCGAAGTTGACCTCCCGCAGTTCCTCGTTGTCACACCAGAGGGGAAAACCGTTCTCGTCACAGACGCGCAGCCAGCGCAGAGCGCCGCGGACGAAGTGGGTATCTATGAGGCTTACTCTGTCGATTGGCCTATCAGTTATGCAGGGATCGCTCAGAAAGCCGCTCAAGTTTTGGAAGGCGTTCTTGCCGGCACGGCGACAACCGTGCGCCGGATCGGGTTGGAGAAAGATCGTCTCGCCTTGCTGTTCGCAGAGGTCATCCTCGGACGTTTTCCCGCCGCCGGACAGGTCGATGTGGGTCCTTTTCTGTACAAATCACGCAAGAGTAAAGACTCCGACGAGGTCAGCCTCATTGCCGGATGCGTGAAGGCCATCGAAGCCGGCTACGCAGTCGCTCGGCAAGCCATTCATCCCGGCGCCACGGAACTTGACGTCTTTAAGGAAATGCATGGAGAGATTGTTCGACACGCGGGCTACAACCTGAGATTCGAAGCCGACTTTGCCTGTGGGGTACGCGCTATTAAGGAAGGTGGGACGCCGCTGCGCCGGGAAATCCTTCCGGGCGATCTGTACATCATCGATATCTACCCGAGCTACCACGGATACCACGGCGACCTCTGCCGGACGTTTGCGGCTACGGAACCAACCGACCTCCAAATGAAGGCCTGGGAGATCTCGCGTAATGCACTCGGCTTGGCCGAGGAGATGATTCGCCCCGGAGTGCGGGCTCGCGACGTTTGGAAGCGGTTGCGCGACTACATTGATTCTTTCGAATTTGTCCGCGGTTCCTTCTGGCATCATGCCGGTCACGGATTGGGGCTTGATCCTCAGGAACCGCCGTGGATTATTCCCGGGAGCGATCATGTCTTTGAAGTTGGCGACGTGCTTGCCGTCGAGCCCGCATGTTATTCGGAGGTCTTGCAAGGAGGAGTTCGTCTGGAGCGGAATTACGTGCTTCAAGAAGGCGGACTCGAAAACCTCTCGCATTTTCCGCTCGGACTCTAGCGCGAGGCCGGCATGATTTGAAAACAGCAGGGGTGGACCCAATGGCTAGGAGCAAAGGCAAACTCAAAATCCTTTATGTGGGAAGTTCGTGGATGACCGCCGTAACACTCAGCTCGGCGAGTAGCTTTGCGTACGACCTGCGAGGAGCTGCGGTTGAGAATACCGCGGAGCCAATTCTCGCCGCGTGGCGCGGGAATCCTCACTACGAGGTCACCTACCTCACGTCCTGGGACGCACTGGCGAAGTTTCCGCAGACGCCCCAAGCCCTGCGGCGTTACAGCGTCGTGATTCTCAACGACACCGATAGCGATTCGTTGGTGCTATATCCAGGAGATCGGCTCCTCCGCACGCCCATGGGGTCGAACCGCCTTAAGTCGATACGAGAATATGTTCGCTGTGGTGGAGCCCTATTAATGGTTGGAGGCTATTTCAGCTTTACCGGACGGCATAATGCTGGAAATTTTCACCGCACTCCGGTGGAAGAGGCGCTGCCCGTGAACTGCTTGGCCGCGGACGACGACCGCGTAGAAGCCCCGGAGGGTGTAACAGTGGAAGTGAAACAACCGGGACACGCCATCATGCAAGGCATTCGCTGGCGACCAAGTCCCATGTTCACAGGTTACAACCTTGTTCAGGCCAAAGAAGGTGCGGAGGTCCTGGCAACTTTCAAGGGGACCGTCGACCCGGCGATAGTAGTTTGGAGCTACGAAAGCGGGCGGAGTATGGCAATCACCACCGGGATTGCTCCTCATTGGGGTTCAAGTTTTTCCCAGTGGAAGTACGCGATGCGCTTCCTGGAGCAGGCACTTGCGTGGCTGACGCGCCGCTCGCGAGCTGAGAATTGTTGAATCTGACGATCAGGTGAGTTTTCCGATGCTAGACCTACCGCATATCCCCTCGAGTGAATATCCGCAGCGGCTGGAGCGCCTCCGGGCTCTGATGTGCGCGAAGGGTTTGCAGGCGGTGGTTCTAGGGACAGGGGCGAACCTGAAGTACTTCAGTGGGTACCCATCTCCCACCCGCAGCGGTTCGCGGCCGTTCTTCTTGCTGCTACCCCTTGATGGCGATCCCATTTTCATTGTCCATTGTGGAAGGAAAGCTGAAGCGCTTAGATTCTCGTGGATTAAGGATGTGCGCGACTATACCCAGCTTTCGCAGGTTCCGGTCAAGCTCATCCGTGGTGCTTTGGGAGAGCGTGGCGCACTGAGAGGCAAGCTGGGAATGGAACTGGGTTTTGAGCAATCCCTTGATGTGCCCTATCTGGAATTTCGTCGCCTCCAAGAAGACTTGCATGAAACTGGGATCGTCGATGCAGGCGACCTGCTTTGGAGGCTGCGTATGATCAAGTCGGAGGCGGAAATTGCTTGCCTGCGTCGAGCCTGCGCGGTTCTGAGTGATGCCTACGTCCAGGTTTTCACAGGCGCTCGCGAAGGCACAACGGAGCGCGAAATCGCAAACCATCTCAGGGCACATTTCGAAATAGAGGGTGCGGGCGATAGCTGGATTCTGATTACGTCCGGCCGTGGCAATTATGATCTGGCAACTAAGTTACCTGAAGCGCGCCCGATCCAGCGCGGCGACATGGTGTGGATTGACGCCGGCTGTGCCGTGGACGGCTATTGGTCGGATTTCTCTCGTGCTGCGGTTGTGGGTAAGCCATCGGCTGAGCAACTCCACGCCCAGGAAACAATCCACCAGATCACCTGGGATGCCATTCAAAATGTGCGGCCAGGAGTGCAAGCCTCAGAGCTGGCCCGGATATGCAACGCGAGGCTTGCAGGGCTGGGCTTCCCTATCACTTCTTCGATTTCCGGCCTGGCATCGCGGGTGGGACATGGCGTGGGATTGGACGTCACGGAGCCACCCCATATCACCGACTACGATCAAACCATTCTGGAGCCCGGAATGGTCATCACTATAGAGCCGGGCGTGGCAACTGAATACGGCATGTTCCACATTGAAGAGAATGTCCTCGTAACGCCCGACGGATGCGAGGTACTGTCAACAGCCCAGCGCTCCTTGTGGCGGATTGATACCCACTAAGGGCTGTCCCACGGATCACAGAAAGCGGCGAGAGGACCTGCTGGAGGTCACAGGGAGAAAGGCAATCATATGTTGCAGCGTTGCCAATGGGAGCCAGCAAAACTCGAATTGAAGTCCCGCCACCTGCTCAAGCTTGTGCTACCAGGATTCGCGGGTGGCATCCACATGGAAATCCCGTTCCACGTTCTTGTCGGCAGGGTGCGCAAGCCCAGGGTCCTTTTGATCGCGGGTGTACATGGCGACGAATACGAAAGCGTTGCAGCCCTGCACGATGTGGTGAAGGGAATCGACCCAGAGCGCCTCAGGGGCACGCTCACGATCGTGCCGGTCGCCAACCCTCAGGCTTTCTATGCTGGCACTCGTCGCAACCCGGTGGATCTGGGTGACCTCAATCGCGCCTTTCCAGGCAATCCTAATGGGACGATCACGGAGCGGGTGGCGGACCTGCTTTTTCAGAATCTGGTTCTTTGCAACGACGCCGTGCTGTCGATGCATTGCTGGAGCAAAGAAGCCACGGTAGTTCCTTATGTAGAATGCGCTGCTGATCAGACTTCTGTCGGCCGAAAAAGCGCCGCCCTCGCCCATGCGCTGGGGTTGGAATTTGTCCACCCCTATATTTGGCATCCTGGGCTGCTCGTCGCCTCGGCAATCCATCGTGGGATTCCCGCCGTCGAGCCCGAAGTCGGGGGCATGGGCATGGTCACACCATACGGCCAGGGGTCTTACCGCAACATCGTCTATCGGTTTTTGCATCACATGAAGTTGCTCGATTCGCACGCATATCAGACCGATCCTCCGCATCCGAATCCAAAAACCATCAGCCATTCCGATTGCCGCGCGAATCACGCCGGACTCTTCCGCAGTCGAGTCAGCGCGGGCACGGCAGTTGAAGACGGATCCATCCTAGGAACCATTCATGGGTTGGCAGGCGAGTGTCTTGAAGAAATTCGGGCTCCGCGGGCTGGTGTGGTGGGAAACCTAAGAACGTTTGCTTCGGTCCAACCGGGTGACCTGCTGGTTCAGCTCTTCTGGCAAATCAAGGAACTCATTGTGAGCAAGAGGACGCGGCACAATGAGTGAATTCCTTTGCACCCCAATGGTATACTTGAAATTGATGGAAGCGCTTTCCACCAAGTCATGATGCGGCGTGGTTAGAGTTCGACCGGGATTGAGGAATAGAATGCCGAATGAACGTTTGGCGGTTCAGCCAGGCGGGCTGGTTCGCGACACACTGACGGAGCGGACCGTCCAGCAACTGATAGGGTGGTTGAGAGACGGGACTTTGAAGCCGGGGGGCAAACTCCCTTCTCAGAGCGAACTGGTGCAACAACTGGGAATCAGCAGAACGGGGGTTCGCGAAGCTTTGCAGGTACTGGCAGCATTGACTCTAATTGAGATCCGGCCTGGCTTGGGGTGCTTCGTCAAGACCGTCACCACTGAATATATTATCAATGCCGACGTCTTGGCGATTTTGCTGGAAAAAGAAGCCATCCTGGAAGTTATCGAAGCACGCAAAATCCTGGAAGCAGGTACGATGGCGCTCGCCACGGAGCGCGCCGGCGAGCAGGATTTTTGGCTGATGGAAGACGCCCTGAATAGGATTGAGAAGGCCCTCCAGCGCGGGGAGAGTGTCGCCAGGATCGCCCCCGAATTTCATATCGCGGTCGCCGAAGCCACGCACAATCCGGTTCTCGCGAAGCTCGTGACTTCTTTCAACGGTTTGATGGCCAAAGCGGGCCAACTCGTTGAAGCCACCGTCGAAGATATGGCTGCTTTCAAGCAGCACGAGCTTGAGTCGCATCGTGAATTGTACGAAGTCATCCGGCAGGGTGACCCTTCCAAAGCCACACAAGCCATGATTGACCACATCGAGGTTTTCCAGGCCTTGATTGTTAAAGGCTTCCTCCAGGCCGAGGGCGTCAACAGTTAAACTTGGCTGGTAGAGTCGAGGATGAGCGCGGTGGCGCGCGAAGCGCCCCGTTTCCCATCCCCGCTCATCGAACCGGACGTGCCCATTGCGAGCATCCGGCTCTCCGACAGAGTTCACCAGCCGGCTCAC
>JBEKUI010000269.1:0-6029 GCA_049515175.1 Terriglobia bacterium
ACGCAGTTAACCCGGTAATTTACGTCTCCCCACTTACCAGCGCTTCCCTGCCGACGGGCACCAAGATTGGTCTGCCGGACTTCACCGGGACGCTTCCCAATCTCGACCCTACGCAGGCTAACGGCGATAGCCTCGACTTTCTCCCCCGCAAGTCTCTGGCGCAACCTTACATCCAGAACTGGAGCGCGGGCTTCCAATACCAATTTCCACACGAAGTACTCCTTGAGGCGAATTATGTGGGTTCGAAGGGGACTCGCCTGCTGGACAGCAACTTCTCAAATTTCTTCAACCAGGTGAATTCCAAGTTTATGGCGCTGGGCGATAATATCAACATGGACTTCCAGGATGCCTTGAACGAAGGCATCCTCGCGCCCTACAACATCACCCAGCTTCCTTATCCCAGCTTCGAGGACGGCAATAACTGTGGAACGTCGTTGCAATATGGCCTCGCGCCTTACCCACAATACTGCGGCCTGACCAACAACTATCCCACCATGGGCAAATCCAGTTATCACGCACTCCAGGTCACGGCACGCAAGAACTCCACCCATGGGCTGACGTTCATCGCCGCGTACGCTTTCTCCAAGACGCTCAGCGACACCGACACGGCCCTGTACTACCCCAGTTACTATGTGCAGGATTTCTACAACCGCAAATTGGAGAAGTCGATCACGGGTTTCGACCATCCCCATTCCTTGAAGCTGACCTGGATTTACTCGCTGCCTTTCGGGCGAGGACAGAAGTATCTGAACTCGGGCGGCATGCTCAATCGGCTGGTCTCCGGATGGCAGATCACAGCAATTCAGCAGTACCTGTCCGGCGATCCCCTCGTCGTCAGCTCGTCACTCGGCACGGTGATTAATCCGCACTTGCGTGCTGACATTGTCAGCGGGGTTTCCCAGAGGGTCGCGCCGCAGGGATTGAACGCCGTCCTTAATTACGACCCCGATACGGGCGCGGTCACCAACGGAACTGCCTGGCTGAACTCTGCCGCGTTTGTCGATCCACCCTCCTCGCCCGATAACGGCTACCCCCTGCGCATAGGAACATCGCCACGCTACTTGCCTAATGTGCGGGGACCGGGCCACGAAAGCGAGGATTTGGGGATCATCAAGAACACCCGAATCAACGAACGGTTTAACTTCCAAATCCGGGCGGACATGTTCAACGTCTTCAATCGTACCGGACTGGGCAACCCGGATACCTCTTTGGGTGACGGACTTCCGGCCGATGGAGGTACGTTTGGCTTGATCCAAACTCCGATGAATGGGGCGCGGGTCGTCCAGTTTGCCTTGCGGCTCAACTTCTGATTATCGGGGGCGATCCGCGCCCCTACCCGAGCTTGTCGGGAACCTCTGATACAAGACTTGCTTCACACTCGCGGCCCGCTTCGGCGGGCCGCATTTTTTTTTGGCGTGGCAGGGGGGGGAGTGTCGCCTCACACCGTCGGCCTCGTGTAGCCGCGTTTCCAGGGCACGAAGCGGTTGCGCCCGGCTCAGAGGCGCTCGAAGACCGCTGGCTGGCGCAGAGCGCAGCTCTGCGCTGGCTGCGCTGCCTGCTCTGCCTCAATTGGACCCGGCTCAGAGCCTCTCGAAAACCGGAATCGATTCAAGGGGTGCGGGATAATTCGGAATCGTGTGCCCGCCCTCGACGACTTTCTCGGACCAGAAATCGCGCCACTGCCCGGCGGGCAGATAAACGTCGCGCGCCCGCACGCCCGGGCCGAGCACCGGCGCGACGAGCAGCTTGTCGCCCAGGATGAACTCGTCGCGAATCAGATAAGTCTTCTCATCGTCTGGAAACACGTAGAAGAGCGGCGACCAGACGGGCTTGCCGGTGGCCATCGTCCGCTCCACCAGCGCCTTCAGGTGCGAGCGCCAGAGCTTTCCGTGCAGCAGGGCGAAGCGGTGAATGATCTTCTGCGCTGGCTCGCTGAACTGCCATGGCGCGTAGGAGAATTGCATGATGGGCATGAAGGCGGCGGCCTCGGTCCAGCGCACGTTCAACTCTTCCTCGGGCTTGAAGCCTTCGTCGAGTCCGCCGCCGATCAGGTCCGGGCAATTGAAGACGTGGCCGAGCAGGGACTGAATCCCGCCGTGGGTGACGATGGCGGGCAGGCCGTCGGCCGCGTTCCAGGTGGCGCTCTTGTCGCGCATGCGGCTGACGAGGCCGAGCGGCTGGACGCGCCAGCCGATGCGCTGCTCGTTGAGCTCGAATTCGCTCGCCACTTCCGCCCAGAGATCGGCGTAGCGATTGCGCGTGACGGGGCCGCCCGCGGAAATCCCGCCCGCGGCAGGCCAGTACTCGGCGTCGCCGCCGTCAAACTTGTAGCCGTCCACGCCGTAGCGGCGCATCAGCGCCTTGAGTTCCTCAACGTAACCCTCGCGCACGGCGCGGTCGTTCAGGTCGAGGAGTCCGGCCTCGCCGTTCCACCAGCGGATGTGGGCCGGCTGGCCGCTCGCCGCGTCGCGAATCAACCCGCCCTTTTCCTTCCCCTGGCGATAGCGGTCGGAATCAAGGTTGGCGAAGTTCTCCACCCACAGGACGAGTTTGTAACCGAGGAGGTCGACCTCGTCGGCCATGGCTTTCGGGTCGGGAAACTTGGAGTTGAATACGTTGTCGCCGTAGTGCGTCTGCCAGCCGTCATCGACAATCACCAGGCTGGCCGGCCAGCCGCCGTCGTGAATCCGGCGCGCGTAGTCGAGCACGTCGCGCTGCGTCACCTTGGTGAAGTACTGGCACCACGTTCCCCACACCGGCCGCTCGAAGACGTAATCGGGCGGGCGCTTGCGGGGCTTGCCCACCGTGCTTACATAGAGATCGCGAACCTCCGCGATATTTTCTCCAACCAAGATCGTGTAATGCATTTCCGGCGAGTGGAGATAGGAGATGCGCAGCAGGCCGTCGTTGTCTTTGTTGATCGAGGCCGCAAGGTCGTCGTAGGTGTCGGCGAAGATTCCCACGCCGCTCGATGCCATCCAAAAAGGCGCAGCTTGGTTCGAAGTTGCGAGCATCGGGTCGGCGCTCCAGGAGTGCGCTTCCAGAGGCCAGTTGTGCGCCTGGTCCACCGCCCCGCCGTACCAGTGGCCGCCGGAGCGCAGCACGAAGGACTGGCTGATGCGTTCGACGTTTGCCACCCCGGTAACCTGCGCCCGAACTTCGACCTGCTGGAGCCCCAGTTTGGCGCGATACACAACCGCCGCGTCCTTGTGGAGCGTTGTCACGCGCAGTTCGAGTTCGTCCCCTTGACACGAGAAGCCCTGCAGGTTTTGAAATAGGTAGGGAGTGCCGCCGTGGGTGAAGGACCCGCTCCGCTGCCCGAATGATTCGTCGTCTCGAGGCCCGTTGCGTAAGAGGCGGCTCCCCTGGGTGACAAGTACGAACTCCCCGCCTCGTTCGACCGCCAACTGAAAGGCCTGCCGATAGACGACTAGCGTGTAGTTCGTAGTGGCGGCCTCGATGCGGTCTTCGTGTTCGGTGACTTTCACTTGCGCCCGCGCCGCGCTGACGAACGACAGCGTCAAGGCTGCGGAGGCGCAGAAACACCGAGCCCAGCGCTGAAGAGATTCACGATTTCGCATGCTTTGGACCTCTCCGTTCAGCGCAGGAATCGCGGCGGTTGCGAACGCTCGACTCCCCCGCGCGCCACGCCGGGCTAAGTGTACCGCGTTTCGAAGGCTCCGTCCCTTCGTTCTCGTTGCCGGAGGCTTGCAGAATCGTTGCCGGGAGCGATGCGCTCACGCCCACGCCAAACCGGGTATCATACGCAAAGGCGGTGGAGGCTTAGCGACATGCGAATCGGTTCGCTCACCGTGCGGACAAAGGCGATCATCCTCCAGGTGGTGATCGTCGCGGGAGTGATTCTCTGGTTCAAGCTCGCCCTGCCGAGTATCCGAAAGGAACGGGCGGCGGCGGAAGCGGTGCAGCGGGAGAAGAGAATCGAATCCTTCGTGCAGTCGTTGGTGGTCGAAGCGGGGCGCCCGGAGGCGGAAGCGTCGCCTGCCCCGGGCGAGCGGCGCGCGCGCCCGCAACGGCTGCGCATCTTGCCGCCCGTCGATGAAGTCCAGCAAGCGCTCGGCGCGCCTGGCACCAGCATGACGGATTTTCGCGGCGGGCAGCACTTGACTTGGATCGGCACGCACCACTCGCTGGAAGTTTCCTTCGACAAAGGGCGCCTCTACGCCCTCACGCTCACCGACCTCGAATCCGGCCACGGCGTCACCATCTACGAATCCCCCGCCTTCTGGCGACAGTTTTGACCTGATTTGATCGTTCCACCGCACGCCCACGCGATGGCGAGACGATCACCACGCCAGAAAGCCGCCGTCGAGGATAAGGGCCTGGCCGGTCATGTAATCGGCGGCGGAAGAAGCGAGATAAACGACCGCGGCTTCAAGTTCCTCGAGTTTTCCCAGCCGCCCCATGGGGACTCGGGCGAGGAGTTTCGCGCCCAGTTCCTTATTTTCCTCGAACGCCCATATCGTCTGGTCGGAGCGGAAGAAGCCCGGCACGATGGCGGTCACCTGCACGCCGCGCGGCGCCCATTCCACGGCGAGTTCGCGCGTCAGGCCCAGCACGCCGGATTTGCTCGCCACGTAGGAGACCTGCGAAACGTAGCTTGCCGCGCTGATGCCGTACATCGAGGCGATGTTGATGATCTTGCCGCTCCCGGCGGCGAGCATCACGCGGCCCGCACACTGCGCGCAGCGGAAGAGCGCCGTGAGGTTGGTGTCGATCACGCTCTGCCACTGGTGGCTGGTCATGTTCTCCGCGTCGGCGACGGCGGAAATGCCGGCGTTGTTCACCAGAATGTCGAGGCGCCCGAACTCGCGTTGTGTCTGCGCGACCAACTGCTCGACGTCCTGCTCGATGCAGACGTCGGCGCGAAGCGGCAGCACGCGGTGGCCGTAGGGCGCAAGCTCCGCCGCCACCTGGCGCAGTGGGTCGAGGTTGCGCGCGGCGAGCGCCAGGTCGCAGCCCGCCTTCGCCAGCCCGCGCGCGAAGCTCACTCCCAGGCCGCGCGAGGCGCCGGTGACGATCGCCACTTTTCCCATGAGGTCAAACATCGAAAGCAGACTCTGATCCATACGGCTCCTTGAGTTCGTTTTGTGAAAGGATGCGCCCCCAACCCAGGCCGCCTGGTGCGGCCAATGCCGAAGCGTCAGGGGGCGTGATTCTACACGACCCGGGGAGGGTCGGTCGAGCCGGTGATGGAGCAAAGCGTGTCGCGCACGAGTTTGCCGGTCTTCGCGGTGGTTAGTGCGCCGGCGTGGGCGCGACGACATACACGTACTCGAGCAGCTCGGTGCCGGTGTTCACGACGTCGTGCCGGGAGTCGGACGGGATATAGACGAGAGCGGGCGCGGTGAAAGGAACAGCGGGGTGGCCCTCGATGTGCGCCTCGCCTCTGCCTCGTATCACCACCAGCGACTCTTCGTTTTTCCCGGTGGTGTGTTCGCCGATGGACTCGGCGGGCTTCAGTCGCACCAGTCCGCTGCGCATCCCCGCCGTCTGCGGCACTCCCTGAAGGAGCGTGCAATAGCCGCTGGGGCAATCAAGAGGCAGGGTCAGAGGTTGCGGCTTGGGTTCTTCAGAGAAGAGAGCTAGACCAGCAACGCCCATCAGGGCCACGCTGCCCGCCGAAACCAAGAACACGATACGTTTCATTTCAAATCTCCTGTTTAAATTCAGAACTTCAGATCAATGCCGCCGGCGGCGTTCGTACCAGGCATGACGTAGCCGGAAAGCACCTCGTAGCGGCGGTTGAAGAGATTGTCGACCATCACGAAGAGGCTCGTGTGTTTTCCCACCGGCGCCGTGCACTTGAAGGTGGCAACGGTGTAGGCCCCCACCGGCAACGTCTGTCGGGCCCCACCATATGTCCGGCCCACGAAGCTCCCACCCAGAGAAAAGAACATGCGTCTCGCATCGAGGTCAAGAGAGTAGGTCAGCCGGTTCTGGGGGGAGTAAGGCGCCAGGTTGGTGGAGTGGAGGTACGCATAGGCGGCGTTGAAGCTCGCCCGGCGCAC
>JBEKUI010000270.1:0-5956 GCA_049515175.1 Terriglobia bacterium
ATGCGGGGTAAAGGACGTTCATCCGGTCCTCTTCCGTCGCCGCCAGGAACATCTTGAAGCCTTCAATCCTGTTGAGCAGCGCTCGGCCGGAATGGGTGGGAGCCTTCATCAGATAATGGAACAGGAAATTGGCCCCGGCGACGAGAAGTAGAATGACGATGACCGCCGGGGAGGTCGCCGAGGCCAGCATGAACAACCCAAAGACCTCGCCGGCGAGGAAGGGAAGAGCAAAAATGGTGACGAAGATCGCCGCGCCCGCAGCGGCCAGGTGGTGACCTGAGTGGCCGGTAAGCGCGGACCGCCAGGCTGCTACTGCAGTCGAGAGCAGGAAGAACACACCCACACTCCACCCCGTCAACCAGATTGTCATGAAGCCGGCGATGATCTTCGATTCTCCCGGCGCCGAAAGGGCCAAAGCAACGAGCAGCACGACGGAAAAGACCAGGCCGGGGACCAGGTAACGGCTGTTGGTGAAGAAGTAGACCTTTTCGAGATGCAGGCGCAACCAGGTCTTCAGCGCCTCCACGGCGCCGGCGATTTGGGCGTGCTGGGTATTCTTGAGCTCGATGCGGTTGCCGCCACCGAAAAGCTTGTCGGCGGCGGCCTTTTCCTCGGGCGAGAGTGTGGAACTGTCCGCGGGGCCGCGCAGCAGCGTGTAGGCGCCGTCCTTCTCCTGGATGGTCAGATATTTCTTGACCGCCATATTGATGATTGCCGCGCCAAAGACGCGCTGGTCGTAGCCCATCTCTGTAACGTAGCGAACGGCGGCGGGAGAGAAATTTTCGGGCGGCGCGTAGAGGGGCATGATGACCCCGCGCTCCGGGTCGCGGCCCACCATTACCCAGGCGAAAAAATAGTAGCCTAGGAGGAGAAGCAACCCCGCGAGCCCCACCAGCGTGCTGCGGTTGTCTTCGAGGAACCACCGGAGCTTCATGTCCCGCGTAGGTGGGGCGATGAAGCCTTTGGGCCAGGAGACGACGATGGTCAGCCCTTCGGCTGGACCGAGGGGCTTGGTGGTTGTGAATATGGCGTGCCCCTGGGGATCGACCGAGGCTTCAAACGCTTTGCCGAGCGAGCCTTGGGGGCCGGTATAGCCGTCGAGCAGGATGGCGGCCGGTCGAATTCCGGCGGGCAGGTTCACGACGGCTATGGCCCGCTCGATGGGAAACACCCACCCGTTGCCGGTCACGTTCCAATACAACTCGTCATGGTCGGGGAAGAACCCCAACTGGCGCGTCGTGCGGTAGGTGATCGAGTAGGAGTACTCGCCCGGACTGAGCAAAACGCTCTTGCGGCCCAGATAGACGCGCTTGCCGTTCTCCTGGCTCTCGACCCGGTAGTTCTCCGCTTGACCGTCACGCGTTGCGTCCAGCACTTCGAAGCCGACCACATAGCGGTTGCCCAGCCGGTCGCGGTAGTCGGTGGGGAAGTCGCGGTAGATGCCGCGTCTGATCTGCACCCCCTCCGCGCGCACCTTGATCGTTTCGTGCACTTGCATGGAGCCATCGGTGGAGACTGTGATCTCGCTCTGGAAGCTCAGGATCCGCTCCGGGCCAGACGGAAGGTCTTGCGCTGCGGAGGGCGGGGGCGTTAAAACGGCTGCAGAAGCCAGGGTGAAACCAAGGGCAGCCAGGCGTGCGAAGGAGCGGGTCATTCAGGCCTCGTCGTAGCTTCGGAAGTATACCGACTGTAACTGCTGATGTGTAATGCAAGCCAAGGGGGTTCGTCAAGGGCGCTTATTACGCCGCGCGGGTTCCGGAAACGGGCGACATGAAACCGCTTCTACCTTCGGGATGGGGAAGGGGATGGCTTGCGGGCTGGTGTCGCCGTCACACTTCGAGGAAGGTAAGTGCGATTGACGTGCCGGGCGCCGGCCGAGATCAAGCGCTCCGCCGCCGCGCGCGTCGCGATGCCGCCCCGTGCTCCCATGGCCGTGCAATTTAGCCCTGCCATACCGTTTGCGAAATCGAGCATTCGGCCCATCTCCCACCCGGCAAGCAGGCCGTAAATGAATGCGCCGTGGAAGACATCTCCGGCCCCCGTGGTATCGACGACCTCGACCACGAATCCCGGCGAGTAGTGAAACTTCCCCTGCCAATAGACCAACGCTCCCTCGCGCCCCAGGGTCATCCCCGGGGCCCTCATGCCGTATTCGTTGGCCATGGATTCGAGAATCTGGAAGGGGTCGTCCTGGCCGGTGAAGGCGGGAAGGAAATTGGACGAGGCGATCAGGTAATCGACGTATGGGAACAGGCGCTCGACCTTCTTGTAGACGGTGTCGAGGTCGGCGACGACGGCAATGCCGGCCTCACGGGCGTACCGCGCGGCCTTGAGAGCGGCCTCGACATCGCAACCGTCGATATGCAGGACTCTCGCTCCCTGGATGACCCGCGGACTGATCTCTGAGGGGAGAATTGCCAGGCGGGTGTCGCGGTCCCAAAACACCGTCCGCTCGCCCGTGGCCTTATCGACAATGATGTAACCGTATTGCGTCCTCGCGCCTCGGGCCACTCGGACCGAGCGCAGGTCCATTCCTTCCCGGCGGAGGCTGGCCAGCTGGAACCGCCCCGCCTCGTCGTCGCCAACCTTGCCGACGTATCGTGCCCGAAGCCCCAGGCGGTGGCAGGTGACCAATGCCGTTGCCACCTGACCGCCGGCTTGCCGGGTCATCGAGGCAACGCGCTCCTTGCCTCCCAGGGCAGGGTAGTCTCGAACCATCAAAACCGTGTCGGTGGCGTTCAGACCGATCCCAACAACATCAACCTGCGCGACTGCCAAGATGGACCTCCCTCCAATGGGTGGTCGAAGAATGTACCCTGCCGGCGTGAAGCGGGCAACTGAATTGTTCGCTAGCAGGGCGGGGAAGCGCCATTGGATGGTGGCCTAATGGCCGCGGCGCGGGCCGAACCGTGGTTGCGGCGCGGCCGCCACCCAGTGGCGCTGCAATGGCAACTCCGTCGCGGGCGTGAGGGTTATCCGCAGCCACGTCTGATAATATTTCGGGCCGGGGCGAGTGGTTAACATAATCACTTTTCCACAAAGGCTCCACATTTTCGAACAGCCAAGCGCGCAGTTCGCCTTTTCCTTGAAGAATGTAGAACCGGTAGGATGGAAGCGGTTTCGGGCGCGCAAGCCTGTCTATACTTCGGAATTCTTGTCGCGCCGGGGGGCAGAAGCGACAGCATTGCGCCGCAGTCCAAGGTGCATCCTCCGAGCACTTTTCGCTTCACGGCCAGAGCCGGATGTGCTAACTTCAAAGGCTTTGTCGGCGCGTCGACATCGGCCTTGAGATGCCCCTGCGCGAAACCGAAGCCGTCGTCCTAAGAACTCACCGCCTGGGAGAAGCCGATAAGATTGTGTCGGTTTTCACGCGGCAGCTGGGACGACTGCGGGCGGTGGCGGCGGGCGCACAGCGCCCCAAGAGCCGCTACGGCGGAACACTGGAACCGCTTAGCCACATTCGCATGTGGCTCTTCGAGCGCGAGAACCGCGACTTGCTGCGCCTCAATTCCGTGGAGCTGGTGGAGTCCTTCTTCGATATGCAGAAGGACTACCGGGTGCAGGTTGCAGCGCAGTATATTGCCGAAGTTTCCGAACGGTTTCTGCCCGAGCGCGAGGCCAACGACCGGGTTTTCCGGTTGCTTGTTGCGGTGTTGCGGGCGTTGAAACAGTCGCAGGAAGTGAGCCGGCCGCTGGTCTATTTCGACTATTGGCTGCTGCGGCTGGGCGGCTTCCTGCCGGAGTTCACGCGCTGCGCGGCCTGCGGGAACGAACTGGGCGCACAGGCGTTTTATGGGCCGGGAGTTGAGGGCCTGCTGTGCGCGGCCTGCCGTCCGCTCCAAGGCAGCACGGCGCTGAACGTCGAATCGCTCCTCAAGCTCGCGGCCGCCTGCCAGGGAACCCTGGAACGCTGGTTCGCGGCAGAGAAGTCGCCTGTCGGCCTGCGTGAGGCGCGGCGCTTCTTCGAGGAGCTGATCGAATCGCACCTCGAGAGGAAGTTGGTCACGCGCGAGTTGCTGGCGGAAGAGGAGTGACGAATATCCGTCGTTGGTTGTCGCGCCACGAAATCTCCGGCGAATGTGGTTGAGCGATCAAGAGAATGCCATACTTAAAGAAACACTTTAAGAAAAGAACCGGTCCCCGCGGGCTGAATTTCCAGGACATGATCCTGCGCTTGAGCCGGTTCTGGGCGCGTCAGGGTTGTGTCTTGGCGCTGCCTTATGACCTGGAGGTCGGGGCGGGCACCATGACGCCGGACACCTTCCTGCGAGTGCTGGGGCCGGACCCGGTCCGCGTCGCCTATATCCAGCCTTCGCGCCGTCCTGCCGACGGCCGGTATGGTGAGAATCCCAACCGCCTGATCAAGCACACCCAAATGCAGGTAATCCTCAAACCCCCGCCCGCCGATGTGCAGGAGATGTACCTCCGGAGTCTGGAAGACCTGGGCATTAAACTGCGCCACCACGATATTCGCTTCGAAGAGGACAACTGGGAGGCGCCAACGCTCGGCGCGTGGGGAATCGGCTGGCAGGTGATGCTGGACGGCCTGGAGATTACCCAGTTCACTTACTTCCAGCAGTGCGGGGGATTTGACCTGGAGCCCATCAGCGTCGAGGTGACTTATGGCCTGGAGCGCATCGCCGCCTTCCTCCAGGGGGTGGACAATGTCTACCGGGTGCGGTGGAGCGAAACGGCGTCCTACGGAGACATGCGCCAGGACGAAGAGCGCGAGCTTTCGGTTTACGATTTCGAGGCCGCATCGCGCGAGACCTGCCGCACGCTCTTCGACCTTTATGAGGGCGAGGCGGCGCGCCTGATCGAATCCTATGACGGGGCGGCGGGCGACCGCTACCCGCTGCGCAAGGTCTACGACCTCTGCCTGAAGTGCTCCCACCTCTTTAACATCCTGGACGCACGCGGCGCGATCAGCGTGACGGAGCGCGTGGCCCTGATCGGCCGGGTGCGCGACCTGGCCTGTGCGGTGGCGCGCATTTATCTCGACCGCAAGACTGTCCTGGTGGAGGTCGAACCCGCGTGAAGGAAGCCAAGACACAGCCGCTGCTGGTGGAAATCGGGTGTGAGGAGATACCCGCCCGCTTCCTCACCCGCGCGCAGGATGATTTCGGGCGCAGCCTGGTGAAAGCTCTCCAGGACGCTCGCCTGCTGCCTGCCGCGGCCGGATCCACCCTGCCCGCGCAGTGTTATTCCACGCCTCGCCGCCTGACGGTCTGGGTTCCAACCGTCCTCAAGCGCCAGCCCGACCAGGTTGAGGAGATCGTCGGACCGCCCGTGAAGGTGAGTTTCGATGCGCAAGGGAAGCCCACCAAGGCGGCGGAGAGTTTTGCCGCCAAGAACTCGGTCACCGTGGACGCGTTGGCGCGCGTCACGACACCCAAGGGCGAATACCTGGCCCTGCACGAGACCCATCGCGGCCGTCAGGCGCTGCGCCTGTTGCCGGAGATCCTCTCGACTGTCGTTACCGGACTCTCCTTCCCCAAGAGCATGTACTGGACGAACAAATCCGGACCGCGCTTCGTGCGGCCGATTCGCTGGCTGCTTGCCCTTTGGGGGGAAGGGAGCAAAGCCCAGGTCATCCCCTTGGAGATTGCCGGGGTCAAGTCAGCCGCCACGACCGAAGGCCACCGCGTTCTCGGCTGGGGAAAGAGGCGCGTTACCTGCTTCAATGACTACTTGAAGAAGCTCGCAAGAGCTGGCGTCGAGTTGGACCCCGCGAAACGCCGCGAAAGAGTTGCGGAGCAACTTAAAGTAGCACTTGAAGGCCAGCAGGGCCGCATCGTGGAAGATCAAGGGTTGGAAGAATGGGTGGTGAATTCCACCGAATGGCCCAGCGGCCTGCGGGGGGAATTCGACAAACGCTTCCTACACCTGCCGCGCGAAATTCTGGTCACCGTCATGCGCGACCACCAGAAGTACTTCGCCGTGGAGGACCGGAAGG
>JBEKUI010000271.1:0-5889 GCA_049515175.1 Terriglobia bacterium
CAGAAACTTCCGCTTGCGGTCAATGCGGACGTAGAGGATGTTCTTCGTGTCGTACTCGAATTCCACCCACGAACCGCGGTAGGGAATAATCTTGCCCAGAAAGTACGTCTTCTGAGTGTTGGTCTCGAAGAAGACACCCGGGGAGCGATGGAGTTGGCTGACGATGACGCGCTCGGTGCCGTTGATGATGAACGTGCCGTTCTCGGTCATCAGCGGGATTTCGCCGTAATAGACTTCCTGCTCCTTGATGTCGCGGATACTTTTGTGCCCGGTCTCGGCGTCCTTCTCGTAAATCGTCAAACGGATGGTGACCTTGAGCGGCGCGGCAAAAGTCATGCCGCGCTCCTGGCACTCCGTGACGTCGTATTTCAACTGCAGGGTGACGGGGTCGCCGCACTTGTTGCAGAAAGTCACCACGTTCTTGTTGAAGCGGCCGCACTTGGTGCAGAGCACGTCCCCGACCTTGAAGGGGTCAGTGATGACGGTATTGCCGCAAAATTTGCAGGTGCTCCGCCGGTGGTGGAGTCCGCGCAGGCTGCCGCACTTGCATTCCCAGTTGCCGATCGAATAATCCACGAAATCGAGTTGGGAGATTCCCCGGAAGTCGGTAATGGGGAAGACGGAATTGAAAACCGACTGCAGCCCCACGTCGTCGCGCTCGGCTGGCAGCAGATCCATCTGCAGGAAGCGTTCGTACGAACGTTTCTGCACCTCGATCAGGTTGGGAATCTTGATGACGGTTGGAATCTTGGAAAAGTTGATACGCTGGCGAACAGCCCCGTTCCCGCCGTTAGGCATTCCTTGTGCTCCTTACCAGAGAATTCGGAAATCTTGGAGGTAGTAGCGACACTAAACCCTTATCTGCTTCGATGCACACTTCGAGGGCGGGGATGCACAGGTTTGCTCGTCCACGGACCCGCCGCCCACAGGATGGTCGGAACCTCATGCGCGGGGAGGTTTCCTCTTCCTCGCCGCGGCGAGGAGAATGAGCCGCCGGACATCCCCCGCAGAAGCCCGGCTCAGGAATGGGAAACTACTTCACTTCGACGGTCGCGCCGGCTTCGGTGAACTTCTTCCTGATGTTCTCAGCCTCTTCCTTGTTCACGGCTTCTTTAATCGGCTTGGGAGCACCGTCAACCAGGTCCTTGGCTTCCTTGAGGCCCAGGCTAGTGACCTCACGGACAGCCTTGATGACGTTGATCTTGTTGGCACCCACCGCCGTGAGCACGACGGTAAATTCCGTCTGCTCCTCGGCGGGAGCCGCTCCGGCGGCCGCGCCCGCACCCGCGGCGGCACCTGCCACCACGACCGGGGCGGCGGCTGCCGCCGAGACTCCCAGGGTCTCTTCCAACCGTTTCACCAGGGTGGCCGCCTCGAGCAACGACAACCCCTTGATCTCTTCCACCAGTTTTTCTACCCGTTCAGACATCGTCTTGTTTTCCTCCTGCAAGTCTCAAGGCAGAGACAGGTCCGCGACCCGCCCTACCCGCGCCGGACTAACTGCCGGCCGAATCCTTGAACTTGTTTTCCTTCACTCCCTGCTCGACCACGCACGCCAGGTTGCGCGCCACGCCTGCGAAACTGGACGCGACTCGCTGCGCCGGCGAATTGATCAAAAAGAGAATCTTGGAAAAGAGCGTCTCCCGCGAGGGCAGGCTGGCGATGGCCTCCAGGTCGGCCATGTTCACGACCCGTCCCTCGACGACGCCGGTCTTGAAAACCAGCGTGGGGTTTTCCTTCGCGTAAGTGGTCAGCGCTTTGGCCAAGTTGACCGGATCGCCGGTCGTATAAGCCAGCGAGGTCGTGCCGCGCAATCCCTGCGCCACCGGCTCAACGGAAGTCCCTTTGGCTGCCCGCTCGATCAAAGTATTCTTGACCACTTTGTATTTTGCGCCGGTCTGCGCCATCTTGCGGCGCAGTTCAGTGTCCTGGGCCACGGTCTGGCGGTCAAAGCTCGAAAAGACGACCGTCTTCGCTTGAGCCAGTTCTGCGTGCAGTGCTTCCGCTAGTTTCTGTTTTTCGTCCCGTTTCATTTCCCTTCCTCACTCCTTGGCTGCTCAGGCAGCCTCGACGGAAGCCAGGTCAATCGCCAGTCCCGGCCCCATCGTCGAGGAGACCACAATGCTTTTGACGAAGCGACCCTTGGCGGTGGCAGGCTTGGCTTTCAGGACGCTCTGGATCAAGGCGCCGGCGTTCGCGGCCAGCTTGTCGGCATCGAATGAAACCTTGCCCACCGGGCAATGGATGATTCCGGTTTTGTCCACGCGGAATTCCACCTTGCCCGCCTTGACTTCCTTGACGGCCTTAGCCACATCCAGGGTGACGGTGCCCGTCTTGGGGTTGGGCATCAGGCCGCGCGGGCCGAGGACCTTACCCAGTCGTCCCACCGACTTCATCATGTCGGGTGTAGCCACGACGGCATCGAAATCCATGTAGCCGCCCTGGATCTTTTGCACCAGATCGTCGCCGCCCACTTCGTCGGCGCCGGCCTCGCGGCCTTCGCGCACCTTGTCGCCGGAAGCGATCACGATCACGCGCTTGCTTTTGCCCAGGCCGTGCGGCAATACGACCGTCCCACGCACCATCTGGTCGGCGTGCTTGGGATCAACGCCCAGCCGCATGGAGACCTCAACGGTCTCGTCGAACTTGGCGAATGCCGCCTTCTTCAGCACCGGCATGGCATCCGTCAGAGTGTAAGCGGGCTTGTCCACCAACTTGGCAGACGCCTGGTATTTCTTTCCTACTTTCGCCATTCTTCCTACTCCGCAGAGAAACTCAAAACGGGAAGCTCGTTGTGTTCAGCAAGTTTCCAATTTCCAGTTTCCAGATTCAAGTTTCCATTCAGGGCAGTACTTCGATGCCCATGCTACGCGCCGTGCCCTTGACGGAGGCGACTGCCGCCGCCAGGTCGCGCGCGTTCAAATCCGGCAGCTTTTGCTTGGCGATTTCTTCCACCTGTTTTTCCGTCACCTTGCCGACCTTGGTCTTGTTGGGCTCGCCGGACCCCTTGGCGACTCCCGCCGCGCGCTTCAGAAGGATCGAAGCCGGCGGGGTCTTGGTGATGAAAGAGAAGGTCCGGTCGTGAAAAACCGTGATGACCACGGGGATCACCAGACCCTCCTGGTCCTTACCCGAAGTCTTGGCGTTAAACGCCTTGCAGAACTCCATGATGTTCACACCGTGCTGGCCCAGCGCCGGGCCCACGGGCGGGGCGGGAGTGGCTTTACCCGCCGCAATCTGAAGCTTGATCATTGCCGTGATTCGTTTGGCCATGTTCCCTAGTCCTTGAAGAAACTGGAAATTGGAAACTGGAAACTAGTCACGCCTCGCCAGTTTCGAGTTTCCATTTTCGAATTTCGCCTTCAGGTCTTCTCCACTTGATAGAAGTCCAGCTCCACCGGAGTCGAGCGGCCGAAGATGGTGACCATCACGCGCAGCGTCGAGCGGTCTTCGTTCACCTCATCAACGATTCCCGTAAAGTCCTTGAAAGGCCCCTCCGTAATCTTGACGCTCTCACTCTTGTCAAACTCCAGCTTGGGCTTGGGATGTTCAGCGGCGGTCTCCACGCGGTGCAGAATCCGGTCGACCTCTTCGGGCAGGAGCGGCGGCGGCATCTGGCCGGAGCCCACAAACCCCGTCACCCGCGGCGTAGAACGGACCATGTGCCAGGTCTCGTTGCTCATATCCATTTCCACCAGCACGTAGCCGGGATAGAAAAGCTTGGGCGTCACGACTTTCTTGCCGGCCCGCATCTCGATCACGTCTTCCGTGGGGAGCATGATCTCGCCGAACTGTTCCTGCAGACCGGCAGCTTCCACGCGGCTCCGCAGCGTTTCCGCCACCTTCTTCTCAAATCCCGAATAGGTATGAACGATGTACCAGTTTTTTCCCATGCACACTATCTCAGTTCGCAGATTCCTTCCCGTCGCCCACCGGCGATCTATTTCAAGAAATGCTTCAGGATCCGGCCGACGAAGTAATGAAACGCGTTGTCGGTGATCCAGAAATAGATGCCGAACAGGAAAGTGGTGAGGATCACCATCACCGTCGTGCCATAAATTTCCGTCTTCCCGGGCCAAGTGACCCGCCGCATCTCACTGCGGACTTGGGTAACATAGTCGCGCACCTGCTGCAGGAAATTCTTGGAGATTCCAATCTCTTCCATTGCCTTCGCCGCCGTCCCGAGCGCCATCGCGTTTCCTCTGCGTCCCCAGGACGCCGCTCGCTTCTCGATTCCGGCCGGGCTCCCGCTGCTACCTGCTCCCCGCCGTCTTGCCCTTACCGCCTTCTGCTTCTTACCTTCCGTTTCCTGGCAGGGGCGGAGGGACTCGAACCCCCATGACCGGTTTTGGAGACCGGCAGATTAGCCGTTGATCTGACGCCCCTGTAAGAACAGTCGAGAGTTGACAGTCAACAGTTCACAGTTGAAGTGCCTTGCTTTCGACCTTTGACTGTCGACCTTCAACTGCTCTACTTTACTTCCTTGTGCACCGTGTGGTGCCGACAGGACGGGCAGAACTTCTTCACCTCCAGCCGATCCTGGTGCTTCTTCTTGTTTTTCGTTTCCGTGTAGTTGCGATTCTTGCAATCGCCACACTGTAAGGTAATGATCTCGCGCATTGTCTTTAGCCTTCAGCTCTCAGCAATCGGCTATCAGTCAAAGCGTTCTTCCTGGTGGCTGATGGCTGATGGCTCCTTTACGCAATGATTTCGGTGACCGTCCCGGCGCCCACCGTGTGGCCGCCCTCGCGGATGGCGAACCGCAGCCCCTTCTCCATGGCGATGGGCGTGATCAGTTCGATCTCCAGGCTGACGTTATCTCCCGGCATCACCATTTCTGTTCCCGCCGGCAACTCCGCCACTCCCGTCACGTCCGTCGTCCGGAAATAAAACTGCGGCCGATAGCCTTTGAAGAACGGCGTGTGCCGCCCGCCTTCTTCCTTCGTCAGAATATACGTCTCCGCCTTGAACTTGGTGTGCGGCGTGATCGACCCCACCTTGGCCAGCACCATGCCGCGCTCCACATCGTCCTTCTCCGTCCCGCGCAGCAGCACCCCGATGTTGTCCCCCGCCTGCCCTTCATCCAGCAGCTTCTTGAACATCTCCACGCCCGTCACCACCCGCTTGAACGACTCCGGACGCAGCCCCACAATCTCAATCTCTTCCTGTATCTTCACCTTGCCGCGCTCCACCCGCCCCGTCACCACCGTGCCCCGACCCGAGATCGAGAAAATATCTTCCACCGGCATCAGGAACGGCTTCTCAATTTCGCGGGGCGGCATCGGAATGTAGCTGTCCACCGCGTCCATCAATTCGTGAATCGACTTCTCCCAGGTCGCGTCCCCTTCCAGCGCCTTCAACGCCGACCCGCGGATCACCGGAATCTTGTCCCCGGGAAACTTGTACTTGGTGAGCAACTCCCGCACTTCCATTTCCACCAGGTCGAGCAGCTCCGGATCTTCCACCGCGTCGCACTTGTTCATGTACACCACGATGTAGGGCACGTTCACCTGCCGCGCCAACAGCACGTGCTCGCGCGTCTGCGGCATCGGACCGTCCGTCGCCGCCACCACCAGCACCGCCCCGTCCATCTGCGCCGCCCCCGTAATCATGTTCTTGATGTAGTCGGCGTGCCCCGGACAGTCCACGTGCGCGTAGTGACGGTTCTTCGTCTCGTACTCCACGTGCGCAATCGCAATCGTGATCCCCCGCGCCTTCTCCTCCGGCGCGTTGTCGATCGAGTCGAAGGCCCGAAACTTTACCTTCGGATTCTCCTTCGCCAGTACCTTCGTAATCGCCGCCGTCAACGTCGTCTTCCCATGATCAATGTGACCGATCGTCCCAATGTTCATGTGCGGCTTCGAACGATCAAATTTCTCCTTGGCCATA
>JBEKUI010000272.1:0-5881 GCA_049515175.1 Terriglobia bacterium
CAGGCGACCACCCCTCGATCCCCTCCAATCCGCAGATTACGCCGATGACCCAGAAGGCGGAGCGGGTAGCGCCCCGATAGATCGGGGCGGCGTTTCCAATCCGTTGGAAGACCGCGAGGGGCGGCGGGGCGAGGGTGACTGCACACTCAGACCCAAAGGATTTTGAGGGCCGTCTTTGCGCGCTGGAAATCCTTATCACTCGTGACCAAGGTGGCTTTGCGGGCCAGGGTGAGGGCGGCGGCGAAGCAATCGGCGTAGGGCAGATTGTGCTGGGCCTTGAGGCTGGCGGCCAGCCGGGCGAGTTCCATATCCACGTCGATAACCTGGATGGGAAGCTGGGCGATCTCCTGCAATTTGGCGGCGGCCGCTGGCTCCCCGCGCGCGCGCCAGATCGAGTAATAGACCTCGCCCCAGTTCACTGCCGACATCACGAGTGGGTGCTTGGCGTCCGCCGCCTTCGCCAGCAGTTCTTCCACCTGCTCCGCGCCCGCGCGGTTCTCGAAAAAAGTCATGAGCGCGCTGGCATCGAGTACGTGGGTTTTCACAGGGTCCGCTCTCGCTTGCGCTCAGCCAAAAGGATTTCGAGCGCCGAAGGTTCGCCTTTGAGCGACCCGCGCAGGCCTCGAATGAATTCGCGCGTAACGGGCTGGACGATTATACGTCCGTCGTCCTCTGTAAAAGTAACCAGCGTTCCCTTTTTGATACCGAATCGCCGCCGCAGCCGCGCCGGGATGACCAGTTGTCCTTTCGTCGTGACGACGCTGGTTTCAATCTTCATTGGGCACCCACCTCGAAACACATCCTACCTATCTGCCTTAAGTAAGTCAATCGGAATATGTCTTACCCCGGCACGACTTGGGGGGTCTGAATTCCCGCGTGCGCGGGAATGACTGTATGGAGAGTCACCCCCGCGTAAGCGGGGGTCCAGCGCTACAAATATTTTTCCAGTTCGGGAAGCGAGATGATGCGCGGGGTTTGAATGTCCGGGTAGGCGCCGACGCGGTCAATTAAGATGCCGCGCAGCCCGGCGAGATGCGCGCCGCCCATGTCGGTGGCGTTGGTGTCGCCGACGAAGGCGGCTTCGGCGGGCTCGACTTTGGCGCGCTCCAGCGCCTTGCGGAAAATCTCGGGGTGCGGCTTCTCGACACCGACGAGCGCCGAGTCGATGATGATCTCGAAGTGGCGCGCCAGATCGACGCGCTCGAGCTGCTGCTCCATAGTGCCGATGGAATTCGAGATGACGCCCAGGCGGTAGCCCTGCGAGCGCAGCTTCTCGAGAAACGGCGGCGTCTCGGGCAGCACGCGCGACCAGAGCGTGATCTCGCCGAAGCCGCGGGCAACGCGCTGCATCACCGCCAGGCGCGCGGGCACGGGCACCCCGAGGCGCTCGACCAGCGCCTTCAAGTTTTCCGCCCAATAATACGTGTCGATGGTGCGCGGGACCTCGCCCTGGCGAATCTGCGGCCAGAGCCACTCGTCGAGCTTGCGCTTTCCCACGCGCTCGGCGGCGAAGAAATCCTCCGCCGTCGCGGGATAGCCCTGCTGCGTCAGGTCCGCCGCCAGCTCTTCCACGCGCGGATACACCAGCGTGTTTCCGGCATCGAAGAAGATGACGTGCAAGCTGCCTGGCATTGTCTCTTTCCCCTCGCGAGGCCCCATTTCAGATTGGCCGCCGGATCCGCATTCGTCCTGGTTCGACAACCATCAGGGCGCCCGCGAAAACAGCTTCCTCGATTGTGGTTAGAGCCTCAGCGACGGCCTCGACCACAACGCGACTTTGCGTTTCCGACGGGAACCGGACCACCACAATCCCCCCGTGACTCCCCAAGGGAAACTGCAGCACGTTCCCGAAGTCCGTGTCCCGGGATACGAGGATGGCTTTGTGCTCTTGGGCGAGGGCGAAGACTCTTCCATCCGGGGCGCCGCGCTGCCCCAGCTCGATAATATGTTCCGCGGTGTGACCCTTTTGCCGAAGGAAATGGCTGAGGGAAAGCGGCAGGTCTTCGTCAATCAGGAAGCGCGCCATTAGCGCGGCACCCGGACAGCTTCTTCCTCCACCCGCCGGGCCGCGTAACTCAGCGCGGCGCGCACGTCCTCGAGTGTGATGCCATACTCACGGGCCACTTCCTCGGGGGAATCGCCCGCCGCGACCGCTCCGACCACGATCGCCACGGGGACGCGCGTGCCCTCGATGACTGGCTTGCCGAAACGAACTTCGGCGTCCACGGTAATCCTGGGTGCAATCTGGGCCATCGCTCTCTTCCTTCGTGAGGATTATATCACGCGCGGGCTGGATGGATTGGGGCACGAAATCGCTTGACCCGCCGCCGGGGGCATCTCTAGATTAGGAGCATTGCCATGCCGAATCGGTACCGAGTTTGCTTCCCGCGGTTTGTGGGCGCGTTGACGCTCTTGGCCTTCCTGGTTTCACTCGCTGCAGCCCTCGCCGCGCAGGAGCCGGCCCCAAAGGCTCCGAAGCCTGCCGGCGAGGCGATGCCTCAGTCGGCCGCTGACGCGGAATCGGAAGCGCTCGACAAGATTTTTCAGGCTCCCTCCACGGACCCGCAGGCGGAGATCCAAAAGCTGGAGGATTTCCTCACCCGCTTCCCCGCCAGCGCTTACCGCGAGCAGGTGCTGCGCGTGATCCAAAAGCGCGCGCTGGAATCGAACGACGCGCAGCGGGCCGCCGGGGCGATGGAGAGGCTGGTGGCGCTCCATCCCGAGGATCCCGATTTGCTCAGCGCCGCCGCGGACCTGCTCGACCGCCAGGGCGACGACGCCGGCCGCGCCCGGGCGCTCGAATACGCCACGCGCTTCGTGGAGCGCGCCGAAAAGATGACGGTGGACTCGCGGCCGCCCAGCATCCCCGCCGACAAATGGCCGGAGGTCCAGCCCCTCGTGCGGGCCAGCGCCTACGCGCTGCGCGGGCGGATTTACGCCAAGGCCGGCGAGAGTGACCACGCCGTGGCCGATTTCGAGAAGAGTCTCGCTGCCTATACGTCGACGACGGTGGCGGAGCAGCTCGGCGACGCGTCACTGAAGATGGGCGACACGACGCGCGCCATCGACGCCTACGCAACGGCCTTCGCCCTGCCCGACCGCCGCACCGACCCCGCCCGTCGCGACCAGGTGCGCAAGAAACTGGGCAGCGCCTACGTGGCGAAATATCAGTCCGAAAAGGGCCTGGGCGATCTGGTGATGGCCCGCTACGACGAGCTGATGCGCACCCTGGCGGGGCGCTTCAAGCCCGACGACCAGCCGCGCGCGGAATCCCAGAACGCCCTGGAAGTCCCCCTGCGGCGTCCGGACGGCTCGACCTTCACGCTCGCCGAGCTGCGCGGCAAGACCGTGGTGATGGATTTCTGGGCCACCTGGTGCCCGCCCTGCCGCGTCGAAGGCGGCCTCTTCGAGCGCGTCATCGAGACCTTCCGCAACGATCCCCGCGTCGCCTTCCTGAGCATCAACGCCGACGAGGACCGCGCCGCCGTCGCCGACTTCCTCAAGGCGGAGAAGTGGAACGTGCCAGTCGCCTTCGCCCAAGGGCTCGATCAGATGCTGGGCATTCGCGCCCTACCGACCACCATGATCCTCGACCCGGAAGGGCGCGTCGTCTTCCGCCAGACCGGCCTCGACCTCAGCACCTTCGTCCCCACGCTGGAAGGAAAGATCCGCGAAATTCTGAAGAGCACCGAATCAGCGCAGCATTGAGTGATTTAGTGATTTGGAGATTGAGCGATCCGTTGATTGAGGAAACGGTCGGGCTTGGTGCTCTACGAGCGGTCGTACCGGCGTGGCACGGGCGTCCCGCCCGTCAGCTACGCCCAGGATTCGCGTGCCACGCCCCTGTACCGTCGCTCACGACCTGCGCTACAGGTGAGCGGCGCGGCAAGCGGAAAGTTCCTCGAGCAACCCGGCCTTCTCCCCCTCCGCCAGGAATGAATAGCGAATCGCGTTTTCGCACAAGCCCACGATCTGCTCGCGTGTGAGGGAGAAGGCGCGCGCGGCGCGCAGGAATTCCTCCTGCAAGCTCGTGCCGAACATTGCCGGGTCGTCGGAATTGAGGGTGACCACCAGCCCCGCTTCCAGAAACCGCGGTAGCGGGTGGTCCTCGAAGCGCGCGAGGAGGCCGGTGGAGACGTTGCTCGACGGGCAGACCTCGAGCGGAATTCGCCGCTCGCGCAGCAGGGCCATTACCGCGGGGTCTTGAATCGCCGTCAGGCCGTGCCCGATACGCTCCGCGCCCAGGAGCTCGACGGCTCTGCGAATGCTTTCGGGCCCCGCCGCTTCGCCGGCATGAGCTGTCAGGCGCAGGCCCGCCTCGTGCGCCTCGCGGAAGATCTCCACAAACCACTCCGCCGGGCCGCGCGCTTCGTTGCCGCCGATCCCGAACCCCATCACGCCGCGCTCGCGAAACTTGATTGCCCAGCGCAGAACTTCCCGCGTGTGCTCGGCGCCGAAGTGGCGGATGGAATCGAAAATCCACTGCACGCGCACGCCCGTGCGCCCGCCGGCCTCGCTCGCGGCTCGCGCCACGGCGTCGAAGGTTTCCTCCACTGACTGCTTCTTCCAGAGCAGCACGCCCGCCGCGAAGATCACCTCGGCATAGCGCACGTTCTGCTCCGCCAGCCATTCGACGAGCCGCGTGGTGGCCAGGGCATAATCCTCGGGAGCTTTCAGCAGCAGCGTAATCACCCCGAAGGCGTTGAGGAATCCCTGGAAGTCGCCGTAGTGATACGACTGGGCGCGCCGCTCGCTGACCCACTTCGTCACCTCGCGCCGCAGGAAGCTCTTCTTCGCCGCCATCTCGCGCAAGGTCTCCGGGCGCACGCTGCCCTCCAGATGCAGATGGAGCTCAACCTTGGGGAGGCGGGCGATGAAGGTTTCGAGGGATGGGGTGGATGCGGTCACGCCGGTCTAGCGCCCCGGGAGCTGCGGCCTTCCGGCATTGAGCCACGCCGTATACCAGTAAGAACCGATATCGTGTGCCGCTTTATTGAGCTCGCGCGCCGCCGTCGGGCCGATGGCCGAATAGAAGCGGTCAAGGTAATCCTCGTTGTAATCGTGCAGCCCCTGGAGAGCCTGCCGGTCGGCGAGTACGATCTGGCTGACCCAGGTGTTGGATTCCAAGGCCGACTCAAAAGCGTATTCGGTTGGGTCATCGATCTTCGAGGCGGGAGCGGGCCGGAACATCATGAATCCCTGGAAGCGGTCGACGAGAGTCGCGCCGAAGCGGGCGCCGAGGCCCGTCTGGCCGGTTAATTGGCCGTCGTAGTTGGCGGTGGTGTGCAGCGGATCGCGCGTGTCCGCCACGTAGTGGCCGAGGGCGGCCGCCAGTTGCTTCGCCTCCTCCCACTTCTGCGCCTTGAGCGCGTTAGTCAGCCGCAGGCTGTATTCGCCCACGTGCCAGGGGAGCAGGCCGTCGCGGTTGATCCGCCGTGAGCTGAATTTCTCCGTCGCCAGTTTGAAATTATGAGGCAGCTCGAGATAGGGGAAGATCCCATACTTGTCCAGATAAATGTAATGCTGCTTGCGCTCGTAGGGGTCTTTCTGCAGCCACACCTCGGGGTCGTTCGTGTGCTCGAGCAGAGCCTGGCGGTTGGCTTCGAAGAAGTAGCGAATCTCCGGCGGCAGCGTATCGATGGCCTGGCTGTTGGCCAGGCGATGCGCCGTGGGCCCCCAGGCGAGCGCCGGGACGCTGCTCAGCCATCCGGCGAGCACCAGCAGCGCCGTCGCACGCAGTAGAACGGCGCCTCTTCTCAGCATCCGGTGGCGGCAGCCGGCAGAAGCCTTCATGGGTGTAAATCCAGTAACCGGGATTGCAGGCTGCGATTCTAACTCATTTCCTGCCCGATGTCGCGGTTCGCCGCCTTGCGCGCTGTAG
>JBEKUI010000273.1:0-5855 GCA_049515175.1 Terriglobia bacterium
GGGCGGCGGGGGAACTGGTCCTGGCCTGAGCCTCAGCCCCCGGCCCACTTTCGCTCCTGCGCCAATTGGCCCCACGGCGAGCCGTCTCAGGACACCTAGCGCGAAGTTCTGAGACAGCCTCTGAACTGAAAGGTCTGCGCCAGCCACGTGCTCGAAAGCCTTCTCCACCTGCTCGCGCCTCTGCCCCCCGCCTTGCGCCAATCCATCACCTTCGATAACGGCACGGAATTCGCCGAGCATTACCAACTCACTCAGCGCCTCGGCCTCCCCACCTTCTTCTGCGACGCCCACAAACCCTGGCAGAAAGGCGGCATCGAAAACGCCATCGGCCGCATGCGCCGCCACCTCCCCCGCAAAACCGGTCTCGCCACCTTAAGCCCCGACCAACTCCAGGCCTGCGTCCAACGCTACAACAACACCCCACGCAAATGCCTCCGCTTCTTGACCCCTCACGAGGCCCTCGCTTATGCTTCCTCTTCCGTTGCACTTCAAACGTGAATCCACCTTCCCGCGTGCGCGGGAATGACAGCCACCGCGAGGCGGTTTCACACGGCGCAATTTCGATAGGTTCGGCGCTTCTCAGGTTGTAGAATACTCCACTCTGAGCCGGCCTGGATTTCCGGCAGAGTGGTTGTGGTGTGATCAACGTACCCGCCCTGGACCGTTTCTTACGGCGACAGAGCCTTTACATCGCAGCAGCCGTGGCCGTGGGCGCCGTGTTCTGGGCGAATGGCCAGGAGATCAATCTCCCCACCATTCTGGCGTACGCGCTCAGCATCGGGAATCTCATCAACCCCCCCATCCGACGTTTGCAATTTCTGTACGAACGCCCCTTCCCTTACGACTGGCTCATTTTTCTCGCTCTCCTGCTCGTCCTCACCCCGCCGGTTTACGTGCTCACCAGTGTGCTCGTCTGGTGGCTCGCTGCGCCTTCGCCGGGAACGCTCTCCCACCTGATTTTCAACGGTTGGAAGTTCCCCTGCCTTGTCATCCTGGTTTTCGGGGTCATCGAATTTCTGTACCGCAGCACCAAAACGCGCCTGGAGCGGCGTAACGTGGAATTGCAGCGCAAGGTCGAACTGAGCGCGGAGCGGCTGGAATTGCAGGAGGAGGAACTGGAGCGGGCGCGGGAGATCCAGGAGTCGCTGCTTCCCAAGGAGATTCCGCAGCTTCCGGGATTCGAGGTGGCGGCAGTCTGGCATCCCGCGCGCGCCGTGGGCGGCGACTACTTTGATGTGCTGCGGCTTGACGACCACCGCCTGGCCTTCTGCATTGCCGACGTGGTGGGAAAAGGCGTCTCCGCGGCATTGCTCATGGCCAACGTGCAGGCGGCCGTGCGGGCGTTTGCGAGCGACGCGAAAAGCCCGGCCTGGTTGTGCAGCCGGGTCAACAGCGTGCTCTGCGGCAACATCGCCAGCGACAAGTTCGTGACCTTCTTCTACGGCGTCCTGGATACGGCGGCGCGCCGACTGGAGTACTGCAACGCCGGTCATCTCTCTCCGCTCCTCGTCTCCTCCGGTTCCGTGCTGCCGCTTCCGCATGGGGGCGCGGTGCTGGGAGTCTTCCCCACCTGGGAATATCAGGACGCGGCGGTGGAACTCGAATCCGGCGACCGGCTGATGTTGTTCACGGATGGAATTACGGAAGCTTCGGCGGCCGACGGGGAGGAATTTGGAGACGACCGGGTGGCGAGTTTCGCGCAAGCCCACCGGACGTCGTCTGCCGCCGAGTTGAATCACCGCCTGCTGGCGGAGGCCACCCGCTTTTGTGACGGCCACTTTCAGGATGACGCGACCATCCTGGTGATCGCAGTCAATTAGGCCGCCGCCCAAGCCGCGTCGCGATGGGCGGCAGCACGTAGCGCCGATCTTTAGGTCGGCATGTGCCCACCTGAAGGTGGGCGCTACATCTCCGCTTCGCACACATGGCAAAATGTACCGGTCAGCTGACGGGCATGCGCCACCGGACGCGTTCATTCCCGCCCAAGGTTGTCACCCCCGCGTAAGCGGGCGCGGGAACGACAAGCCGAGGGGTCGTAACAACCGCAAAGCTCACGCGACTGGAAGAAGTCTTTAATCTCCAATCGTGATATACTAAGGTGCTGTTCTAAAGACCGGACAGACCGCAACCCGAGCGATGTACCTGCCCCGATGCGGGTACTCGGGATGCGCCTCCCGCGGCATTTCTCTTCGGGGGCCGGGCGAAGCCCCGTCCATTTCGAATCTGCGGCGCGCGAGTCAATCAACTTTTGAGAGGAATCAATGAAGAACCTTTTTGTTGGCAACCTGACGTTTGACACAACCGAAGACTCGCTCCGGGAGCTCTTCACCCCGCTCGGAGAAGTGCAGCAAGTCCGGATCATGACCGACCGCGACACCGGGAAGTCACGCGGCTTCGCCTTCGTGGAAATGGTTTCGGACGAGGACGCGGCGAAGGCGATCACCGCTCTGAACGGCAAGGATTTCGGCGGACGGGCGCTCACCGTCAATGAAGCGCGCCCCAAGCCGGAGCGCAGCTCGGGATTCCGTCCGGGCGGCGGTGGTGGTGGCGGCTTCGGCGGAAAGCGCCGGGGCGGTGGTGGTGGTGGCCGCGACAGCGGGCCCCGCTCCTCGCGCGAGCCTCGCTGGTAAGGCCCGCGATCTTCGCCCGGAATTTGTTCCCCGTAAAACGGTGAAAGGAGCCTGCATGGCAGGTCGACAGCGATCCACGTTTCAGAAACGACAGAAGGAAGTCAAACGTCTGGAGAAGGCGAAAATGAAGGCCGACAAACGCGCGGCTCGCCGCGAGGCGCGGACTCAGGGCCGAGCGCCGGGGGACGTCGAGACTTCTCTTCCCGCTTCGGACCTCAACCCGGACCAGCCTGAAGGGGCCGAACCCGTCAGCTGACGGGCTCGTACTCTTCGCAGACACCAAGACGAAAAGCCGCCGCCCGAAACATTAGGCCCGGCAGGGGCCTGAGAATTTAGCCCGCAGCGTAAGCCGTAGGTCGGACGCGGCCTTCACCCCCGCTCTTCCTTGTCACCCCCGCTCTTCCTTGTCACCCCCGCGTAGGCGGGGGTCCACCCTGGATTCCCGCTTGCGCGGGAATGACGATTCATCGAAGCGAGTAGCGCGGACCTGATTTGTAGGTCCGCGGTTCTTTCAAAGCCGCAGACCTCAAAACGGAGGTCTGCGCTTGTATCTACCCGCTCTGCGGTTCGTTCTTCAGAAACAGGGCCGCAGAGTTACAGACCAACTCTGCGCTGCCCGCTCGGGCATAAGGCCATTGGCAGCACCATGAAGTACGTGGCGGTGTCGGACAGACAGGCAACACAGGCCCGCCCAGGCAGCGTTAATGACGCTCTACTGAGAGGTAATCAAGGAGGTCGCAGCCCGCTGCACAGCAAGGCGAACTGCGCCACTAGCCGGCCGCGATTTTGGTATACTGTGGGTGTAGAATGAACCTCGCAGGGCACGGTTAGGGAATTCGATCTGAATATCACTGGGGGCGCACATGCCAGCCAAGATTCTGGTCGTCGATGATGATCGCCTGTCGTTGAAGGTGATTGAGGCGTTTCTGCAGCAGGACGGATTGGAAACCGTCGCGCTGCTCGACAGCCTGGAAGCCGCCAAGGAACTGGAAAAACAGAAATTCGACGCAATTCTCGTGGACGCGAATATGCCGAATTTGGATGGGTTCAAACTTGCGGAACGAGTCCGCGCTTCCCGGCTGAATGCCAGCGTTCCTGTTGCTATGATCACCGCGTATGACGATGCGGCGGTCAGGAAGCGTGCCAACGCGGTCGGCATCACGATGTTTGTCGGCAAGCCCGTTACTCTGGAACGCATTCTTCCTATCGTTCACACGATGGTGGGTCATCGACATCAACAAAGCGCCCATGGGGATTAGCGCATTGCAGGGCAGTCACGGGGCACTATTTTGAGGTCCACGCGCCGGTCTCCGCGTCGGCGCACGCGAGTTGGGCGAAGTGAAACCCCTTTCTCCAGCGCAACAGAATACTCTTTCCGTTGCGTTTCCACCTCGACCCATCCTGTTTTCAAAGGACTTACCCTACCAGGCTGCATCAGGCAGGCAGCACGTAATGTTGCATTTTGGGGGCAACGGCGCGCCGCCGCGAAATCGACCCCCGAGCGCTCTCGCCAGAGCGATTACTTGCCATCGGTCCGCATGTCCTGCGCTGCGACGACTTGCCACTTCCCGTTCCGCTTCAGCCACGTGTCTGTCCAGACCAGGCTTCGGGTGTACTCCTTTCCATCGCTCGCTTTCCTGATGGAGCTTTCACTTCCGTAGACGACGGCGATATTCTCGCCGAAGAAATGGACCTGGGCATCGTGCAAGCGACACTCGTGCGCCTCAGGCGGTGAAGTTTCGACGGCTTGCGACTTTGAGTAGCGATTTCCCTCCGGAGTCGTACCTTGGAAATCGTCGGCCAGGATGGTTTGCTCAATCGCGCTGTGAGTGCATTCCTGCTCCGCCCACTGACGTTCCATGTCGATAAGAGATTTAGCGGTTGGGTCGCTTGGGGCTGCCCACTTTCCCTGTTGGGCATTGGCCGCACCGACGAGCACCCATGCCGCTCCTGCAACTGCCAATGTCCTAATGAGTTGCTTGAAGATCATGTTCGCCTCCAGCGGTCTTTGTAGGGGCGCATCATGATGCGCCCTCGTTGGGCGGTTCATGAACCGCCCCTACCGCCCGTCGCACCGCCCGCGCCCGTCCCCTTCGCACACATCGCAAACCGCGTCCGTCAGCTGACGGATATGCGCCGCCCGCGAGAATTTTTAGGGTGGGTAGTGCGGAGTCGAGCGCAGCAGCACATTACTCTGCGGTTTTCTCTTACTATCGGATCAAGACTTCCTGCGGTCCGGACGGCAGGCGGAATTTCGAACCGCGTTCCTGGTTCAGCTTCAGGGTGGCGGGAACATCCAAGCTGCCAATTTCAATCTTTCTGGTCCACGAGCCACTGGTCCAGTAATTCGTGCTCATGTACAAGGTTTTGCCGATGATCGTGTAGCTTTTCGACTCTTCCTCATGCCCGTCGCGAAACACCAGTACGGCCGGGGGAAGCTCGCGAGGGGGTTCGGCGGCTTCGTTGCGGCTCGGCATAGAAGCAGGCCGATGGGTCACTTCCACGGTTTTCGGCGGCGCAGTTTCCGCGGGAGCAGGCGCTTGCCGGTAACCCGTGATCTGAACCCATTGATCCCCTTGCCTCTCGAGTACGATGGGGTTGGGCACCCTCTCCGGCGGCGCAGTCTGAGCGGGCTGGGCTACGCTCTCCGGCGGAGGCGCTTCGATCATCGCCGGGCCGTAATCAGAGTAGTCGTAGTAGTCCGGGTAGGGCAGATATCCCCATCCCGGTCCCCATCCTGATCCCCATCCCCAACCTCGTCCTCTACTACGAAAACTTGAGTGCAGGGCATGAGGGGGGCGGACTGATCCTCTCCTGCCCGCTCCGAAAGAGCGCCCCACCGCCGCTCGACCCCTAGGGGCTGGTCTGGCCCCAAAACCCCTTTGGGCGCCGGCAGGCGATACAAGAAGCAACGCTCCAAGCAAAGCGATGGGGATTGCGATGGTAAACCGATGTTTCATGCGCTGACCCTCATCCGCCTACAAAGGCCTATGCACTTTCCCATCTAGACTAAACGTAGTTCCAACCAGACCCAAAGTCAAGCCGGGATCTGCGGTCCATTCTTAATGTGTCGGCGGCTTGACGCGGCTGGCGCAGACCCTTCGGAGGCTGTCTCAGAACTTCGCGCTAGGTGTCCTGAGACGGCTCGCCGTGGGGCCAATTGGCGCAGGAGCGAAAGTGGGCCGGGGGCTGAGGCTCAGGCCAGGACCAGTTCCCCCGCCGCCC
>JBEKUI010000274.1:0-9352 GCA_049515175.1 Terriglobia bacterium
TTGTTGAGCGCGCGCCAGGGGACAAAAAAGCAAGCCAATAAGAACGACGAACGGGAACTTGGAAATCTTCACGATGAGGCACTCCCTTGTAGTGGTAGGGGCGGGGCAAGCCCCGCCCCTACGGATGCAGCAGAATTTTCCCGAAGAAATTGCGGCTTTCCATCTTCTCCTGCGCGGCGCGAGCTTCCGCAAGTGGGAAGGCGGAATCGATCACGCCTTTGAGACGCCGCTGTCCGATGAATTTCAGCGCCTCCAGCAACTCCGCTTTGCCGCCCATGAACGAACCGAGGATCGAGCGCTGCCGGCCATAGAGGATTTGGAGATTGAGCTTCACTTCCGGCCCCGCGGTGGTGCCGCAGGTAACGAGGCGCCCGTAAGTGGCGAGCGACTCGAAGCAATCTTCCCAGACTGCCGCGCCCACGTGTTCAAAAACGAGATCCACGCCGCGCTTGGCGGTGAGGCGCTTTACTTCCTCGGCAATCGACTGCTTGCTGTGATTGATCACTTCATCGGCGCCCAGCGCGCGGGCCTTTTCGAGCTTCCAATCCGCGCCCGCCGTGGCGATGACGCGCGCGCCCACCAGCTTGCAGATCTGGACCGCCGCCATCCCCACCCCCGAACCCGCGCCGATGACCAGCACATCCTCGCCGGGCTTCAGTCCCGCGCGCGTGAAGAGCATGTGCCAGGCAGTGACAAAAACCAGCGGCACGGCGGCCGCTTCGTCAAAGCTCAGGTCTCCGGGAATCGGGATGACGTTCATCTCGGCGGCTTTCACATATTCGGCGTAGCCGCCGTCCACCAGAACTCCGTATAGCGTATAGCTCCGGCAGGCGCTGTCGAACCCCTTGAAGCATGCCTCGCACTGCCCGCAACTGATGCCCGGCGAAAGCAGCACGCGGTCGCCAGGCTTGAATCGCGTGACGAGCGAACCGGCTTCCGCGACCTCGCCTGAAATGTCGGCGCCCACGATGTGCGGCATGGACAATTGCCAGCGTCGCACGCCTCCGCGTACCCAGATATCGAGATGGTTCAGCGCGCACGCCTTGACCTTGACCAGAACTTCGTTGGCTTGAATCTTCGGGTCAGGCGCGTCCTCGTACTTCAGAACTTCCGGCCCGCCGTGCTCGTGAAAACGGACTGCCTTCATAATTCCTCCGCCTCGCCAGGTTGTTCCAAAAACAACTTCTGAGGGTCATCGAACCGGGACGCTGTTGCAACCCTCATGCAAAAACTCCCAAAACGAATCCAGCACGAAAATCGCCCCAAATACGCACGCATCCTATTGACCCCAGAGCACTTAAGCCTGTTAGCTTCGTTTTGACGGACATTTTTGAAAAAGTTCCTTCTTTTCAATGACTTCCCAGCTTTGGGCCCTTGCTATCGAAGGGCCGGAAAGCTCTCCTGCAAACCGCTTGCACCCACCCCTCTCCCCGCCAGCTCCCCCTTCGCGCATAGGCTAGCACTCTATCGTATCTTGAACCGGAAATCAAGAGACCAAATGTTCCCATCGCGGCGCACCCGCGCGCGTTTTTCTCGATACCCCCTCACATTGCGTACCGGTCCTGGGCGCGCTGGGCGGCCTTGTGTCGCATGACGGCGGTATATACCGCAACGGCCACCTTGTAAGGCGCATTCTACCGCCCGCGGCCGCTACCTCCAAGCGTCTTCCGTTGACATCACGGGGGCCGCTGTTTAACCTACGGAGGATGGATATCTTCGCGGAAATTGCCAAGCTGCGAAAAGAGGGGCGCAAAGCAGCGCTCGCCACCATCATTCAGGTGCAAGGCTCGATCCCGAGCTACGAAAGCTCGAAGATCCTGGTCCGCGACGATGGTTCGATCGTGGGCACCGTGGGGGGCGGATGCGTCGAAGCCGAGGTGTGGTCCGTGGCGCAGGATGTAATGCGCGAGGAGAAGCCGCGGCGCCTGCACTTCAATCTCAACAATCAGCCCGAGTACGACAACGGCCTGATCTGCGGCGGCTCGCTCGACATTTTCGTCGAGCCGATTCTCGCCGCGCCCACCGCCTACATCTTTGGCGGCGGCCACGTTTCGCTCTATCTCGCCAAGGTCGCGAGCGTGGCGGGGTTTGAGGTGGTGGTGATTGATGACCGGCCGGCCTTCGCCAATAAAGAGCGCTTCCCGGACGCGAGTGAAACGCACGCCGGCGCGTGGGAAGAGATCTTTCCCAAACTCAAGATCAACGATTTCGCCTATCTGGTGTTGGTCACGCGTGGCCACAAAGGCGACCTGACCTGCTTGCGCTGGGCGCTCACGACTCCGGCGCGCTACATCGGCATGATCGGCTCCAAGCGCAAATTCATTGAGATTGCGAAAGTGCTGGAAGGCGAAGGCGTGCCAGCGGAGAAGATCGAACAGGTCCACTCGCCCGTCGGGCTCGATATCGGCGCGCTCACGCCGGAAGAGATCGCCGTCGCCATCGTCGCGGAGATGATTGCGGTGCGCCGCAATGCGACGGCGGTTCCATCCTTGGCTTTGCAGCGAAAGACAGGTATTGGAAGTAGGAAGTAGGAAAATACGTGGATTCAGCAGGCCGTCTTGCCCTACTTCCCACTTCCTATTTCCTACTCCCTCTTCTTTATGATCGCTGGATTGATCCTCGCCGCCGGTGAATCGTCCCGTATGGGCCGCGACAAGGCGCTGCTCATTTATTGCGGGCAAACCTTCCTCGAAACCATAATCGCTATGCTGCGCGAAGCGGGGATCGACCGTATTGCTGTGGTGCTCGGCCATCACGCGGAGGAAATTCGGCAGGCGGCCAACCTGGCCGAAGTCGAGGTGGTGATTAATCCCGAATACCGCCGCGGCCAAACGTCATCGCTGCAAGCCGGACTGCGCGCTCTCGACCAGCCAAACCTCGAAGGTCTCGTGCTTTGCCTGGTCGACCATCCCACCGCGACTTCCACAACGGTGCGAAAGCTCGTGGAGTCTTTTCGTTTGTCGCGCGCTCCCGTCGTGATCCCCACCCATCAAGTCCAGCGCGGCCACCCGGTCCTCATCAGCCGCACGCTCTTCGACGAACTCTTGAACCTCGGCCCCGAGCAAGGCGCCAATCTCGTCGTCCACAACTATCGCGACCGGACAAGCTTCGTGGAGGTCGATGACGGGGGAATCCTGCTTGATGTGGATGACGATGTTGCCTACCGGCGACTTTCTCAGTACCCGTCTTAGGGTCTTACCTCGCGCGGCGACAAGGTAAGTTCAAGACATCAGACGACGCAAAACTCTATTTCTTGTCTTTCCCTTTCCCCTCACGCCGCTCCAGACTCGGTTCTGACGATTTGGCCAGATACCTCAAACGTTCGACGATCTGATCTGCAATTTCGGGCGCGGCACGCACTCCGTCCCACTTGATTGCCTTTCCCGCGCCCAGAATGATTCCAGTGGTCTGGTGGGTCATGCGGTAGGTGAAGTCCCAGGTCAGGAATTTCCGGTCCAGCTCGATGATCAGATCCGCGCTGCGCCGATCCTTGACCAGCAGCCAGTGCCCCGATTTGAATTCCTCTTTTTCGAGCAGCTTTTTTTCCAAAGGTTCGGCCGGGAATTCATTGCTTCCCAGCACGCAGAACGTGCGGATGGAACGAATCATCTGAACGGGATCGGCCTTGGCGATAGCCGAGGACTGGGGCGGATGCGTCGGCTCGGGAAGGCTCAGGTCCTTGCCGGAGCCCATCGGCGTGAGCGATTTGGCGTTCGCCAGGCCCACGACGCTCTCAATGGGAACGGTGAAGTTCAGGTTCTGGCCACTCTTGGAGGCGACCACAATGCCCAGTAATCGTCCCTGGGCATCCACCAGCGCCCCGCCACTGGAGCCGGGCGAAACCGGCGCTGTGAACTGGAGAATTCGGTAGCCCGTCCCGGCTCCGGGAACCTCATCCGCCATCCGTGAGGCGCTCAGAACGCCTGCCGAAGCAGTCCAGCCGAGAGCTTCCGGGTTCGAGACGACGTAAACGGTCTCTCCGGGTTTGACCGCATCGGCGGGGGCAGTCGCCACCCCTTCGAGCCCCGCGGCCCGCAATCGCAACGCGGCGATGTCGCGCCGCTCGTCCACAGCCATCAAATCGACGTTGTCGTAAACCTCATGATTTTTCAGCCGTACCTGGATCTCCTTGGCGTCCTTCACGACATGGTAAGCCGTGAGTAGCATGCCCTCGCGTCCCACAATGACGCCAGAACCAACTCCTGCAAGCTGGCCGCTTCCTTGCCCGACCAGAATCATCACTACCGTCGGCGACACCCGCTCGACGACTTGCTCGCCCGTTAGCGGGCGCGGAAGCTCCGCAAGTTGCTGGGGACCGGGAGACGGGTCGAGAGGGATCCCTCGCTCTTGCGTTCGGGCATCCAGAGAAGAAATGACAAGGACCACCACCAGAGAGCCGAGAGCCAGCCCTCGACCCGAGGTGCTCCATACGGGGGTGTGGCGGGTCATAACAAGCCTCCTAATAGTACTAGGTTAAGTTACTCTTGACTCCTCTTCGAGATGGCATTATCCTCTGGGCATGACATCCCGGGAGTTAAAAGCTCTCGATCAACGCTTGACAGCGTTTCTCGAGGATTTGCTCGCTCCCCTGGGCCGGAGCGAGCGACGGCATTGGGCCCGCACATACATCCAGGGGTTGCTGCTGGACGGGGAGCGCAAATCCATCGAGCCCTTGGCCCAGCGGATTCCCGGTGCCGACGTCCAGGCGCTGCGCCAGTTCGTAGGACAGAGTCCCTGGGCCGTGGAGGCGGTGCAAGGGGAGCTGGCGCGCCAAGTCGTGGACCTGCTTAGCGATGCGGAAGTATGGATTCTGGACGAGACCTCGTTTCCCAAGGCGGGTGAGCACTCGGTGGGCGTGGCCCGGCAATACTGCGGAGCTTTGGGCAAGGTGGCCAACTGCCAAGTGGCCGTGACCCTGCACTGGTCGAGCGGCGAGGCCAGTTGTCCGCTGGGTTGGCGGTTGTATTTGCCGCGGGAATGGCTGCAGAACCGGGAACGGGCCCAGGAAGTGAAGTTGCCGGAAGGCCTCGCCTATCGGAGCCAAAAGGAACTGGCCTTGGAATTGGTCGACCAGATGTTGAGTTGGGGCCTGCCCCAGCTGCCGGTGGTGGCGGACTCGGCTTACGGCAACGATTTTGATTTTCGGGAGCAGTTGCGCCGTCGGAAGTTGTCCTACGTGATGGCCGTGGAGCCCAAGACCGTGGTTTGGACCGCAGACCCCAACGCGGTACCCCTGCCGCCGCCGCGACCCACCGGTCGGCCGCGGCGCTACCCGCCCCGGGAAGCGATGCCGCGGCCTCAGGACTTGGCGACCGTGGCCCGCCAGTGGCCCGCCGCGCGCTGGCGGACGGTGAGTTGGCGCGAGGGAACTCGGGGCCCACAGCGCTCGCGCTTCGCCCGCCTGCCGGTTTGGGCCGCCCACGGCTGGCGAGCGCAGGAGCACCCGGCGCGCGTCGCCGAATGGTTGCTGATCGAATGGCCGGCCGGGCAACCGGGACCTCGCAAGTACTGGTTGGCCCAGTGGGGCCCGGGCGTGCCCGGCCTGCGTCGCTTGGTGCGCATCGCGCATGCGCGTTGGCGGATTGAAATGGATTACCGCGAGCTCAAGGACGAACTCGGCCTCGATCATTTTGAAGGCCGTCACTGGTTGGGATGGCATCATCACGTCACCCTGGTCACGATGGCCTACGCCTTCCTTCGCGCCGAGCAAGCTCGCCTCAAAAAAAACTCTTGGTGCGACCTTGCCCGCCGTGCGGAGGAGTCTGCAACGAGTGCTGATTAGGCTCAGTGGGCTTTGCCCCTGGTGCCTTACGCGATTTCGACGATTGGATAGTTCTTGATTGAAGTGCCTGGAGACAAAGGGTAAGCTTCCGCGTTGATGCGGAGCGAGGTCACGTGGCCTTTTCGCGGCGGAATGTGCATGCGGTTTTCTTCGGCTCCGGGCTTATCTCCATCTGATGCTGCCCGCTGTGGCATTGCCCGGCGGCCCCATGGGGTACCAATCATCGCAAAACCCTGCTACCATCCCTTCGTTTCGGCTCCATGCGGGTGGTCGTCCTCCCGCAATCGGCGCGGGGAGCGCAGGCAGTTCTAAGCGATGAAGTCCAAGTTCGAGAGTTTTGATCGTTCGCGGCTGCTCATCAAGCCGCTGGCCGAGCGGCAGCACGACATGCGGGTCGGCGACGTTCTGAGTCTGGATGAGACACCTCCTCCTTATTCGCATCCCCACTTGATCGAACTCGCCCGGCGAATCGACGCCGCCAGGGCTCGCGGCGCCGCCCGCATCCTAATGATGGGAGCGCACGTCATCAAGTCGGGAGTGAGCCGTCATCTGATCGACCTCATCGAGCGCGGCTGTCTCACGCACATCGCAACCAACGGCGCCAGCGCGATTCATGACTACGAACTGGCGCGGGCCGGCGCCTCCACGGAAAGCGTGGCGCGCTACATTCGCAGCGGGGAGTTCGGCCTCTGGCGCGAAACCGGCGAACTCAATGACATCATCCGCGAGGCGGCGGAACTGGAACTCGGCCTGGGTGAGAACGTGGGGAGAAGAATCGAGTCGAGCGATTTCGCGCACAAAGACGTGAGCATCTTTGCGGCAGCCTACCGGAACGCCGTGCCGGCAACCGTGCACGCCGGAATCGGCTACGACATCACTCACGAGCATCCCAATTGCGACGGCGCGGCGTTGGGCGCAGCGAGCTATCGTGATTTCCTCATCTTCGCGCGCTCGGTCGAGAACCTCGAAGGCGGCGTCCTGCTCAGCTTCGGATCGGCGATCATGGGGCCCGAGGTCTATCTCAAGGCTCTGGCGATGGCCCGCAACGTCGCGCATCAGCAGGGCCGCACGATTCGCCGCTTCACGACCGCGGTGTTCGACCTCGTGCCGATTCAGGGCGATATTCATCACGAGCTGCCGAAAACCGACGCCGGCTACTACTTCCGCCCTCACAAAACAATTCTGGTCCGCACGGTCGCCGACGGCGGGGAGAGCTACTATTTCTGCGGCGACCACCGCGCCACGTTGCCCGCCCTGCGTCGCGCTCTGCTCGAGCCCTCCTCATAGCTGAGAGGGCTGGTAGGGCCGCCCCTCCCCGATCGAAGACCTGTGTTGCCATGGGGCCGCACCTCTGTGTAGTCTGGTCGATGGTGGACCGGAATCACCCGACTCGCATAACCCGCCCGACGGCTCGCCGCGCGACGCTGGCGCTGCTCATCGCCGCCCTGCTTTTCCCGGCGGCGCGCGCCGGTGCAGCCACGGACGCTCTTGACGAAGAACTGCAGAAGATCCAACAGCTCGTCCAGGATCGAGACCTGGCGGGGGCGCGCGCTGAGTTGACACGGGCCATGCAGGAGTTTCCCAACAACGGCAATCTTTACGGCCTGCTGGGTGTGGTCGAGGCGAGCGCGGGAAACTACGCGGCCGCCGAGGCGAATCTCCGGAAGGCCATTGCACTCATTCCCCACTTCACAGGCGCGTACCTGAACCTGGGGCGAATTTATCAGGAGAACTCGGCCAAGGATCCCGGCGCCGCGAAAAAGGCCCTCGACATCTACGAAAAGCTGCTGCGCTTCCAGCCGGACAACCGCGAGGCGATCTTTCAGAGCGCGCTGCTCTTGGAACGGCAGGGATCGTTCCCACCCGCGCTCGACCGGCTGGCTCGCCTCTCCGCTGCGGACCAGGAGATTCCCCAAGCGCTGGCGGTGAAATGCGCGGCGCTCGCCGCCACCGGCAAGCTCCCAGAAGCCGCTGCCGCTGCCGACCGCCTGCTCCAGAACCCGCAGACGGGCGACGCGGACGTGTTTCCGATTCTTCCCGTGCTCGAGTCGCACGGCGCGAGCGATGTCGCAGCACGCCTGCTCCGCGCGCGCGCCCAGCGCCAGGGCACTTACGAATTGTTTTACACTCTGGGCCTGCTTGAAAAGCGCCGCGGGAATCTCGCCCCGGCGCGCGAGGCGCTCGAGGAGGCCGCGCAGTACCGCCCGAACGACGTGCCGTTGCTGCTCGACCTGGCACGTGTCGCCTACGACCAGCACGATCACAAGGGCGCGCTCGGCTATCTCGCGCACGCCCGCGACCTCGCACCCCAGAACGCCGGCATCCACTTTTTCTGGGGAATCGCGTGCATCGAGGAGAGTCTCTTGCAGGAAGCCTACGACTCCTTGAAGCGCGCCGTACAGCTCGACCCCGAAAACCCCTACTACAACTACGCCTTCGGACGGGTGATTCTTCCCCGCACCGACGCGAGCGAAGCCATTCCCGTTTTCCAGAAGTACCGCCAGCTCAAGCCTGACGATCCCTGGGGGTTGCTCGCCCTGGGCGCAGCCTTCCTCAAGAATCACGATAACGATAAAGCCCGGCCCGAACTCGAGGCCGCCGCGAAGTACCCGCAGACCGCTCCCGGCGCGCATTTCTATCTCGGCCGCCTGGAGAATCAAGCCGGGGATTATACGGGAGCGTTGAAGCAGCTACAGCTGGCGCTTCAGGCGTTTCCGGAAATGTCGGAGGCCCATGCCGAGATGGGGGCGATCTGTCTCAAGCTCAAGGATTATCCCCAAGCTGAGAAGTCGCTTACGCGGGCGCTCGAACTGCGCCCCGAAAATTACACGGCGAACCTGAATCTCATGATCCTCTACCAGCGCACCAAAGATCCGCGCGCTCCTCAGCAGGCCGAGCGTTTCCGCGCCCTGCGCGAAAAACTCGACAAGAGCGAAATCGAAATGCTGCGGAGCGTTCAGGTGCAGCCTTAGATCGTGCCCGGCATTTCGAGTCCCGGAAATTGCCAAAGACCGTAGCGCCCGCCGATGGCCTTCGTGGCGTCTAGCCGAAGACTCCGCCTATCAGTGGAATGGCGTGAGAGTTTGATTTCATCGTTTTCGAGTCATCACCGAACGCCGCCACGCTGAGGAGAGGAACATGGTTTACCTAATCGCCGCGCTGTTGCTCCTATCGGGATCAACATGGGCCCAAACCCCCGCCGCGGACCCTCTCGATGTGGGAGACCTGCCGCGCCTGAAGAACTTCTCCGCGTATCGAAGCTCCAGCAATAACCCTTATGTGGATAGCAACGACGACTGCAAGCATCCCATTCCGGGTGAGACGGTGGTGCTGGCGGACCTGCAAGGCCCGGGAATCGTCACGCACCTCTGGGTCACGGTGGCCGACAACGAATACGGCTGGCCACGCCTGGCCCGTCTGCGCGTCTATTACGACGGCTCCAAGACGCCTAGCGTCGACGTGCCGCTGGGAGACTTCTTCGGCGTGGGCCACGGCTACGAGCGCAATCTTAACTCCCTGATGGTGCGCAACAGTTCGCTCGGGCGGGCGCGCAACAGTTACTGGCCAATG
>JBEKUI010000275.1:0-5823 GCA_049515175.1 Terriglobia bacterium
CCGGCGATTGCTGGGATCACTTCTCGGTGATCTTTACTTTCGCGAATGATCTGATCGTCACCTTCTGCTCGAAGCAGTTCGGTGCGGGCTGGGACGACATCCTCTGCCGCATGTACGGCACCGAGGGCACGGTGGATACTCACTACTCGGGTGACGTCTCCATTCTCGGCAAGAATCCCTATGCGGGCGGCAAGGCGGAGAACATGTATGCCAACGGCGCGATTCGCAACATCGCCACATTTTACGAGAGCGTGACCAAGGGTGACTATTCCAACTCCACGGTGGCGCCCAGCGTACGCAGCAATATGACCACTATCCTCGGCCGTACGGCTGCCTACCGGCACGAGCAGGTGACCTGGGAGGAAGTGGCGAAGTCCACGGAACGCCTGGAAGCAAACCTGAAGGGCCTGAAGGCGTAGCGGGAGGTATCTGTCAGGCTGAGGAGTCCGCCAACTGAAGGATGACGAAGACTCCGCATTTCCCCCAAGTGCAGATCATTCGCTCTGCCGTGCACGCTGTGGTGCAGGCGTCACCCAAAATGATTAAGATTCTGTGCTTGTTCAACCGACAGAAGGAGTCGCACACATGAAACATCGAGAGATTACGCGAAGAGAAATGCTTTTTGGGCTGGCTGTGGCCGGCTTGGCCATCAAGGTGAGGGCGCTCAAAGCCGCCGCGCCGGAAGTGAAGATAGGCGCGTGCGACTGGACGATTGGAAAGCGAACCGATCCCGCGTCGCTGGAGCTCGCCAAGCAGATCGGGCTGGACGGAGTGATGGTGGACGTGGGCAACTGGCGCGACGACTTGCCGCTGCGCAAGCCCGAACTGCAGAAGAAGTATTTGGAGATGTCGAAGCAGACCGGCATACCGGTGGCTTCGCTCGCCCTCGGCACACTCAATGAGATTCCGCTCAAGAGTGATCCGCGCGCCGAGCAGTGGCTCGCCGACAGCATCGATGTCTGCACGGCTCTCGGACAGACCGTGGTGCTTGTGCCCTTCTTCGGCAACGGCGACCTGCGCAACGACAAGCCAGGCACGGACGCCGTTGTCGCCGCCCTCAAGCGCGTCGCGCCCAAGGCGGAGAAGGCGGGCGTCATCCTGGGCCTGGAAAGCTGGCTGAGCGCCGAGCAGCACGTGGACATCATCGACCGCGTGGGCTCGTCTGCCGTGCAGGTTTACTACGACGTGGGCAATTCGCAAAAGGCCGGGTACGACATTTTCAAGGAAATCCGCTGGCTGGGGAAGCGCATCTGCGAGTTTCACGCCAAAGACAACGATAATCTCTACGGCAAAGGCTCGATGAATTTTCCGGAGGTCCGCAAGGCGATGGCCGACATCGGCTATCGCGGCTGGATGCACATCGAAGGCACCACCAAACCCCTCGGCCCCGTCGAGAGCACTCGCTATGACGTGAATTATCTGCGCAGCGTCTTCAAGCCGGCCTGACTGCGCGGCCCTCGCACTTCCGCTCTCGGAAATCGTTACGGCTTCGGTACGGCCGCCGAGGCCTGAAGCGGCGGAGCCTTTGGCGGTTCCATCCGTCCCCTCCGCGCCTGCACCCCGGCGCGCATCTTTGCGCCCTGTTGCGGAAAGAACCCGAACCGACCGGCGCTGGCGGAGAGAAGATCTCTTTCTGTCCACTGCGCGCGCATGATGCCGTTGGGGGAGTGGCTGTTGGTGCCGAGCAGCAGGTGGCCGATCTCATGCGCCAGCGCGTAACCCAAAATCACGGCGCGCGCGCAGCTCAGCTCCACGGCCAGCCTCTCGACGCGGTGATAGAACACGCTCGCCACGAAGCCCGGCATGACGGCGTCACCGTTCTGGGCAAAGCCCAACGAAGCCTTGTCGCGCGCCATGCGCTCCGCCATCGCCTGCGGCAGGATGCGCAGCACCAGCGCCGGGCGGGCCGCCGTGCCGCGGCAATCGTCCGCCGAGGTCGATTGTTGCCCCGGCACCGGACAGTCGAGCCAGACCGCCTCAATCCCAATCCGTTCGAGAACCGTCGAAGCTTCATTCTGGGCGCGTGCCAATTCACCCGCTTCGACTTGAGCGTAGTCATAAACGTGCAGAGCAACGGTCAGCTTGATCCCCGGTTCTGCGCCTGCGTCCCTGGCGAGGCCGCTTGGGCCGGTTGCCGCCGCGAGAATGAGCACCACCCCCGCCCAAACTCCAGTCTTTCTGCCCCAGCCCCCAGCCCGTAGCCCCCACTCCCTCTTCTCTCGTCCCCAACCCCTTGCTCCTCTTACAGAACCCCCAACCCCTAATCCCGAGTCCCTGCTCTTCATGTCGCCCACCTCCGCGAATCGCGTGATGGGGCCGACTTTTGGCTAAGGGATTTGGGACCTCAATGGACGGTCAGTCCTTCGTTGAGGAAGCCCTTGTTCCCGGTTAAATCTTGTGTGTTCAGTGAGTTAGGGAGACCCATCCCCTGGTTGCCGGATAGTTGATTGACACTCCGGTAAGTGGTACACTCCCCGCCAGCGGGTGGCTGTGCCATGCCTGATCCGACCACCCTTCCACACCTGGTCCGGTTCGGAATCTACGAAGTGAATCTTCGCGCGGGGGAATTGCGCCGCGACGGCGTGAAGATCAAGCTTCAGGAGCAACCGTTCAAAGTTCTGGCGATGCTGCTCGAGCGGCCGGGCGAGATCGTGACGCGCGAGGAGCTGGAGAAGGCGCTGTGGTCCACGGACACGTTTGTGGATTTCGAGCACGGGGTCAACAAAGCCATCAACAAGATTCGCGAGGCGCTGGACGATTCCGCCGATAACCCGCGTTTCGTCGAGACGCTGGCGCGGCGGGGGTATCGATTCATCGCGCCGGTGGATGTAGGGGCGGGTTTCAAACCCGCCCCAGGGCAGGTCAGAGACTGGCTCGCCGCCGTGGCCGGTGGCGCGATCGTGGTCGTGGTCGCCGTGCTCCTCGCCCTCAACGTCGGTGGTGTGCGGGACCGGATTCTTCGCCGGGCGGCCACCACCAAACCCTCCTTGCTGCCTCTCAGAGCAGTGCCCTTCACCACCTTCCCCGGCCAGGAAACCGAGCCATCCTTTTCACCGGACGGCAATCAGATCGCCTTTGCGTGGAACGGGGAGAAGGAGGACAACTGGGATATCTACGTGAAGGTGGTTGGGACCGAGAGCGTCCTGCGGCTCACCACGAACCCGGCGGCTGATGGAGCGCCCGTCTGGTCGCCCGACGGCCGCTACATCGCCTTTCATCGCCACACGGAGCGCGAAGACGGAATCTATCTCGTCCCGGCTCTCGGCGGTCCCGAGCGGAAGCTATACCCGCCGCGCCTGGGAGGCAACAGGGGGGTTGGGCTCGGCGGCTGGTCGCCGGATGGGAAGTTTCTGGCCTTCAGCGAGAAGATCCCGGGCCAAGAACTCACGAGGATTTCTGTCCTCTCGGTCGAGACCTTAGACAAGCGTGCCGTGACTTCTCCGCCTCCGTCAGCGTTCTATGGAGATTGGGGCCCCCGTTACTCTCCCGACGGACGAACTCTCGCCTTCGTCCGCCCATTCGAGCACGCGAGCGAGGTGTGTCTTGTCCCTGCTGCGGGCGGAGAGCCCAAGCGGCTGACGCACGACAACTCCTTCATCGGGGGGCTCACCTGGACCCCCGACGGTGCGCACCTTATCTATTCATCGGCGAGAGGAGGCGCCATCGGGCTATGGAAGATCTCCGTGGCGGGAGGCGAGGCTGAACAGCTCCCCGTGGGCAGAGAAAATGCAATCTTGCCCGCACTTTCTCGCGATGGGCGTCGTCTCGCTTACGTACAGGCGTCCGGAAACATCAACATCTGGCGGTTTGAAGTGCTCAGGGGGGGCGGGCCGCGCCAAGCCACCCACCAAGTTGATTGCCTCGACAGAGGACCAACTGGCTCAGCAGTTCTCGCCGGACGGGAAGAGGATTGTCTTTGGGTCGTCACGCTCGGGCAACTGCTGCGAGATCTGGGTCTGCGACAGCGACGGGTCTAAGCCCGTCCAGTTGACCAATTTCGGTGGCCCCGAGGCGGGCACACCCCGCTGGTCGCCCGACGGGCGGCAGATTGTATTCGACTGCGCTGCCCCAGGTCATTTCGAGATTTTCAAGATGAGCGCCGAGGGGGGACCGCCTCAGCGCTTGACCAACGGAACATCAAACAGCGCCGTGGCGAGCTGGTCGCGAGATGGGCGACGGATTTACTTCGCTTCTAACCGCACAGGCAACTGGCAAGTGTGGAAGATGCCAGCCGAAGGGGGCCCGGCAGTGCAGGTGACGAAGAAGGGCGGCTTCACTGCTTTCGAGTCTCCCGACGGCAAGACGCTTTACTACGCAAAGGGTCAGACTGTGCCCGGTCTTTGGAAGGTTCCCGTCGAAGGCGGTGAGGAGACGCTGGTTCTTCCCCAGCTCGCGGCATTGTTGTATGGTTATTGGGGCTTGACGGCCGAGGGCATCTATTTCTACGACGCAAACGCGAGGGCCATCGAATTCTTCCGCTTCAGCACGAGCAAAGTGACTCAGATTGTTGAGCCAGAGAAGCCCCCCTTCCGCGGCGCTGCGGGCCTTGCTGTCTCCCCCGATGGCCGGTGGATTCTCTTCACCCAAGTGGACCAGGAGGTCGCCGACATCATCCTGGTGGAGAATTTCCGCTGGTGAATGAAGTGAACAGTGAATAGTGGACAGTTGACAGAGCTCGCTTCGCGCCCCACGACCAAGCCTGCCTGCGCCGCATGAATTTCCCGCCGTAAGAACAGTGACGAGTGACAAGTGACGAGGCGGCGCCGCGTCTCCCGCGGACGGTCTAGAGCTGGGGCTTGTCGCTGCCGGCCTGTGCAAACCGCCTGCGGGGCCGGCGATTCCGGTATAATCAGGAGCCTTACAATAAAGTGGTGTTCCTTGGGCAGGGCGCATTCTGAGGGAGGGGAAGTCTATCGATGCCAGTGACGACTGACGTGCGGGCCAAATACGAAGCGGTGATTGGGCTGGAGGTGCACGTCCAGCTTCTGACCCAGTCGAAGATCTTCTGCGCCTGCTCGACGCGCTTTGGCGACCCGCCGAACTCCAACACCTGTCCCGTCTGCCTGGGCCTGCCGGGGGCGCTGCCGGTGCTGAATCGCGAGGCGGTGACCATGGCGATGAAGGCGGCGATGGCGCTCAACTGCGCGATCAATCCGCGCTCGCGCTTCGCGCGCAAGAACTACTTCTATCCCGACCTGCCCAAGGGCTATCAAATCTCGCAATACGACGAGCCGCTCTCCGAACACGGCTGGATCGACATCGAAGTGGAAGGGAAGAGCAAGCGCATCGGCATCACCCGCGTGCACATGGAAGAGGACGCGGGGAAATCGCTGCACGAGGGTTTTCCGGATTCGGACCGCAAGTCTTACATCGATCTAAACCGGACGGGTGTGCCGCTGATCGAGATCGTCAGCGAGCCGGACATCAGCACGCCTGAGGAAGCCTACGAATATGTAACGCGACTAAAGACCATCATGCTCTATCTCGAGGTCTCCGACTGCAACATGGAAGAGGGCAGCCTGCGCGTCGACGCCAACGTCAGCGTGCGGGCGACGGGCGCGACCGCGCTCGGCACCAAGACGGAAGTAAAGAACCTGAACTCTTTCCGCTTCCTACAGAAGGCCCTCGCTTACGAGATCGAGCGGCAGATCGATGTGATCGAGAGTGGCGGCGAAATCACGCAGGAGACTCGCCTCTACGACAGCAAGGAAGGGCGCACCTACGGCATGCGTTCGAAGGAATTCGCGCACGACTACCGGTACTTTCCCGAACCCGATTTGCTCCCGCTCGTCATCAGCGAATCGCGGAAGGAGGAAGTCCGCC
>JBEKUI010000276.1:0-5774 GCA_049515175.1 Terriglobia bacterium
CTCTCCGTTGGGGAGAGGGTGTCCGTCCGTCAGCCGACGGACGGACGGGTGAGGGAAGAAGAGAAACATGATTTCGTTCACCTACGCCGACAATTCGGATTCGATCAGCCGGGCGCTCCAATCATTTGAGGACGCGCTGGCCGACAACGCGCCCGCGCTGGCCGCCGTCGCCGACGATTTTCGCGAGATGGTTGCGCAACAGTTTGCGAGCGAAGGCCGCGCCGAGGGAACACCGTGGCCAGCACGTGTAGGGGCGGGGCTTGCCCCGTCCGTCAGCCGACGGACGATGCGAGCATCGCCCCTACTGGTGCGTACCGGGGCGCTGCGCGATTCGTTGACCACTCCCGGCGCCGCAGGAAGCGTCGAGGAACTGGACGGTGGGTCGCTCACCCTCGGCACCCGCCTGCCCTACGCGATGTTTCATCAACTCGGCACGCGCCGCATGCCCGCGCGACCCCTCATCGTGCTGAGCGATGAACGCAGCCAGCGCTGGACCGAAATCATCAGCAGCGCAATTGAGGAGAAGACCGCGTTGTTAGGGACGAAGGAACTGGGAGGAAAAGGATGAACGATGAATGATGAACGATGAACACCATTCATCGTTCCGCGTTCATCGTTTCGAGGATTTATGACGCCACGCTATGAAGCCCGATTCGCCAAACCGCTCGTGAATCAACTGATCGCTATCCTGCAGCGCGATCAGCAGGCCGCGCTCGACATCCTGAACGCCGGGCGGCCGGCGGGGCGCGAGCTCGCACCCTTCGCCGCCTTCTATAAGGAAGCGGGCACGGTGCAGAACTGGCCGGCGCTGGTGCTCGTGGCGCAGGACGTCTCTTTCGACGCGAACTCGGACGCCGATTTGCGCACCGCGTCCCTGCGCTTCATCGGCGCCATGGCCATCGCTGGCACCGATCCCGAGTGGCTCGCCGAAGACGCCATGGATTACCTCCGCGCCCTGGACATCGTCCTGACCTCGGCGCCGCTCGCTGATTTCTATTCGACGCTCACCATCGATCACCGCACCGTGCCCGACGGCCAGACCACGGCGCTCGATCCCAATGCCTCCCGCGTCCTCGACTTGCGCATCACGCGGCACGACCTGGGGGTGCTCGTCTCGCGCCGCGGCGGAGGGCTCGCCCGTGGGCCGCAGATTGAGTTTGTCGTCGAGGTCGAGGAAAAGTGAAAGCAGGATTCGTGAGCGGAAGAACGGAAGTAGGAAGTAGGAAATAGGAAGTCGGGAGAAGACCATGAAAAGATCGTTCATCGTTCCGCGTTCATTGTTCATCGTTGCCTTTGCCCTACTTCCCACTTCCTATTTCCTACTCCCGCCTCCCGCGCGCGCCGCCACTCACATCACCGGAGCCTACGATCTGGGCGCGAATCCCCGCGTCATGACCACGGTCGGCGGCACGCCCGAATACGGGCTCGTCTTCGCGCAGCGCAACAAGGCCGTGACCTATGGCGGCGTCGAATACGGGCCGAGCGTTGTGAAGGGTTATCTGAACGCGAGCGGGCAACTGAACGACGGCGGGGGAAACCTCTGGCTCGATCTGATTCCCAATCTTGCCGCGACGCCCGCCGACAGCTACTACGTCGTCACCATCAATATTCAGGGGCGCGTGCACGCCGAGATCTGGATCGTGCCCGATGTGGCGACGGTCGCCGTCGAGACCGTGCGCCAGCTGCAGCCGCCCGGTGGGACCGGAAGCCCATTCGACCTCGCGAACGCCACTGGGCTGCTCGCGCTCGCCCACGGCGGGACGAATCAATCGAGCTGGACGGCGGCGCGCTGTGTGCGCGTCAACAATGCCGGGACACAGCTCGAACCCGCGGCGGGCGATTGCGGCACGGGCGGCGGGTCCGCGCCGATTGCCTCCGCGACCGTCTCCGGCACCGTCAAGACCGACACGACCACGGCTGACCCTGTCGTGTATCTCAAAACGTCCGCCGACACGCTCTTGGCCGGCAAGGCCAGTTCAGTCCACACGCACTCACAAAACGATGTGACGAACCTTACAACCGACCTTGCCGGCAAGGAATCTCTCGCCAACAAGAACCAGGCAAACGGCTACGCGGGCCTGAGCGCATCCTCAAAGCTCGCGGTTTCGCAGGTGCAGGAAGTGCTCGCTGCCGCCGACCTGACCGACTACGCCGGCACGAGCGGCTCCGGCGCGACGGCGATCAAGGCCACGGTGACGACTCCCTCAGATGGGCAATGCCTGACTTGGAATAATGCAACTACGAATTGGGTCAACGGCGCGTGCTCGGGAGGAAGCTCCAATCACAACCTGCTTTCAGCAACCCACCCCGACACGGTGGCGGCATCGCCGGTCCTCGGCGACCTCGTGTATGGAAACTCGACGCCGGCTTGGACCAAGCTGGCCGGCAATACGACCACGACCAAGAAGTACCTGTCGCAGACCGGCTCGGGGTCAGCCTCCGCGGCCCCTGCCTGGGCGCAGGTCGATTGGGCCGACTTGAGCGGCAAGCCCTCAACCTTTACGCCCGCGGCACACAACCTGCTTTCCGCATCGCACGGAGATTCGACCGCGGCCAGCGTGGTGCGCGGCGATCTCATGGTGGGTATCGGTGTAAGTCCAACCTGGCAACGCTACGCCAAGGGCACGCAGTATCAAGTTCTGACTGGCGGCGCGAGCGAGCCGACCTGGGGCGCAGTCGCTTTGGCGCAATCGACGGCGGTTTCAGGGATTCTCGGCTCGGCGAATGGCGGCACGGGCAATGACTTCGCGAAGTTCACCGGGCCAACCACTGCGGAGAAAACCTTCACGCTGCCCGACGCCAACGCCACCATCGAAGTCCAGGCCAACAAGAACGCAGCGAGCGGTTATGCCGGACTCGATTCCAGTTCACGCATCGCCAAAGCGCAGGCGCCCTCAACGACGGTTTATGCGGACCCCGCAGTCAGCCAGACGATTCAACCGACCGCCGATGCCAGCTTCATTGTGAAGCAGTACAACGGCACCAACTCGGCGGACATCTTCCAGGTGCTCGATAAAGATGCCAACAAGAAATTCGCCGTGGACGCCAGCGGCAACCTGATCAGCGGGGCATTAACCAATCCCGGCGTCTTGACGCTGGGCGCGACGACTTCCACCACACCTTCGCATATCGACCTGTTTGGCGGTGACGCGGCCTCGAACTCGGAGGCTCCGTACTTCAAATTCACGCCATCGCCAGCGGCTTCGGGATCTCCGACCTATCTCTATCCCTCGAGCACTGCGGGGCGATTGGCGCTCGGGACGGCGGCTCCCTCTTCCGATCCGGCGGCGACGGCGCTGATTGTCACCGCGGCCAGCACCGACACGCTCAGCAATAAGACCATCACCGCGCCGGTCTATACCAGCTATACGGTGGCCACGTTGCCCAGCGGCGCGACCTACAAGGAAGTCTGGGTTTCGGACGGCAACTCAGCGACCGATTGCACCGTCGGCGGAGGCTCGACGAAGGTCAAATGTTATTACAACGGCTCCGCATGGACCGTGATGAGCGGCGGCGGGTCTGGTGGAGGAGCGGACACTGCTCTCTCTAACCTCGCCTCCGTTGCCATCAACGAGCATCTGCTGTTTGGCGCTGATAATACCAAAGACATCGGCGCTACCGGGGCCACGCGGCCGCGCACCGGCTACTTCGGAACGTCGGTTGTCGTTCAGGGCTCCGGCGCTGGCATCGTCGCGGCGACGGCGGGGATGGACCCGGCCTGCACCACGGGCGACTACAAAATCTGGCCGCAATCGAGTGGAACCATCTGGAAGAAATGCACCAACGGCAGCATCACCGACCTCGATACCACCGGCGGCGGAACGAGCCATGCAATTCTTTCCGCCACGCACACCGACACTGACGCCGCAACGGTGGTTCTCGGAGACATCCTGGCAGGCAACGCAACTCCCCACTGGCAGCACGTCGCGGGGAACACGACGACAACGAAGAAGTATCTGTCTCAGACCGGTAATGCCTCAATTTCAGCTCTACCGACATGGGCGCAAATCGCCGTGGCGGACCTGAGCGATACCAAAACCGGCTCCGGCAATCTGGTTCTGGCCACTTCTCCGGCATTCACCACCGACATTCATGCCGCCTCGGCGGCGGGGACGGCACTGGGCACAGCGGCGCTGCCTTTCTCGAACCTCATCATCGGGAACGCTGCAAGCCAGGCGACAACCTTCAACGTCACGGCGCTCACCGCGAATCGGGCCGTCTACGTTCCCAACGCAGATTCCACTCTGGTCGTGGCCGATGCCGGGGCATCGAACAATTTCCTGACGGCGATCTCGGCGACCGGAGCGATCTCCAAGGCTCAACCCACGCTGACGAATCTTGCGGGTGGCACAGCAGGCGCGAATTCCTACGATTTCACCGACGCCAGCGTCACCCGGCCGGTGCGACGCTTGGCGTTCAGCAGTTTTCCCGGAACTTGCACGGCCTTGACCGATTTTCTGGCTCGTTCCGACCCCGCCACGGCGAGACAGGCGCTCTACATGTGCAATTCCGCCGGAACCGGCTGGGATTTGGTCGGTGATGGCGGCTCGGGCGGCGGAGCGAATGCCGCACTCTCCAATCTGGCTTCCGTAGCCATCAACGATCACCTGCTCTTTGGCGCTGACAATACCAAGGACATTGGCGCGACCGGTGCAACAAGGCCACGCACGGGGTATTTCGGAACCTCGGTCGTCGTGCAAGGAAGCGGCGCGGGCGTGGTCAGTTTTACCTCTGGAACGAATCCTTCTTGCTCGAGCGAGTACAAGATCTGGGCGAACACGAGCGATGGAAAGCTCAAGAAGTGCGAGGGCAGCACAATTACCGACCTCGACACGACGGGCGGAAATTCGGCATTCTCCGCCATCACCACGGGCACCAATACCGGCGCCACGATGACGATCGGAAGTGGCGCGACGTTGAACGGCGCGGCGGGTGGAAGTGTGGATCTGACCTCGCTGACCGCCGCCAGCGGATTCAAGGTTCCCTCCGTGGCAGCGGCAACTCCCAGCGCCACGGGGGTGATCGCCTACGATTCCACGAACAACATCTACCGGGGCTACAACGGGACCGCCGCAAAGACGTTTGGCTATGCCGACACTCCGGGCACTACCGGCACCGCTCCCAGTTGGTCGTCCGGTGGAGTTCTTCAAATTCCGATGGCAGCCACGGCGACTGTGACCGCAGGACTGCTTTCTAAAACCGACTACGACACATTCAACGGCAAGCCCAACCTGGTCGCCAGCGGCACGGCGGGCCTGGGGCCATCGAAAGTCGGAACTTCCACCACCGCCGCCCGGTCGGATCACGATCACAAGTCGATTGCACAGCTCGTTTGGTTCTTCCCTGGTACCCCGGCTACCGGGGTGCAAACCCTGACACTGACCTTCCCGGAGACTGCCGTCAACTTCGCCATCAACGACTTTCGGGTGACCGTGGGCACGATGAGCGCCAGCAATTCGACATTCAACATTCAGCGTTGCACCGCGAACTGCGGCAGCGGCACGGTGACCTTCTCCGACATCTATTCTGCCGTGCTGACGCTGACCGCCAACAATCGCACGGCGCTCAAGGGGTCTGCGCCCAACCAGAACGTCACCAGCTTGACCAACGGCGACCAGTTTCGCGCCAGCCTGGTAACTATTGGAGCTTCGCTCGCCGATGTGACGGTGACGATGAGCTATGAATATGACACGACGAATTGAGAAAAAGTCTAAAGTCGAAAGTCCAAGGTCGAAAGTTAAGAGCGCCATGCTCATTGCGTTCTTGCTCCTGAC
>JBEKUI010000277.1:0-5742 GCA_049515175.1 Terriglobia bacterium
CGCCGCAGTCAGGCGCGGCTCTTCTGTGGAAGCCTGCACCTGGGGAACAATCGGTGTGTAGGCAACCTCCTTGGGCGGCTCGGGAGTCGCAGGCGGCAACGTCAGCTTGGGATTCTCCACCGGCGGCGGCAGGTTCTGTAGCGGCAAGGCATACGGCATGTTGGGCGGACGAACCTCCGCCTTGAGCTTGGGCGCCTCCGGTGGCCGCGCGGGAGGGAGCGCTGCCAAGTTAACCTTGGGCACGAGCGGTGGCGGCGCGGGAAGTTGCGGCCCGCGTGCCAGCTTGACCATGTTGGGCAGTGGGAGCGGAACTCTCAGTTCCGGGGGCTTGACCAGTTCGGGCTGAAGAATCGTTTGGATGCGATTGGTGGGGTTGGGCGGATTGGAGATGACCGGCTGGGGAGCGGGGTAGACCAGCCCCCCCTGTTTCGGCGCCGGTGCGGGCGATGAACCCCCGCGTTTGGGCGATCCGCCTCCCGATTTCCCGCCTGGCTTGCCGCCTCCTCTCTGCCCTCCGCCAAGTTCCGGCAAGTTGTAGGTCAGCTTGGTATCGTTGGGCAGCCAGCGCTCGACTTCGTAGAAATGCCGTTCCGGCCGGAACTTCTGCGGGAGCAGCAGCAGTGCGAAGATTACAATCTCGTGCCCGACAAAGGAATAGAGCAGTCCGCGGCTCGGCAGCCGGCCGCGCGTGGTGGCTGTGAAGTGAGTGTCGTGTCCCTGGGGACCAGCGCCCAGAACGGCCCGCAGGTTGGCCTGGAAGTCTCGAGAAGGTGAAAAAGGCTTCAGCAGTTGGATGGGGTAGGAGTGCTGCGGGATTCCACTTTCAGCCAATTCGACATCCTGTTTCTCTGGCGCAGCGAATACTGTAGCGCAGGTCTATGACCGGCGTAGTCTTTCCACGGCTTGCTTTAGCGGTGAACTTTAGGTCGCCACTCCTGTGTCGGCCTGAAGGCCGACGCTACATCGAGCGTTCTCAGCGAACTAACGACGCTCTCAAGACTTTCTGCAAATTGTACGGATCGAGCACCATTTTGATACAAGGGGTCCCATGCTGGAGCAACTGGTCGGCAATAATCATTCCGATGACGTAAGTGGACGAACAGGAATTGCCCCCAAAGTCGAACGATGCATTGTAGTCGGCGGGCGGGTCTCCACACCCAACACCCGTTCCGGCGGCATTGCACTGATGAAAGTATAGCGAGCCTGCCAGCAGGAACTGACCTCCACCACTCCACGAGCCCGCCCCATTGGTTGCCCGGTTCTGGAAAAACAACATCCCGCGGGCTGGTGTGATGCTTCCGTCTGGGTTGGTGTCCACTTGACCGTAAGGTCCCGTACACGGACCAAGCAAGACGTTTCCATTAATCGTGGCTGGCAGGCCGATCCTTGGGTCGGCCGGGTTCCCGCCAGGACACGGCGCAAGAGTAGTATCGAAAGCATCGGTTATCGTGCCGCCAGAATTTGCCGCGGTCGAGACCGAGGCGGAAGTTGCAAAATAAAACGTCGTCCCGCCGCTACCGTCTCCCACCGCTGTGCTGGGCCGGACGACTGAGTTGGAGTCCAAACTCAGGCCCTTGGGTCCACCGAGGTAATACAGCCCGGGGTCGAAGATCGCTGTCTCGCCCTTTACTTGTATCCCGTTTGGATAATTCCCTCCAGAGTACCGGGTGCAGCCTCCTGCGTCCGGGCAGCCAGTGCCAGGGTTGTGGTAGGGGACGTGCACGCCATTTACGAGGGGGGCGCCCTGAGGCGGCGGCGCATCCACCAGCGCGAAGGGATCCGAGATCGAGCGGTGGGGCGAAACGTACGTCCCAGTTGTTCCCGAGCTAAACACAAATGGCGGAGAGGTTGGGCCACCAGTAACTCCGAAATCACTCCCCGTGAAGTTAGGTCCGCCTTGAGACAAGTCAATTACCGGGTTCCCATTGGCGCATGGAGCTGTAGCGTTAATGGAGTTCACTTGGACACTTTGGGAAGGTCCGCCGAGGATGCAGATCTTGCAGACTGTACCGGTGCCTTTGACCTGAAGTGTACATGGCCGGCTGGGGTCGAGGATGATCAACGGGATGGGAATCGTGGTGAGCGTCAATCCGCAAATGGCCTGCGCGTGGACGTCCTGAGTGAGATTTCCCGTAATCAGCGGCGAGAAGAACACTTTGACGCGGTCGGTCAGATCCACGCGCAAAAACCGTACCGGCGCAAGGCTCGTGGGCGGCAGGATGGAGGGGTCGTAGCCTGCAGGCGCTCCCGGGAAGCTCACGGACACCGCGCTGGAGGGTGTATTCGCCGTCAGTCCCGAGCCGTTGTAACCATTCAATGCCGCGTACTTGCACGGTGTGGCGGTGGGGGAGCCGGCGCAATCAAACGCCGTTCCGGATGTAAAGCCCTGCGTGCCGGTGGGGAAGAGGACGTTCATGATCCCGGCCTGGCAGGCCGCGTCAGCGGCCCCCTGGGCCATCTGGCGATGGAACCAGAGATTGGTCATATCCACCGCGAAGCCGACGAACCCCAGCAGGAACACCGCGAGGGCGATCACCACCAGGATCGTGATTTGCCCGCGGTCACTCACGCGCTGACGGTTCCACCGATTCTTCCGCTTTGCTCTTCGCATATCGAAAGTTCCTCAACCTGCCCCGCCCGGCAACCGGACTTCTTGCTGGCCGGTGTTCTTTGCGACAATCAGAAAACGATTCTTCCCTCCGACGCCGCCCTGAGGGTTGGTTTAAGGTTCAAGGCCGTGTAAGGAACGAAAGTGTAGGCAACCTCGACCCGCACCTTATCGCCTGCTTTGTTTCCGGTCGGATCAGCCACCGAGACTCCGTCCGGGTAAGTCACCGAGACGCTGATGGCGGACATGTCGTGAAAGGTAAGGTTGGCATAGTCCTTGACGTAACTCTCGACGGCGAGCGTGTTGCCGGGCGCGGGCCCGCTCTGGAAGCCACTGGTGTTGTAACTCCCATGCACAATGGCGTAGCGCACTCCCTCTTTGGCAGCGTCGGAGAGCACGTTCATCGTGTGCACGATCATGATCAGTTCCCACATCCCAAAAATCACGAACATGATGACCATGATGGAAAGGATGAATTCAATTTGCACGGCGCCGCGATTCCCGCGGCTCAACCTGCCGAAGCGGCGCGATTGGTTTTGGCGCAGGATTGATTTCATAGTCGCCTCAGTTCATCTCCCGCATCGACACCTGGCGATGCATGGTCAGGTTTGGGATCAAGACCAGGCTGATGGGCCCGCCCGGAGTCGGCAGTTGGAACGCCGGGAGAATGGGCGTCAGAACATAAGTCACATCGACGCGACCTAAGACAAAGTTCGGAGCCTCGGGGTCAGATGCGGGCGTGTACGCAGGACCCCCGTACTGGCTGCAATTCGCCTTCTGACTGGAGCCACTACCCGAAAACCCCAGCGTCGAACTGCACACCTGAACGCCTCCCCCGGTTGCAAAGTTGCTGAGGAAGCTCATGTCCTGGAAGACCAGAGTGCAGACATAGAGGGCGGTGCTCGATGTAGCGGTGGGACAGGACCCTCCGGTTGGCCCGACCGGGGGAAGCTGTGGCGAGGCAGGGGTTGACCCGCCTATAATCGCGTATTGCACACCGCTACGGGGGGCGGCGGCCATGTTCACGGCAACGTAAAAGAAATATCCAAAGTTGATGGCGTTGAAGGCGATGAGCAGCAAGATGGGCAGCAGCAAGGCAGTCTCGATCATGCTCTGCCCGTGCGTCTGACGGAGGGAACTAGAAATGGTCATCCGCCTCATGCTGGTTTCTCCTTGCTCCTGGTCAGCCATCGCCGGCCCGTGCCCGCCCCGTCCACTCATTGTAGATTCCAGTGCGGGCCTTGTCAAGGGCGTGTACCGCGTGGGCAACGCCACCACCCTCCCCCGCGACCCCATATGCCCTGAATAAGAGATAGTGCCATTCCTCCATCCAACAAAAGTCCTATCGCGCGCTCGCCGGGAGCAGGTTACGCACCCAATGATTTAGGCAAGTGACGCTCCAAAGTTCCCCCTACCCGACGTCATCAAGTCCCTGCAGGATGTCGGCCCCATGATGTCTCTCCCACCTGGTCCTGATGGTCGCCGCGTCGTGTTCTGTGCAAGTTAGATATGTGTTCGATTTTGGTCAACGAGTAGTGCGCTTCGACCCGAAAAGGCATCTCCATGGGACCAATTCTCGCATGTGAAGGTTATGAGCATAGTCATGTGCAACCATTTGCACATTGCGCTATCACGATGAAATGTCTGCAATGGTCACCTGACTGTGGCGTAACAAGTCAGGTGCTGTGCCGAATGGCACCACTGTGCCATTGATTTCTATTGATTTGGAAATTTAGATTACAGTAGTGTATCCAACTGGGCACACACTCCAAGCGTCCGTGCCTGGGTTTTCAGGGATACCACAAATTACTCAGTAGCGTCGTGTCGACGGTCCGTACGAGAAACTGATGATTCAGAGCGATTCCAAACTGAAGCGTATCCTCATCGTCGATTCGAGCGAGCGTTTCAGTCTCGTGCTACGGCGCGTCCTTGGGACGGAGTACTCGGTGGGGTATGTCCCAACTATAGGCCAGGGGATCGCCCGCCTGGGTGAGGGGGACATTGACTTGGTTCTCCTGAACTGGGACTGGCCAGGCCCCGTGGTCGCCACCGCGGAGGAGAGGGAAGAATTACTCAAGGCAGCGGAAGGCCTGACGGTTCCGGTGCCCGTGGTCGCCATGACGGGAGATGGCCGGCGCGAAACCGCCATGGAGATCATCAAGCAGGGAGCCTATGACTTTTTCGTCCAGCCGCTCGATGTTTTGGAACTTAAGCTGGTGATCGACCACGCCCACCGCCTGGTCGGTCTGGCGCGTGATTTGGAAGAGGCGCGGGGACTGGTGTCGTTTAGCCACCTCGGGGGGCTGGTTGGAAACAGCAAGCCGATGCAGCGCATTTACGACCTGACTTCCAAGGTGGCCGGGGTCTCGACCACAGTGCTTCTGCGAGGCGAGAGCGGGACGGGCAAGGAAGTCGTGGCCCGCGCGATCCATCGCCTTAGCCCCCGTTCCGGGAAACACTTCATGGCCTTTTCCCCGTCGGCGTTGCCTGAGACGCTGATCGAAGACGAGTTCTTTGGTCATGAAAAGGGAGCCTTCACAGGGGCGCAGCAGATGCGCCGTGGCCGTTTTGAAGAAGCGCAGGGCGGTACGGTTTTCATGGACGAGATTGGCGACTTGTCATTGCCCATGCAAGCCAAGCTCCTGCGCGTGCTGCAGGAGCGCTGCTTCGAGCGGCTGGGGTCGAGCACGCCCGTGCAGGTTGACATCCGCCTGATCTGCGCCACGAATCGTGACCTGGAGAAGATGGTGCAGGAAGGCACCTTCCGCCAAGACCTCTACTTTCGCATCTCGGTGTTCCGGATCGATCTGCCGCCGCTGCGCGAGCGGCGGGACGACATCCCTCTGCTGGCGGATTTCTTCTGCCGTCATTTTGCCGACATTCACAAGAAGAGCATCCGGGGATTCACCCCCGGATATATCAGCGCGCTGGTGCGGCACGATTGGCCGGGCAACGTCCGTGAGCTGCAGAACGTGATCGAGAGGAGTCTGATTCTCAGCGACGGGCCGCAGCTCGCGGTTCAGGACCTCCCGCCGGAGTTCAAGAATTTGGCGGTGTCCGGCGAGATCCCGGCGGGTTCGTTTCATGAGGCGCTGCGGTACTTTAAGCGCGAGTTGGTTCTGGGCGCGTTACGC
>JBEKUI010000278.1:0-5725 GCA_049515175.1 Terriglobia bacterium
TTTCCTGAAGGGGCCGTCATTCCATTTGTCGGCGGGCTGGAGGACGGTGACCTCCTGACCAGAGCCGCTGAGGGTGTGGAGGCAGTCTTCCACGCCGCCGCCAAGGTTCATTCCATCCCGCGGGATCCCCAGGAGGAAGCGGGATTTTTCAAAGTGAATGTCGAGGGAACGGAAAACCTGCTCCGCCATCTGGATACGACGAACCTGCGGGCTTTCGTCCTCTTCAGCACCATCGCTGTTTATGGCGCGGGTGACGGAACTCCTCTCACCGAACGCTCGCCACTCAATCCGGAAAATGCCTACGCCCGGAGCAAGCTGGAATCCGAGCAGCGCGTCGGGGCCTTTTTCGCGGCCCGCGCCATCAAGCCGGTGATTTTCCGGATGTCGCTCGTTTACGGAGAAGGGGAGCGGGGGAATTTCTCGCGCATGATGCGCAGCGTCGATGCCGGCCGGTTCGCGATGGTCGGCGGCGGGTGCACGCGCAAGAGCATGATTTACGTTGGAGATGTGGCGCGCGCCGCCCTGCTCGCAGCGGGCAGCCCAGCCGCCCGGGGAGAAACCTTCGTCCTGTCCGATCCTGAACCTTACGCGCTTCGACAGGTGACGGCGGTTTTGGCGCGGCATTTGGGTGTGCGTTCGCCCTGGATCCGTTTGCCGGCGCCCCTGCTTCGGGCGGGAGGCAGTGCGCTCGGCCTGCTCGGCCGGGGATTCGGATTCCGCCCCATGTTCACGCGTGGCGACGTCGATAAACTCCTGGCCGACACGGTTTGTGACATCAGAAAAATTCGCACGACACTGGGTTTCGAGCCCCACTACGGCTTGGAGGAAGGAGTGCGCCGTACCGTGCAGTGGTACCGCGAACAGCAGGCACGCGCCGGAGAGGTTGGGTAGCGAATGCTCTGGGTCGTATTTCTGGTCAGCACACTGATCGCTTTTGGAGTGACGGAACTGAGCATCACTTTGTCGCATCGCCAAGGCGTCCTGGACGTGCCCAACGTCCGCAGTTCCCATTCCCAGCCGGTTCCGCGTTTGGGTGGAGTGGGAATTCTGGCCGCCGTGCTCGTGTCGGTCGCTCTCCTCGCCTTGCTGCGGCGCTGGGGCTTCGTCGCTTTCCCAGTCCTTACGCGCGATGTGGTCGTTATGCTGGTAGCGGGTATGGGGATGGCTGCCACCGGGCTCTACGACGACTTTCACGGACTCCGGCCCGGGATGAAGTATCTGATGCAATTCCTGCTCGCGGGCCTGATTGTTGGCTTTGGGTACAGGATCCAAAGTATCGCCCTGCTTCAATGGGGGCCATGGTCTCTAGGCGCCTTGTCAATCGCGGTCACAGTCGTCTGGATCACCGGCTTTGTGAACATCTTCAACTTTATGGACGGCATCAATGGCATCTCCGCCACAACGGCGGCGGTGTATTTTGCCTTCTTTGCCGTCTTTGCCGCCGACCAGGGAAGCATGAATCTCGTGGCGGTGGCGCTGGCCCTGGCAGGAGGCTGCCTGGGTTTTCTTCCTCTGAACTTTCCAAAGGCACGGACCTTTATGGGCGACACGGGCAGCCTGATGCTGGGAATGACGCTGGCCTTTTACGTGGTTCGCCTCGCGCAGCTTGCGCCGGCTTCAGACAGGCTCGTTCCCCTGGTACTCGTGTGTGGCGTTTACCTTTGGGATGGCGGCTTTACGATTGTAAGGCGTCTACGGCGCGGTGAGAACATTTTCCAGGCACATCGCTCACATCTCTATCAAAGGCTCGTCCAGTTAGGCCACTCTCATGCTAGGATTACGATTCTGTATCTGATGTTTCATGTCTTAATGGGAGGACTGGCGCTCGCCTATTTGCGGTCCGGGATGGGGTTGCGCGCCGCGATCCTGGCTTTTGCCCTGATGACACTTGCGGCATTTACCCTCACGGTGTACGAGCTCGAGCGCCGGGCAAGCAAGATTCGTCTGCGGGCGGGCGCGGCGGCAAACGGAGAGAAATCCTAGGGCCATCCTCCAGGTTTCCACGCATGGCGAAGATCCGTTTTGAGCTTTACACGCGAACCAATCAAGTAATTGTGGACGGCCTGATTTTCGCCGCCTCTTTTGCCCTGGCCTATGCGATCCGATTTGAAGGCCTTCCTCAGTGGAACTATGCGAAACAGTTTGTGCTGTGGGTGCCTTATCTTCTGGCGCTGCGCCTCTACATCAACTGGAGGCTGGGGATCTACCGCTTTATCTGGCGTTACATTTCGCTCTCCGACGCCTTGGCCATTGCTCGTGCGCTGACCATTCCTACGGGATTCCTGCTGGCCCTCCGCCTTTTCTATCCCGGCTGGATGCCGGCGGCCCAACGGCTGAGGATTTCCGTGGCGGTCATCGCCCTGGAGTTTCTGGTCTCGCTTCTCGGCGCGCTGGGCGCCCGGGTTTTGCGCCGCCTCCTTTATGAGCGGTCGGCCGGGAAGGAGCACGTTGTGCGGGACGTCCGGCGGCTGCTTCTTGTGGGCGCGGGCCGCGCCGGAGCCATGGTGGCCGGCGAACTGGCGGGGCGCCCGGAGATCAGACTGGTCGGATTTCTCGATGACGATCCGAAGAAGTTGGGATCGGTCATTCACGGCGTGCGCGTGCTGGGGCCTCTGGACTTGTTGCCTTCTGTTGCGGTCCGGAACGGTGTGGAGGAAGTGATCATCTGTATCCCCCGCGCGTCGCGCGAAACGCTCAAGCGGCTTTGGGCGCTCGCCGACCACGCCGACGTGCACATGAAGATCGTTCCAACCCTCGAGGAGGTCCTGCAGGGGAAGGTAAATATCGCGGCCTTTCGCGACGTCCAGATGGCCGACCTGCTGGGCCGGGAGATCGTGGAGATGCCCGCCAACGGGCCGGACGTCGCCCCGGCCTATCATGGTAAGCGCATCATAATTACTGGCGCCGGCGGCTCGATCGGATCCGAGCTCGCCACGCAGCTCATGGGCGCGGGCCCGGAGCGCTTGGTGCTGCTCGACAAGGACGAAAACGGCTTGAACGATGTTTACGTTCGCCTGTCCGCCGCGGCCAATGGTTCGGCGGTCAGCCCGGTGGTCGCCGATATCCGGTTTCCCGACCGGTTGCGCGCGGTGTTCGAGCAGTTCCGGCCCGAAATCGTCTTCCACGCCGCCGCCCATAAGCACGTCCCGCTCATGGAAATGAATCCCTGCGAGGCGATTCTGAACAACGTCGTCGGAACGCGGAATCTGGTGGAGGTTTCGAAGAGTTTAGGCGTTTCCCTTTTTGTTTTCATTTCCACGGACAAGGCGGTGAAACCCGTTTCCATCATGGGAGCGAGCAAGCGGGTCTGCGAGATGATCGTGCAGACGCGCAGCCGCGGCGGCGGCACGAAGTTTGCTTGCGTACGGTTCGGGAACGTGATGGGCAGTCGGGGGAGCGTGATTCCCCTCTTTCAGCGGCAGATCGCGCGCGGCGGACCGGTTACGGTCACACACCCGGAAGTGCAGCGCTTCCTCATGACGATTCCGGAGGCGGCTCGGCTGGTGATCCAGGCGGGGACCCTCGGCTCGAGCGGCGAGATATTCATCCTCGACATGGGTGACCCGGTGCCGATGATTAAGCTGGCGCAGGATCTCATTGAGCTTTCGGGGCTCCAACCCGGCCGGGATATTCAGATTGAAACCACGCAGTTGAGGCCGGGGGAGAAACTGAACGAAGAGCTCATCGACGGCGCAACGGAAGCGCTTGCCCCCACGCCATTCGAGAAGATTCGTGTCGTTCAGAGTGCGACGATCGATGCGGAAGCATTCGGACGGTCACTCGCGGAATTGGAAGCCGCGGCGCATGGAGCGCTGGCGCAAAGAGTCTACGAGATCTTGAAAGACCTCAACATTGGGTTTGATCCTCAGGGGGCTCACCGGACGGCCGACCCGGTGGGGTCTACTCCTTCCGTCGGCGGGACTGTCGCCGGGGCTTAGCGGCGGCAAGAAACGAGGTTCTGACTGAACATGAAGGGCGTAATTCTTGCCGGAGGTCTGGGGACGCGGCTATTGCCGCTCACCCGCGTTACTAACAAGCACCTGCTGCCCGTGTACGACAAGCCGATGATTTTCTATCCGATTCAGACCCTGGTGAACGCCGGCATCACGGACATCCTGTTGGTAACGGGAGGAGGGAACTCCGGCGACTTCCTGCGTCTGCTCGGCAATGGCCGGGACTTCGGTCTGAAACACATCAACTACACCTACCAGGAAGGTGAGGGCGGCATCGCGGATGCCCTGCGGTTGGCCGAACACTTCGCTGATCAGCATCCCATCTGTGTGGTCCTGGGCGACAACATCATCGAAACCAATATTGTCGCGGCCTGCGAGAGATTCAAGAAGCAGGGCAAAGGCGGACACATCATCCTGAAGGAAGTGCCCGACCCGGAGCGTTTCGGTGTGCCGGTCTTCGACGGCGACCGCATCGTGGCCATCGAAGAGAAACCCAAGCAACCCCAATCCCCCTACGCAGTCATCGGAATTTACATGTACGATGCCACGGTGTTTGAGCGGATCAAAACGCTCAAACCTTCTTCGCGGGGGGAGTTTGAAATCACCGACGTCAACAATCTGTACCTTGCCGATGGCACGCTGACCTACAGCAAGCTGAATGGGTGGTGGACGGACGCGGGAACCTTCGAGTCGTTGCAGCGCGCCGCTACGTTGGTCGCCCGGGGCGGCGCCAACAAGCCGGACATCACCGGCACGGTCTAGTTAGGTCAATGGAGCAGCGCTCCTATACCACCAGCAATTCTTCAAGTCCCATCGCAAATGCCAACGAGAAGTCGCCGCTACACTTTCTAAACGCTCGAATACTTCTGACACAGCGCCTTGACCTTGTTGACGAGTTTCGGCACGCCGGTCATGGGGTCTTCTTCCGATTCGTACTCCGCCGACATATAACCTTTGTACCCGGCCTTGGCAAACATCTGCCAGATGCGGTCGAGGTCCAGCGGTTCCTTCTTTGCGCCGTAGCGATCGCGGATGTGCGTGTGCGTGGCGTAGGGAATGCAGGCCTCGATTTGCGGATAGGGATTTTCCGGAAAATTGCTGATGTCGAGAGTGCAGCCGGCGTAGGGTGAGTCCACGCGCTTGAGGATCTCGACGATGTTGGCGCCCTTGCTGGTGATGCCGCCGTGGCTCTCGATGCCCAGGATCACGCCCTTCGTGGCGGCGTAATCGCAGGCCGGTTTCATGATCTCAACCACCCAGCCGATGGCCTGCTCCTCGGTGGCGTCCTTGGGCACTTCGCCGCCGAACACCCGCAGGTGAGCGGCGCCCAGAAGTTCCGTCCGGTCCACCCACTGCTTGACCTTTTCCAGTTCCTGCGCGCGCTTGGAGGCGTCGGGCTGGCACATGTTCGTGCCGATGGCGGCGCCGGAGAAGGGCATCGCGTTCTTGTAGGCGAAATGGCGGAATTGGAGAAGATAAGCGGGGTCGGTGGACTTCAGCCAGTAGGTGGTGACGTCGACGCCGTCGACCCCCAGCTCGACGGCCTTAAGAATGAATTCCTCCATCGTCATGCGTTTCTTCTCAAGATACTTGGAGAAAGAGTAGGCGCAGCATCCGACCAGGAGCCGCGGCTTGTCGCCCGCCGTGGCGGAGGGACCGCCAGGGCCAAAAGGTACCGCTATTGCCGTCGGCGCTCCCACGGCTGCCGCGGTGACGGCTAGAGAGCGCAGGAAACTTCGGCGCGGAAGAGATATGTTCATGGTTTCCTCCAA
>JBEKUI010000279.1:0-5661 GCA_049515175.1 Terriglobia bacterium
TGATGATGAAGGGATCGATCCACGACTGGAAGAGGATCACCATCAGAAAGTAGACGAGCACGATCGCCACCAGCAGCCCCAGCAGGAGGCTGCGGAAAGATTCCTCCATCACTTCGTTCTGGCCGCGAATCTTGATTTGAATCCCCGGCGGAAGATTGCCGAGCCGGGCCACCCGGGCGCGCACGTCGCGAATGACCGAGCCCAGATCGCGGCCCTCCACGCCCGCCTCCACGTCCAGCACCCGTTGCACGGTGTAATGATTGATCGAGCCCGGGGTGGTGGTCCGAGAGACGGAGGAAATGCTTCCCAGGGTCTCGGAGGCCAGGGCGGGCAATTCCGTGGGGGAAGGCAGGCTCGCCGGCTGAAGCAGCGTCGCCGCCCCCGGCCCGGTGATCGGAGTGGAAGTGAGCGCCTGGAGCGAGGCCATCTCCGAAAGAGGAACTTTCACCGCCACGGTGTAGTTCACGTTGTTGGCGGGATTGAGGAAGAAGGAGGGAGAGATGAGCGAGCTCGAGGCAAGGGAGATCAGCAGCGTGTTCGCCACATCGCGCTGGCTCAAGCCGATCTGCGCGGCGCGCACGCGGTCCACGTCCACCTGGAGGGTGGGATAATCGACCACTTGGGCGATGTGCACGTCGGCAATCCCGGGGATGCTGTCCAGATCGTCGCGCAACTGGCGGGCCAGGGGGTAAGTCTGGTTGAAGTCCATTCCTTGCACCTGCACGTCGATGGGCGCCGCGAGGCCGAAGTTGAGCACCTGGGTGACGATGTCGGCGGGCTGGAACCAGACTTTCGAGCCCGGAAAATCGTACGCGAGCACCTGGCGAATCGCGCGCTTGTATTCCGCTGTGGGACGATGCTCGCGTTTGAGGGCGATCCGGATTTCGGCGTCCGTGCTGCTCACGTTCTCCGTGGGAACGTAAGCCATGTTGGAATAACCCGGCACGCCCTCCATGTCGTTGAGCGTTTCAAGCTCGTCGGGGGGAATGATCTGCCGGATCCGGTCCTCGGCAGCAAGGACGATCTTCTCCGTCTCCTCGATGCGCGTCCCGGGGGGAGTGCGGAAGTGCAGCTTCATCAGGCCGGCATCGACGCTGGGGAAGAAGTCCTCGCCGACGATGAGCAGCAGCGGCAGGGTCAGCAGCCCAATCAGCATCGTGAATCCGAGCGTAGCGGCCCGATGAGCCAGGCAAGCTTCCAGCACGCGCCCGTACAAGGCCTGGAAGGCCCCGAAAGCACGATCGCGCAGACGGTTGAAAGAAGCCGAGAGGCGCGCCGTGAGCGAGGGCAGCCGCTCACTTTCCTCGCCGTGATGCACGTGCCCCGCCATGAGCTTGCGGTAAAGCGTGGGGACGAGCGTCCGCGATAGCAGGTAAGACGCCAGCATCGAAATCACCACAGCCAGCGCCAGGGGCGTAAAGAGAAACTTGGCCGGCCCGTATAGCAAGACCACGGGGAAGAAAACGATGCAGATGGCGAGCGTCGCCACGATGGCGGGAACCGCCACCTGCCGCGCGCCGTCCAGGATGGCCACGGTGAGCGGCTTGCCCAGGCTGAGGTTGCGGTGAATGTTCTCCACTTCCACCGTGGCGTCGTCCACCAGCATACCGATGGCGAGCGCCAGGCCGCCCAGGGTCATGATGTTGATGGTGTTGCCGGTGAGCTTCAATCCGATGATGCCCACGAAGATGGCGAGCGGGATGGAAGTACAGACAATCACCATGCTCCGCCAGTTGCCGAGGAAAATGAAGATCATCAGCGAAACCAGCAGCGAGGCCAGGATCGCTTCCCGTACCACGGCTCCAATCGCGCCACGCACGAACAGTGACTGGTCGAAGTCGATCTTCATGCTCAGATCCCGCGGGGCGACGGCCTGAATCATGGGCAGTGCCCGGCGCACCGAATCCACCACGGTCAGCGTCGAAGCTTCAGCGTGTTTCAGGATGGCGAGGTAGGCGGCGCCTTTGCCGTTCACGTGCACGATGTTGGTCTGGTCGGCAAAACCGTCCTCGATCTGGGCCACCTGGCCGAGTAGAACCGGCGCTCCCCCCACCACTTTGACCGGAAGTTGGTTGAATTCGCTCACCGTCGAGGGGCTGGAATTGATCGCCACGCTGTATTCCGTACCGCCGATGCGCGCTGTGCCAGCGGGCGTGATGATGTTGGAGGTCTGCAGCGCGGTGACGACGTCGCCAGCGGACAGCCCCGTGGCTGCCAGTTCCTTGGGCTGCACGTCCACGGTGATCATCCGATTCTTCCCGCCGAAGGGTGGCGGAACGCCCACCCCGGGGATGGTGAAGAGTTGGACGCGAATGAAATTCAAGCCGTAGTCAAAGATGCGCTGCTCGGGCAGCGTATCGCTAGACAGTGTCAGCTGCGCCACGGGAACGTTGGAGGCGTTGGACTGGATAATGCTGGGAGCCTGCATCCCCGGCGGGAAGATGCGCAGAATGGACTGCGACGAGGCGCTAATCTGGGAGATGGCGGCGCCGATTTCCGAGCCCGGCTGGAAATAGACGCGCAGCAGTCCCACACCTGGGATCGCCAGTGATTCGATGCGCTCGATTCCGTTGACGGTGGTGGAGTAAGCCCGCTCCGAAATCAGGACCACGCGTCGCTCCATGTCCTGCGCGGGCAGTCCGGGGTAATTCCACAGGACCACGACCATGGGAATGTCGATGGTGGGGAAAATATCCACAATCATCCGGCTCAGGGAGAGAACCCCCATGAACAGGATGAATAACGACATGACGGCGACGGTATAGGGCCGCCGGAGCGCGAGACGAACAATCCACATACGAGTCGGTCAGCGCCGGCTGAGGACTTCTTCAGCCGGGGCCTGAATGCGGGTCATGCCTGACGGAAAAACAAGTTTAAGTCCGAACGTTGGTTTTCGTCCAACATTATAGTTGCCGCGTCCTGCGACGCGCCGAAAACTAATCGTGGGCCCAAGCCATTAAGGCTATGCCTTCGCCGTGGTCAAAAGGCCGCACTTTGGGCACGCCACCCAAACCCCGAGATCGCACAACCGCCGGGATCTGGGGGGGACGTTACTGCCCAGCGCCCCTTTTCTGTAACCACCGGGCGGCTCTGTTCGTCTCAATATCTGCTGCTCATGCTACCCTGCTTCTGAGGGTTCGCCTGAACAGGCCACCGCTCCAGAACTTCAGGAGGCGTACCGAGTGAATGTGCCACCCAAGGCTGCGCTTGTCTTTGCCGTCATTTTATCCGGCACATTGCCCGCTCTCAACGGCGTTAGCGGGAGCGGGCCTCAGGAGGCCGCGCAACAGGCGTCTGCAAGCTCAGCCGTCAGACAAATCGGCACAGTTAAGGCCATCGCGAGCGGCTCTATCACGCTGGCCACTGACTCTGGGTCCGAGTTCAACGTGTTGATTCAAGAATCCACTCGAGTCCTTCGGGCTGAACCCGGACAAAAAGACCTGAGAGATGCTGCTCCAATCAAGATAGAGGAAATCCAGGTCGGAGACCGCGTTCTTGTCCGCGGAAAACCATCCGACGACACAAAGTCCATAATTGCCTCGGCTCTCGTTGCCATGAAACGGGCCGACATAACTCAGAAGCAGGCTCGGGAGCGGGAGGACTGGCAGAGGCGTGGCACCGGCGGGCTGGTCAACGCAGTCGATCCGGCCGCCGGAACCGTCGTCATCACAACTTCGTCCTTGGGAGCGAACAAAACCGTTACCGTGCAAGTTTCCCCGCAGACCGTCGTGCGACGCTACGCGCCCAATTCTGTGAAGTTTGACGACGCCAAGCCCGGCACGCTCGCCGAGATCAAGGCCGGCGACCAGCTCCGAGCCCGCGGAACTCGCGGTCCCGAGGGCACCTCATTCGCCGCCGAGGAAATTGTCGCCGGATCGTTTCGGAATATTGCGGGGACGATTTCCGCCGTGGACCCCGGCGCCAACAAGGTGACCGTAACGGACTTGATCACGAAGAAGCCGGTCGTCGTGAGAGTCACTGCGGAATCCTCGCTCCGGACTCTTCCCCCCGTGATGGCGGAAAGGATTGCGATGCGGCTGAAAGGCGGCGCGACGGAAGATCAGGCGAATGCTTCCGCGGCGGGTCGTGGCGGGCCAGGGGCAGCACCCAGCGGTCAGCAGGGCTCTTCCTCCGCCGGCACGAGCGGGCCCAGCGCAACGGCAGGCTCGCCTCCGGCTGGAGGCCCGCCCGCGGGTGGTCCGCCGGGTGGCTCGCAATGGGCAGGAGCACGGGCCGGAGGCGGCGGGCCGACGGGTTCGCAGTCGGCAGGCCAGCATGGCAACGGCGTCCCCGACATTCAGCAAATGCTGACCCGGTTGCCAGCTTCGACGCTTGCCGATTTGCAGAAGGGTGAGGTCGTCATGATCGTGGCCACGCTGGGGACGGACTCAGGAGAGGTGACGGCGGTCACGCTGCTCGGTGGCGTCGAACCGATCTTGCGCGCCTCGCCCAACAGCCAACAGATGATGCTGTCGCCCTGGAGTCTCGGCGGAGGCGGGCCGGAAGGCGCCGCCCAGTAGCAACTGATTCAAGCTGGAAAATTACGCAATCTTCAAGGAGAACGATGCAACTCGTACGATACTCGCGATGGATTCTTGCTTTCTTCATATTTGCCGCAGCCCTTTCCGGGTCATTCCCCCTGCGTGCCCAGACTCCTACCGGCGCACTGCGCGCTGAGGTGCTCGATCCCTCCGGCGCCCGCGTGGCGGACGCCACCGTTTTGGTCACTTCGGCAACGGGGGCGATCGCCGTCGCCACGATGAACAAAGAGGGTGTTTACGAAGTCCGGGGACTGCCTCCCGGCAAGTACAAAGTGCAGGCCATGGCCAAGGGGTTTGCGCCCTTTGACCGGCCCGACGTCGAGATCGCCCCCGGCCCGGCGACCAAACTGGAGTTCACGCTTCAGATCGAGGTACAGCAAGAACAAGTGACGGTCACGGGCGAAGCGTCAAACGTCAGTGTCACTCCCTCGAACAATGTCAGCGCGGTGGTAATCAAGGGGAAAGACCTGGAGGCGCTCTCCGACGATCCCGATGAGCTGGCCTCCGATCTCCAAGCCTTGGCCGGCCCGGCAGCGGGACCCAATGGCGGCCAGATCTATATCGACGGCTTCGCGGACGGCCAGCTTCCACCCAAATCGGCCATCCGCGAAATTCGAGTCAATCAGAACCCCTTCTCGGCCCAGTACGACCGCCTGGGTTACGGCCGCGTGGAGATTCTGACCAAACCTGGCACGGATAAGTTTCACGGCCAGTTCACTATTAACGGCAACCAATCCACCCTCAACTCGCGGAATCCTTTTGTCACCAACCAGCCGGCCTACCACTCCGAACGCTACAGCGGCGATCTGGGGGGAGCGCTGGGCACCAAGACTTCCTTCTTCCTCAGCGGAGAACGCCGCAACATCACCGACAGCGCCATCATCAACGCTTACATTCTGGACTCCAACCTTAACCCGACCACCTTCAGCGCCGCCATCCCCAATCCCCGTACCCGAACCAACTTCACCCCGCGCATCGACTATCAGGTCACCTCGAATAACACCCTGTCGGTCCGTTATCAGTTCGAGAGAGAGAGCGAGGAAAACAACGACATCGGATCCTTCTCACTGCCCTCCCAGGGGGTCGGCCAGAAGGCCACCGAGCACACCATCCAGGTAAC
>JBEKUI010000280.1:0-5646 GCA_049515175.1 Terriglobia bacterium
GTTGCCGACGTTCTTGCTCAAGGTCCTCGTTAGTGTCGCACAGGATGATGGAGTATCCGCGCTGTTGTCCCTCCATTTCGACACCGCGGATTACGCTGGTGAAAAACGGGTTCGCGATATCGGGAACGACCATTCCAATGGTATGGGTACACTGCAACTTGAGGCTGCGGGCGATTTGGTTCGGGTGATAGTCCAGTGCCCTTATTGCTTCCTGAACCCGTTCGCTTAAGCGCGGGCGCACTGCGGAGGACATGTTCAATACAGCAGAAACGGTACCCACAGAAACATCAGCCAAGCGCGCGACATCCACCATTGTTGGCCGTTTTTCAGTTGCTTTTCTGGTAGGCATGGTCTTGGATCGTCGAAAGACGTCCTCCCTTCAAAAAGAACTCTAAACGGAAATGCCAGTCGATGCAAGGTGTTATCTCGAAAAAGCTAAAATATGACCGTTTCAAAATGCATTTTGTCACTATTTTTTGCAGTTGCCCGGCGAGATTCGATGAGATGCCTTATGCTGAATAAACTATTTTAATACTATAAGTTACATATAACATCATGGTGAACGTCTACGGCTGGCTGCATGCCTTACGGGTTCAGAACATTATGAAACGTATTAAATTGCTTGACAAGGCGTTTTCGCTGTGTTAGAAATCGCCGCATGTTATCCGGAAAGATCATGTTTGTGCCTTGCAGTTCTTGCAAGGGGGAAGGGACCGCCGCTGTGACCCCTCCCCGCAGGGAAGGCACGTTACTTGGCGCAACGCTATCAACGGTCATGTTGTAGGTGGATAGGCAGCCTTTCTCAATCTTGGATCCAGCAACACGCAGTTTCACCAGCGACTGAGAGTTTTCCCGGATCGTGCTGAACTGGGTTTTGTCGGGGTAAACGGGTCGAACCAATGGAAAGTTCGCGAATTCAAGGCCGGAGGATGAATCAATTATGAAAAACAGATTGGGAACTTTGGTAATTCTATCACTCCTCGCAACCGGGACTGTTTGGGGTGGCATCACGGGGAGTATTTCAGGAACCGTGACGGACACTTCAGGGGCGGTCATTCCTGGAGTCTCGGTGGTTGCTCTCAATACCGAGACCGGCATCCAGAACTCGACCCAGACCAATGCCGAGGGGTTTTATTCCTTTTCCGCCCTTCCCCCAGGCCATTATGAGGTGCGAATCCGGGCGAGCGGATTTCAGGAATACCGGCAGACTGGTTTGGTCTTGGACGTGAACAGCGCAGTGCGAGTGGACGCTCAGCTGCAAGTGGGAACTGTGACGGAGGAGGTTAGCGTCTCCGCCACAGCCGTGCACGTTGAAACCAGCAACACCCAGATGGGCGAGGTGATCGGAACCTCCAAGATGACCACGGTGCCGCTTAGCGGCCGTAGCTTCACGGACCTACTCGCTCTGCAACCGGGCGTGGTTCCGACCGCATCTGGCGAGTGGCAGAGCAACAGCGTTTCAGGGAGTCTGAACGCGGGGAACCTTTCCGTAAGTGGGCAGCGAGAATCTGCCAACGGGTTCATGGTGAACGGTGGCAACGTCCAAGAGGGGCTTCAGATGGGGACCGCCGTCATTCCCAATCTGGACTCGATCGCGGAATTTCGCATTCTGACCAATAATGCCGACGCGGAGTATGGCAATTTCTCCGGAGGGCTTGTTAACGCGATCACCAAATCGGGCACCAACCAGCTCCATGGAAACGCCTTTGAGTTTCTCCGTAATCCTCATCTAGACGCACGGAACTTTTTCTCTCTGGAGCGTGGGGTCTTGCACCAAAATCAGTTCGGCGGCACAGCGGGCGGGCCAATCCGGCACGACCGGGCTTTCTTTTTCGCCGACTACCAGGGTACCCGCACGGTGCAGGGCGTGGACACCGGTCTAATGCCGGTTCCCTCAGCCAGCCAGCGGGCGGGGAACCTTGCCGATATGGCCAGCCAACTCACTGGGAACGTTAGCAGCGAATACTGGGCGAACACCCTTGCGGAGGAACTAGGTTACCCGGTCACCGCCGGCGAGCCGTACTACACGCCCGGATGTACTGCTACCGCGCAGTGCGTCTTTCCCGATGCGGTTATCCCTCAGTCCGCATTTTCTGCGCCCACAAAAAACCTTTTGCAGTACATTCCGCTTCCCAACGCAGGCCCATACTTTACGACCTCCGCATACAAGCAAGCGACGCGGGACGACAAAGCCGGTTTCCGGTTGGACGCCAACACCCGCTTCGGCACAGTCTCGGGTTATTATTTCAATGACGATTATGCGTTCATTAATCCTTACGGAGGAGCGAGCCTTCCGGGTTTCGACTCAAGCAACAACGGCCGGGCGCAAACGATCAACCTCGCCATCACCAAATCGTTCGGCGCCAGCTCCGTCAACGAGTTCCGAGTTCACTACATGCGAAATGTTTTTTTCAACGGCGCTCCGGCGGGGCAGATGGTTCCACTCGCTTCCCAGGGCTTTACGGGGATCTATGTAGGAGCGCCCGAAGCCCAGACCGTTGAAAGCATCGGCCTCAATAACTTCAGCATCGGTGGCCCCAGTGGCTTCGCTAAGATGTTCGAGAACACCTATCAGGTGCTTGACAACTTCTCAAAAGTCATTGCCACGCATACAGTGAAGTTCGGTGGGAGCTTCCATTACGACCAGGTCACTAGCAAGTTCTTCTATGACCTCAATGGAGGATTTGGTTTTAACGGAGTCGAAACGGGCAGTGATATTGCTGATTTCCAGATTGGAGCGCCTGCAAGTTATTACCAAGGCGTCCAATACCCGCAATATAGCCGCGCCCGCTACTACGGTCTGTACGGCCAGGATATGTGGCGGGCCACCACCAACCTCACTTTGAATTATGGATTGCGCTGGGAAGTCAGCACCCCCTGGTGGGAGGCCCACAATCAACTAGAGACGATGATCCCCGGCGTACAGTCGAGGGTGTTTCCGCGTGCCCCGACAGGCTGGCTTGTCCCGGGGGATCCTGGGATCCCGTCCACGCTCGCCCCGACTCGCTACAACAATTTTGCCCCACGGATAGGTCTCGCTTACTCTCCTGGCGTAAAGGGAGGATTGTTAGGCAAGTTGTTGGGGGGACCTGGCAAGGCGAGCATCCGGGCCGCGTTCGGTGTTTATTTCACAGCCTTCGAAGGGCAGAACACCTCGTGGGAGGTAGGGGACGCTCCGTACGGGTATTGGTGGGGAAGTCCTACTCCCCCATTGTTTCCGACCCCATTTATTGATCGTGCTGGTTACAACTGGGGCCAGCGCTTCCCGATTCCCGTCCCCCCCCTGAACGTGGGGCCCGACAATCCTGACAACTCCCTCGATTGGTCCAAGTTTATACCCATTGCTTTTTCGGGGGGTATCTTTCACGAAGCCCATCTTCCCTATGCCGAGCATTATAACTTCTCGATTCAAAGGCAATTCGGAGCCGCCACGATGGTCAGCTTGAGTTACGTCGGGACCCAAGGTCACCGGCTCATGACGTTCCTAGAAGCCAATCCGGGCTATCCGGATGTATGCCTGAGCGTAAGCCAAGAGAGCCAAGTGGTGCCTGGAACTCCCACTTGCGGTCCCTACGGCGAAAATGGAGTCTACTATCCCATTACCGGCGGAGTCATAAACAGCACGCGGTCTCCCCTTGGTTCGAATTTCGGCAACAGTGTCTGGATGACGCCCATGGCCAACTCCAATTACAACTCTCTCGAGGTCACGGCCCGCCACCCTGTCGGCCGCCTGGAATTCCTTGTTGGTTATACCTTAAGCAAGTCGCTCGATAACGGCTCCGGCACTAAAGACGGCGTTAACCCGCTCAACTACGGGCTTACGAAGGCATTGTCCGCGTTCGATGCCACGCACAACTTTGTGATAAGCTACACCTATCGCCTGCCTTTCGACAAGCTCGGGCATGCCAACCGACTGACCAGTGGTTGGAGGCTCACAGGAATTACGCGCTTCGCGACCGGCTTGCCCGTGTACATCACGGAGTCCGACGATAACTCGCTCATGGGGTGTTTCGGGTATATTACAGGTGGAGTGGACGAGCCGATGCACATCCCGGGTCCCCTGAACATCACCGATCCCCGCAAGGGCAACCCGGCCAGTGGCACGGAGCCCTACTTCAACGCGTCTTTGTTTCGTGGAGAGCTAGTCGGGCAGCTCGGAAATTCCAACCGGCGCTTCTTCCACGGACCTGGTCTCAACAACTGGGACATGGGATTGATAAAAGAGGTCCGATTGACCGAATCGAAGAACCTGCAATTCCGGGCGGAGTTCTTCAACATCTTCAATCATGCCCAATTCAACAGTCCGAGTGGGAACATCCTCAACGCATACTTCGGCTTCGTGATGAGCGCACGTGCTCCGCGTATCGGCCAGTTTGGTATTAAGTTCGAATTCTGAGCCGTGCCAGCCAGATAGTCACGGCAAAGCGGACGACTTGATGAGGGGGGGCCACCTCAAAAGAGGTCCCCCTGTTCGTTCTGGCGGTGCGCCGACTGCTTCAACATGCAGCGTGGACCCGACATGGGCCTCGCTGAGTGGCACGCAAACGGTGAACGTTACTGTATCGGTTGCAACGACGGCGCGGTCGTTCGTGGCGCTGCCCGGGAGGATCCTGCCCCGCATTGACGTAAGCGGACTGCGTACCGTGCCCCTGCTGGCACTGGCCCTGACGTTGCTAGCCCTCGTTGCCCGATCCGGTCGTCGGCGGCTGCGCGGTGCGGCGACCCGCAAGAAGCTCAGCCTCCGGGAGGTGAGGAATTCCACTTCAGAAATCGTTGGTGGTGTGCAGTCTGCTGATCGGTTCGCTTCTGGCATTGGGCTCCGTGTTGGGGGCGCAGGCCGCCGGCGATTTGCCGATTTATCTTGACTCGACGCGGCCGGTCGAGGAGCGCATCGATGACTGGATGTGTGGCAAAATTCAGATTCTGGCCGTTGTACCTACGATCCCTGGTAGTCAAATGAGCCGCCGACCGCAAGATCTAGCGCTCCGATCCAGTGGTTCCAGATGTTTGCAACACATCCAGCGCGCCCGATGTGGCATTCCGCGCGGTCCGGACCAGTGAGAGCGAGAACTTCCAGGAACTGCCGCACATGAGCCCACAGGCCGACGTTCTGCGCTTCCAGATTGCCGCGCGCTCGCCATTGACTCTGACCACTATGCCCCGGTAGCCGGCCGCTTGGCTCGGGAGGCGAACCGGAACAGAATGTGCCATACGGAAGATCCCGAGAGGAGAGTGATTATGAGATTTCTGTTGCTTGCCATCGTGTGCGCCCTGCCGGCGTTCGCCAGCCAACCGCTCAAGCCCGTGGCCGTCGCGGACAAAGTGGCCGACCGGTTCACGCCGGCCCCTTACACCGGTCAGCGCGTGGAGGGCCTTCTGGGCGAGCGCATGCGCGTCAACCTGGAAGGACGCCTGCTGCACGTAGACGAAAAGGGCATCCTCAAAGGCTTCCAACAGCGCCCCGGGGAGCAGGATTGGATTGGGGAGCACGCCGGCAAGTTCCTGCACGCCGCGACCAACACGTGGCTCTACACCGGCGACGAGAGACTCAAGGCCCTGATGGACCGCGTAGTACGCGCGCTGCTCCAGACGCAACTTCCCGACGGCTATCTGGGCACATACCTCGACGAGGAGCGCTGGACGAGC
>JBEKUI010000281.1:0-5642 GCA_049515175.1 Terriglobia bacterium
CCCGCATGGACCGCATCTTCTCCGGACAAAACCCGGTTTGACCTGAATTCCGAACGGCAACGGGTCGCGAGTTCGCCGTCCTTCACAACAGGTCGAGAATGAAGGCTTGAACTCAACGGCAGTTGTCCGCCGATGTACCAGGGGGAGGGGCATCAGCCCTGCCATCAGCAGAGTCGCCCAGCATAAAACGCACATATTGGAGTAAGAGCTATGATAAACCGCAGACAAATGATGATGCTCCCAGGTGTGGCATGGCTTTGCCGGTTTGGATCTGCCCAGGCACAGCAAGCCGGCGAACCAGTCCCCGCTGACTCGGCGCAGGTGCTGCCGGACCAGCTGCTGCTGAAAGACTATCGTCCGAAGTCGGTGTACAAGATCCCGGTGACCGAGATCAAAAAGGCCAAATACCCTATCATCGACATTCACCACCACGCGCGCGCAAAGTCCCCTGAAGATGTTGACGCGGTGGTGAAAATCATGGACGCCGTCGGCGTAGAAACTACCGTGGTGTTCTCGGGCATTGGCGTGGCCTTCGATGAGACTTACCGGCTTTATTCAAAGTATCCGAAACGATTTCAGGTCTGGTGCGGCCTCAACATGGCGGATGTCGATCAGCCAGGGTTTGGGCCTGCCACCGTCAATGAGCTGGAGCGATGCCGCAAAGTCGGGGCCGTTGGCGTCGGGGAGATCACTGACAAGGGGATGGGGATCGGAGGTCAGTTTGGCGGGCCTCCGAACTGGCAGGGCACGCGCCCTCCGGGAGGAGGCGGCTCCGGCCCCCGTGGCGGACCCGCGAAAAAAGGCTTACACCCCGATGACCCGCGCATGGATTCGATCTGGCAGAAATGCGCGGAACTTGGCCTGCCCATCACCCTCCACGTGTCCGATCCCTATTGGTCTTACCTCCCCCAGGACAAATACAACGACGGCCTGATGAACGGTTTCAGCTGGCGGCTGGACAACAAACCCGGAATCATGGGACACGACGATCTGATCAAGTCCCTCGATGCCGCGTTGAGGAGACATCCCAAAACCGTTTTCATTGCCTGCCACCTCGCCAACCTGGACTATGATCTCACGCGGCTGAGCCAGATGCTGGACCGGAGTCCCAATCTGTTCGTTGACATCTCGGCTCGCTTCGCGGAGACCGCGGCCATCCCGCGATTTGCGACGGAGTTCATCAAAAAGTATGCAAACCGGGTGACCTACGGAACGGATATGCCGTATACCCAGCAGATATTCAGCACCACGTTCCGAGTAATGGAATCGGTCGACGAGCACTTCTACGAGCAGGATCTGTTTTTTAACTTCAATTACCATTGGCCGATGCACGGTTTTGGCCTGCCGGACGATGTCTTGAAAAAGGTATACCGCGAAACTGCTCTGAGCGCCTTCAAACAGGCACGCAGCACTGCTAGGGGTTGAAGGAGCCCGGCGCGGGTTCGCAGCCGGAGAGTTTTTCCCGGGAAGTCCATGCCCCTTTCTCGTCGAAGAGGGCAGCGATGCTTTCGTCCCGACACCGACAAGATCCCGAGGGCCGGGGTATCCCCCGGCCCTCGACTACCGTCGCGCGGTCACCGTTTTCTGCATCCCATGCAAAGTGAGTTTTCGGCAGCTTGCTGGCCAGTCAGGCCGCGGCTCGCCGTGACCCGACGGGCACCGAAAGCGCCGAAGACTCACTCTGAAAGTGGTACAAAAGCCCCAGACCACTCACCGAGGCGTGTTTCAAGGATTTGTTTCGGCAGTTTGAGTTCACCTGCGACCGGCTGAATCTTGAACTGGTCCCTTATGGGCAGGCCTTGCGGGAGATGGCGAGCAAGAAGCTCGAAAAGCATCTGCGGGCCCTCAGCATCTGCGGGCCCTCACCACAGAGCCTCTCGATCGGGCATCCTCAAATCTTGCTAACGCGCCTGATACTCTCTACCCCTAACTCCCGGAGCCTGCCCGAACCGATGTGGGCATTCGGGAAATCTTGCGGGATGGCGCTGTTTAGCGTGTCGTTGATCCCCTGGTGCGAAAATGGAGAGGGTCTCTGAGGTTCTGCAATTCCCGGTAATAATAGAGTGGAGTGGGCCGCTTTCCATTGAATCGCAATTTCCGTAGGGAGTCGGTTTCCTGCTCGGTGGCGTCGCCGCTGAGGGAGCGGTCCTGGAGGAACTGGCTAAACCCGGGCTCGTCCTCGGACGAATGCTCGGGTTCCATCTCCACGAACTCGAACCTCAACGGCTGTCGCGGAGCTACTCTTCGGTTCAGGACGATCTCTACACTGAATGTTGCCAAGTCTATGTCCCAGGATTCAATGAGCGGATCAAGGAAGGCGACGCAATCCTCACCGGATATGTTAAAAACATCGGTATCCAGGAAATCCAGCACGATCACCCGCATCTGTTCATAGCTGCGGTGGCCTAGACGAGCCATCAGGCGGAGCCACTTCTCACTCTGTAATTCTTCTTTTGCAATTCTTTTGGCCACATCTAGCAGTTTTTGAGTGACGAGGCGTTCCAGTTCGCCGAAAGGCTGTTTCTCAAAGATGACAGCGACTTCCCTCTCTTTGTCGGGAGCGCACTTGCGGAGAATCAGGTCTCGGAGTCCTTTGAACAAGGGCGCAGGAGGATCCGCGAATTTCTTCTTCAGTTCCTCTTTACGCTGCAGGTCTGCCAGCTTCGCAAGCTCCGCTCTCGGGAGCTTCAGAAAATCTGCCATCTTTTCGTAGATGTCCGTCCGCTCTGGGGCCGGGGGCGCCTTTTTCCGAGTGAGCAGCTGAGAAATGTAGGACTCCGTAACTTGGGCAGCGACGGCAAGATCTCTTTGCTCGAGCCCCATTTGTTCGAGCCTTTGTCGAATAACTAAAGGCAGATCCACTGTGTCCTCCAACTGATTAACTTATACTGGTTTATTCATCACAACCAATTGAGAATATCCCAGATTTAACTTGACAAGTCAAGTGAATTCACCTAACGTAGTTAATTAGATGAGCCTTAAAACACCGAAACTCCAAGTAGCCTGAACCGATTTGGGTTATTTAAATCGGAGGTCAGGCAGTCGGGCTTCATCTGAAACCGACCACCAAAGGAGAACACGAAGATGACGGTAAGACCACTTCATGATCGTCTGCTGGTCAAGCGCATCGAGGAAAAGGAAACCGCGAAAGGCGGCATCATCATCCCCGACTCGGCGAAAGAAAAGCCGCAAGAGGGAGTGGTAGTCGCCGTAGGGCAAGGGAAGAAGAACGACAAGGGTGAGCGCATCCCGCTCGACGTTAAGGTGGGAGACCGCATCCTTTGGTCGAAGTACTCAGGCACCGACCTCCCGATTAAGATCGACGACGAGGACTATCTGATTGTCCGCGAGGAGGAAGTGCTGGGCGTCCTTGCGGCCACCAAGCACTCGGCGGCGGGCGGGAAGAAGTAAATCAGCTTTCACCGCCTGTCCTGCCGGGCGGGACGGCCAGAAAGCAAGTCCAGTCTGACGCGTTCCGCAGAGCTGAATGGGGCGGAGCAAATCTCTGAAGGGAGTACAGATGGCGAATGCAAAGCAGATTGTGCACGGCGAGGAAAGCCGCCAAGCGATTCTACGGGGAGTCAATAAACTGGCGGATGTCGTGAAGGTGACGTTGGGTCCTAAGGGGCGCAACGTGGTTTTGGACAAGAAGTATGGCTCCCCCACGATCACCAAGGACGGTGTGACCGTGGCCAAGGAGATCGAACTGAAGGACCCGCTGGAGAACATGGGCGCGCAGATGGTGCGCGAAGTAGCGTCAAAGACCTCGGATGTGGCCGGCGACGGTACGACGACGGCGACGGTTCTCGCCCAGGCGATTTTCCGCGAGGGCGTGAAGACCGTGGCGGCAGGCGCCAATCCCATGGCCGTAAAGCGCGGCATTGAGGCCGCAGTGAGGGCCATCTGCGGCTACGACGAAATCCAGAAGGACGGCACCCGGAAGCACGTCAAGGGCGAGCTCGATAAGTTCTCGAAGAAGGTCGAAGAGAGCGCGATGATCGCCCAGGTGGGCTCCGTCTCCGCCAACAACGACATGACCATCGGCACGATCATTGCCGAGGCCATGAAGAAGGTCGGGAAAGACGGTGTCATCACCGTCGAGGAAGCCAAGACGATGGAGACTTCACTCGAAGTCGTCGAGGGCATGCAGTTCGACCGCGGCTATCTCTCCCCCTACTTCGTGACGGACCCGGATCGCATGGAGTGCGTGCTCGAAGATCCCTTCATCCTCATTCACGAGAAGAAGATCAGCTCGATGAAGGACCTGCTCCCCCTGCTCGAGCAGATCGCCAAGAGCGGTAAGCCGCTGCTCATCATCGCTGAAGAAGTGGAAGGCGAGGCGCTGGCCACCCTGGTGGTCAACAAGCTGCGCGGCACGTTGCAGTGCACGGCGGTAAAGGCGCCCGGATTTGGCGACCGCCGCAAGGCCATGCTGGAAGACATTGCCATCCTGACCGGCGGCAAGGCCATCACCGAAGACCTGGGCATCAAGCTCGAGAACGTGAAGTTGGAGGACCTGGGCCGGGCCAAGAAGATCACGGTGGACAAGGACAACACCACCATCGTGGAAGGCGCCGGCAAGTCGTCCGCCATCGAGGGCCGGGTGAAGCAGATCCGCACTCAGATCGAAGAGACGACTTCTGACTACGATCGCGAGAAGCTGCAGGAGCGGCTGGCGAAGGTGGTGGGCGGCGTGGCTCAGATCAAGGTGGGCGCGGCGACCGAGACCGAGATGAAGGAGAAGAAGGCTCGCGTTGAGGACGCCATGCACGCCACCAAGGCGGCCGTCGAGGAAGGCATCGTTCCGGGCGGCGGTGTGGCGCTGGTCCGTTGCATCACGTCCCTGGGTAAACTCAAGGCCGAGGGCGACGAGCAGATCGGCATCAACATTGTCAAACGGGCGCTGGAAGAGCCGCTGCGTCTGATTGTCGGCAACGCCGGATGGGAAGGCGCGGTGGTCGTTGAGAAAGTTCGCAACAACAGTAACGCCAACTTCGGCTTCAACGCTGAGACCGAAACCTTTGGCGATCTGGTCGAGGCAGGCGTCATCGACCCGACCAAGGTCACCCGTACGGCGCTGCAGAACGCCGCCTCCATCGCCTCGCTCATGCTCACCACCGAAGCGTTGATCAGCGACGTCCCTGAGAAGGAAGAGAAGGGTGCCTCTGGCGGGGCACACGGGGGCGACATGGGCGGCGGAATGTACTGAAGTAGGCAGCTAGCAAAACATAGAAACGAGGTTTCCAGTGCTCACGAAAACTATGAAGTGGGTTTCCATCACGATGTTGCTCCTTGCGCTGCTATGGCCCCCCTCCACGAGTTACCAACTAACGTTGGAGATTCTGATTTCTGTGAGCGCCCTGCTGGTTGTCACGCAGGCGTGGCGCGCAGGTAAGTACTTTTGGGCGGCAGGATTCGTTGCGATCGCCGTGCTTTTCAATCCTGTTTCAGACTTGACGTTCTCGCCTCCCGTGTTTATCGGACTGGGTTGGGTTTGCGTCGGGGCATTTGTGCTCTCGTTGGCAGGGTTCACGGAGAAGCCGCTCGCCCCCATGCCAGGGATAATCAACCTGAACCGGCGAATCCAGTCGCAGTTTAGTAGGTAGGGAGCAAGGGATACTGTGCGCTAAAGGGTTTTTCGA
>JBEKUI010000282.1:0-5630 GCA_049515175.1 Terriglobia bacterium
CGCTGGCCGTCGAGCGCCTGCGCCTGCTGGAACGCCTGATTCGACTCGCCGCTGGACTGTTCAGCCTGGGTTTCGGGGGCTACCTGGCCTGGGAAGTAGGACTGATCCAGTCTCTGGTGCGTTAGGAGATGGACTTGACCGACGCCAACCCGAAAGCTGCAGCCCCGCCGGAATTGCCCGTGGAAGTCTGCCCGGTCTGCTCGAAGCGCCTTGAATCCCGCCACTGCAAGTTTGTCTGCCCGCGCTGTGGCTACTTCATGTCCTGCTCGGAATTCGACTAGGCGTTTGTCACCCGCCACCGGATGGCGTCTGCCTTGAGCTTTTCGGGACGGTGCGATCGCCGCCCAAGATTTCCACGGTTTGGGTTTGGTGAGACTGATGATTTTCTAAATTACTGAAAATATGAAACTTATTAGCTTTGTGTAACTATTACATAGCGCCTTTTTTTCAACAACATACTAGCTTTGGTCAACACGGAAAATCCGTAACTAACTAATTCTGAAGGACATCTTAGCTTTGGGACGAGCTATATAAGGGCCCTTGCCCGCGACGTCGTGTGCCAATCGGTAGCCAGGGACGTGTCTGCGGCGCCGGGCAGCCTCGTCGTCGCCTTCACCGTTCTCCATGTATCTAGACTAGCACACTTGCCTTCGAAAGTCAAGCGGAATTTCGCCTCGCACCCAGGCCAGGAGGCGCGGAGGAGAGGTCCAGGGTGAGGACATCTCCACGCCCAATTCGCAATTGGAATTGACCGTAGCGTCTCCCTCCAGAGATGGCCCCCGCGGCGCGGCCAGGGCCCGGCGCCACCTCACGCATTTACAATCCGCTGTCGCCTGAGTAGAATGGCAGGCACTGGCTGCACCGCCGGCTTATTGCGTGCGTCTGATGAAGGAGGAAATTCATGGCACTGGAGATCAAGCAGAAAGAGACGGATGGGGTGACGGTCCTGGTCTTATCGGGCCGGGTGGTTCTGGGTGAGGAGAGCAATCAGCTTCGCACCAAGCTGAAGGACTTGCTGGGGCAGGGGAAGACCCGCCTCGTGCTCGACCTCGCGGACGTAAAATACATCGACAGCGCCGGCTTGGGAACGCTCGTTGCGGGGTACACGTCGGCGCAGAATCAAGGCGCCGGCATCAAGCTCGCCAACCTTACCAAGAAATTTCACGAGCAACTCCACATCACGAAACTCGTGACCGTCTTCGATGTGTATGATAGCGTGGCGGATGCCGTGAAGTCATTCAGCTAAGCTTTGGGAAGCTTGCACGTTTTGACCGGTAAGGGAAACCCGCCCATCGTGGCGCCCGTCAATCGGCGGGCGCCATCAACTCACCAACCACTTGTCCCACCCACGCGCCCGACCGTCGTGTGTGCCGCTAGAGCGCTGCGGGACCGTCCAGCCAGTAGGCCGCGAGACCGGAAAGCAGTTTGGGATAGAAGTCCGTGGACTTCTGCGGCAGTGGCTGTCCCGCCAGGGCATTGTCCCAGACCTGATCGATGGATGTGGGGTTCATAAGGAAACAGATCTCCGCCCGCCCGCTCGCGACCTGCTGCAGGGCGTCCGCCCACTCGCGCACGTAGTGCAGGTTCTTCTCCTCGCGCACCGCCTGGCGGTCAATACCCAGCAACTGCTCGATCAGCAAACGATGGAGGATGACCACGTCCAACCGGCGCAGGCCGTTCGGCAGGCCGGGCAGCGCTGCGGCGAGATCGGCGTTTTTTCGCAGGCGCAATAGGCCTAGCTGGCCCACGCCGGCATAGATGGCGAAACTTGGTGCCCCGCGGCCGGACTCCCGCAGGCGCTCGATCGTTCCGGGGCCCCGCTCAGCCACGGTTCCACCGGTGCTGAGGGTTTCACAATCGAAGAAGCGCTCGGAGGAAGCGAGGAAGCCGGACCAGTCGAAAGAGGGCAGATGATGGACCACCCGGTGGGTAGGGAGGATGGTCAGGCCCTCGCTCTCCTTGCGCACGAAGGTCATCATCACAAAGTCCGCGCGCGCGTCGGTTCGCGCCTGGGCGCGACAATAATCGCGAAAAGCCAGCGCCGTTTCGTAGCGGTGGTGACCGTCGGCAATCACAAGCGACTTCTCGCGCATCGCGGCGGTCACCCGCTCTATGGCCGCCGAGTTGCTTAGCCTCCAGAGCGAATGGTGGCAGCCGTATTCGTCCGTGACCCGCTGGGCGGCTTGCCCCGTCACCGCCGCTTCCATGGCGCGCTCGATTCCCCCGCCCGGATCGCTGTAAAGCACAAAGATTTGGCCAAAGTGCGCGCGCGTAGCCTTGAGAAGCTCGAGCCGGTCGGCCTTGGGCCCGGAAAGCGTCTCTTCGTGGCGATGCACGACGCGGGCGGAGTAGTCCTCGAGACGGCCCAGGGCGATGAACCCGCGCCGCCGCCGCACCACGCCGCGCTCGCCGGGGACCGCATACTCCTGGTGGTAGGGGTAAATCGCCGGAGCGGCGTCCGGCACGAGCGCGCCCTCCTCGATCCAGTCGCGGAAGTGCCGCGCAGCGCGCGTGTAGACATTGTCTTCGGGTGTGTCCGCCGGATTCTGCCGCCCGCGAATAATGCGCACCAGATTGTAGGGACTCAAGTCGTAGTAGCGAGCCTGCATCTCCGGATTGATTTTGTCGTAGGGCTGCGTGACCACCCCTCCAAGCTCGCCAACTTTCTCCGTGTTGTAACGCACCGCGCGAAAGGGACGTATTTCCGCCATAAGATCCGTTCGTGTGAAATTTGAAGCCGAGATGCCAACATACCATACGCGCCAGGAGGCGTCGAGACAGCGTTATTTCGGGCCACGAGGCTGGATCGCCGCTGCCGCGCACGCTGGCCGCTTCGACCCATGACGGCAGCAGAGGATTCGGGATAGAATGAAAAGGCTGCCTAAGGTGGCGGCAAATGGGAACGACAGAAGATCCGGACCCTCGCGTGGTGTTCAATTCTGTCTGAGGCCTTTTCATGCCCGAATTGCGACTGAACCCTGTGACCCGCCGCTGGATCGTGACGGGCAAACGGACCGTCATGCCGGACATTACCGAGGAGGCGGACCTGTGCCCGTTCTGCCCCGGCAACGAACGCTTGACACCGAAAGCTATCCTGGAGACCCGCGATGAACGAGGCGCGTGGACAACACGCGTCTTCCACGACCGCGCGCCGATCTTCCAGGTTGAAGCGCAGCTCAATCCCCGAGGCGAGGGGATGTACGACCGAATGAATACCCTGGGCGCTCACGAAGTCCTCGTCGAGACTCCTCAGCACAACGTGCGAATGAGCAGTTTGTCGGTGGAGCAGCTGGCGCGGGTCATGGAAGTCTGCCGGGACCGCATCCTCGACCTGAAGCAGGACCGGCGCTTCCGCTATGTCTCGCTCTACAAAGTACAGCGCGACGCCACCTCACCGCGGCTGGCGCACAGCCATTCGCATATCCTCGCCAGCCCCGTCCTGCCGCAGATCATGCAGGTCGAATTGCGCTGGTGCCAGGCGTACTACGAGAAAAAGGAGCGCTGCCTCTTCTGCGACACGATCCGCCAGGAAACGGAGCAGGACCAGCGCGTGGTAGACCAGAATCAGGACTTCATCGCTTTGTGCCCCTTCGCCTCGCGCTCGCCTTACGAGGTGTGGATTTTGCCTCTCGCACACGCCTCGTCATTTGAGAAAGACATCCGGGATCCGGCGCGCCTTCGCTCCTTGGCGGGCTTCTTCAAGAATTGCCTGGCGCGCGTGGAGAATATCACCCCGGCGTTTACCATCGTCGTCCACACGGAGCCGAACACCCAAGCGCGCGGCTGGCCGAAGGATTCCTGGTTGACCATCGCCGACGACTACCACTGGCACATCGAGATCAACCCTGAGATCGAAGGGGACCGGCGCGTCCTGGGGAGCGAGGGCTTTTATTTCAACCCCATCCCCGCCGAAGAAGCGGCGCTGGTGCTGCGGGCGCTCGAACCGGGCGCCGAGCCCGCCGCCGGGGAATGAGGAGCGTGCTGCGAATGTCCGCCCCGGCTTCCGACCTGAGCCACGTCCGGCTGTTGATCTTTGACCTCGACGGCACGTTGATCGACAGCAAGCTGGACCTCGCGCTCTCGGTCAACGCCATGCGGGAGCAATTGGGGCTCGCCGCGCTCCCCCACGACGTCATTGCCACCTACGTGGGTCAGGGTGTCGAGAAGCTGGTCCAACGCTCCCTGGACGAAGGCACGACGGAAGGATCCCTGGCCAATAGTCTGGCCTTCTTTCGCGAGTATTACCGCCAGCACATGCTCGACAACACGGAGCCCTATCCGGGCGTGCGCGAGGCGCTGGAAGAGCTGCGCGGCCGGAGCATGGCGGTCCTCAGCAACAAGCCCGTGAAGCACAGCCGGGAAATCCTGAGCGGCCTCGGCCTGGCCCACTACTTCTCTGCGGTGTATGGCGGCAGCAGTTTTGCTCAGAAGAAACCGGACCCCGCCGGTGCTCTTGCCTTGATGCGGGAGAACAATGCCTCGCCGGAAGAAACCTTGATGATCGGCGATTCGGAGACGGATGTCCTCACCGGCCGCAATGCCGGAGTGCGCATCTGTGGTGTAACCTACGGCTTTGGCGCGCCCACGCTCCAGAATGCTCCTCCCGACTGGACCATCAATGATCTCCGAGAGCTGCCCCTCTTATTGAATGGCCGTGGGGCAGGAAGGAGCGCGAAGTAAGGTGAAGATGACGGCCGCAGTTTGGAGGGGCATCTTCAGTAAAGTCTGCGGGCATCTAAAGACCAGGCAAATGGCAATTCTCATTCGAAGCGAAAATGGTGCATGTGCTGACGCGCGGCCGCGGCCGAGCGCGACGCATTACTTATCCTTGAGCCCGGCCCTCGCCGGGTTGGTACTCACCTTGAGCATCCTGGCTTCTGCGCCTTGCCTGCTTGGCTCAGCTCGCGCTCAAGCCCAGGAACCTGTCTCTCAACCTTCGTCCGAGCAGGAGCAGATCGGAGGCGACCAGATTGTGACGGAGGAAGAAAAGCTCCCGCCGGGTGACTGGGCCGTCGAGCTGATCGACAAGCTCGCCAATTCCCCCAATCATGATGCCCGCGACGAGCTCTACCGAGCCGTGATGGCGGTAGGGCCCGAGGCGCTCCCGCAGCTTGAGACGGCGCTGCACGACGACCGCACGGCGGAGTTCGCCGCGCAAGCCCTGGCGTACATCGGCGGGGAGAAGGCGGTGCAGATCCTCTGGGGCCTTGCTTCAGATCCACGGGACCTCGATTTGCGCCGAATCTATTACGGAGCGCTGGCGGAGTTCGACACGCCGGAGGTCACCACGATCCTGCTAGATGTCATCAAGCGCGCCGACGCGGAGCCGGACCGGACGGTCACGGAGGCAGCGATTCTGGCGCTCACCGTGCGCTCCGACCCCAAACTCGCCGCGCCTCTGCAGGAAGCCTTAAAGAACACCCAGGACATGGTCATCCGGCTCGACCTCGAAAATGCCGTTGAGGTGATCGAAAGACGCGCGAAATACCTCGCCTCGCCGGGCCGCAAACCGGGCGGATCGATCGAATACGCGGTGCGGACCTACTTTGCGCCGGCACTGGAATCCGCGCCACCTCCCGAAGTTGCGCCAGCCGCTCCAAGGCCGCCCTCGCCGCGGTCGGCTGCCTCCA
>JBEKUI010000283.1:0-5522 GCA_049515175.1 Terriglobia bacterium
CCCGACCTGACCGAGGGGGCCTTCTATCTGAACATCTGGCAGGCGCCCGAGGCCGTGGCGCGTTTTGCCAAAGTGCCCCTCTGGTCGGACGCACACTGGAAGTTGCTGGAAGCTTATGCGCGCGACCTCGCCGCCCACGGCCAGGGATCGATCACGGCGACCGTCCTCCACGACCCGTGGCGCTCGGTATCAGGCAATGCCTTTCCTTCCATGGTCCAATGGAGCTACCCGGGAGTTTGGGAACCGGAGAAGGAGGCGAAATTTAAGTTTGATTACGCCATCTTCGACCGTTACGTCGAACTCTTGCTGAGCGCGGGGATCAAGAGAAGCATCCATTGCTATTCGATGGTCAATGGACCGGGTGACACGCCAGACTGCGATATCGGGTATCTCGACACCGAAAGCGGGCAGATGCGCATCCGTCACACGACGGTAGGCGACGCATCGTATCGGAAAGCCTGGGGCGATTTCCTTCCCGCCTTCGTCCAGCATCTCAAGAGCAAGGGTTGGCTGGACCGGACCTACATGGGCTTTGATGAGAAGCCACAAGCCGTCATGAATTCGGTGGGGGAGGTCTTGCGCACCTACGCGCCGGAATTGAAAGTCACTCTGGCGGGCGGGAATGCCAGTCAGCAGTCCGCCGAGGTCGGTGACCTGACGATCTATTACGATGATTTGGAGAAGCCCGAAGCCGTCCGGCAACTGGTGGCGAAGCGCCGCGGCGTGGGTCCTACGACCTTCTATACCGCCTGCGCGCCGTACTCCCCCAACGTCTTCCTCTACTCACCGCATTGGGAAGCGCGCATGTTGCCCTGGATTTCATGGCAGCACGGCCTGGCCGGCTACCTTCGCTGGGCCTACTGCACGTGGCCGGACAGCTTATGGACGCAGCCCCGCTTCACCTGGCACTCCGGCGACATGTATTTCGTCTACCCCGGCGCCAACGGGCCCATCGCCAGCACGCGCTGGGAATTGCTGCGCGAAGGAATCCAGGATTACGAAGCCCTCCGGATTTTGAAATCACAGCTCGCAGTGCTTGCGAAGCAACCCGCCAAAGCCCAGGAGGTCGCGCGCTTCGAAAAAGCGATGCACCAAGCCATCGACCGGGCGGTCGAGCGAAATGACTGCGAAACCATGCCCGACCCTGCGGCCGCGCGCCAAACCGTCAACAGACTACTTGCGGAAGCAAAAGGTGGATCCATGAGTACACCAAACCCCTATACCAGCGACGTAAAAATTCATTCCCGGTTTTCGCCGGAGGGCTTCACGCCCGACGGCAACCTCGAAAAGCCCATTTGGAAGAAGGCGGAATGGGTGCGCTTCAGCCACGACATGTCGGGACACCCGGAATACCCCGAGTCGGCGACCGAAGTCGCCAGCTTTTGGACGGCAAACTACGTCTATTTCGCCTTTCGTTGCAAATACACGACGTTGAATATTTATGAAGGCGAAGACGCCGCGAAGGAGCGCTGGGAATTGTGGAACCGCGACGTGGTAGAGGTGTTCATCAATCCCGAACCCGTACGAGTAAACCACTACTACGAATTCGAAGTCGCGCCCAACAACCAGTGGCTCGACCTCGAAATTGACAAGGACAAGGACCCGTTCAACGACGCCCGCTGGGACGCGCACTTTGACCACTCGACGCGCGTCGATGAGAAGAACAAGGTGTGGACGTGCGAAATGAGGATTCCCACCCCGCCCATGGGTGTTCGCGAGATCAAGACGGGCTCGGAATGGCGAGGCAACTTCTTCCGCGCCGACGGGCCGGGCGACGACTCCAAACGGCGATTCCTCTGCTGGAGCACCATCCCGGAGGGCAGAACCTTCCACGCGCCGACGCGGTTCGGCATCATTCAGTTTGTGAAGTGATAGGAAGAAGAAGATCGCGACGAATGACAGGTGAAGAGCCCTGGCTGGTCACTTGTCACTGTTTTTTCCGCTCTCGTAGCATCCGAGGACGCGGTGAAAATCCGTGAGCTCAGCCAGGTGGGCGAGTGCCCGCCGGCTGCGCTCCTCTTTCACGTTCCCCACAAAATCGAGATAGAAGAAGTATTCCCACGGCCGGCCGCGCAGCGGGCGCGATTCCAGCTTCGTCAGGTTGATGTCGCGCAGGGCAAAAGCGCTCAGGCAGCGGAACAACGAGCCCGGAATGTTTCGCGTGGAAAAAACGATGGAGACCTTGTCGGCGCGCGCCGAAACTCGTGCCGTCCGCGACAGCAGCAGGAAGCGCGTGTAGTTCTCCTGATGGTCTTCAAGGTGAGTCTTGAGAATCCTGGCCTGATAGACGGCGGCCGCCACCCGGCTGGCGATGGCCGCCGCGTCGCGCAGCCGCTTTTCAGCAAGCATCTTCACCGCCCCGGCGGTGTCGTAAAAGGGAACTTTTTCGATTGCGGGATGCTCGGCAAAGAAGCGGCCGCATTGTGCCAGCGCCACGGGATGGGAATAGACCTGGCGAACATTCTTCAGCGTTGTTCCCGGCAGGGCGATGAGGTTGTGGACGATGCGGAGGCTGACTTCCCCGACGATATGAAGGTCGTGCTTCAGGAGAAGGTCGTAATTCTCATACACCGATCCCGCCAGAGTGTTTTCGATGGGCGCCAGGCAGAAGCGCGTCTTGCCGCGGACCACCGACTCGAAAATGGCCGCGAAGGTCTCGCAGGGCTGAACGCGGATTTTCCGCCCCAGCAGTTTGTGCGCGGCCTCCTCGCTGAACGAGCCCCTCTCACCCTGAAACGCCACTGTGGGGTAAGCCATAAGCGAAGGATGTCTCCTTGGAAAAGTCCGGATTCGGGCGCCTAAGGAGTGCCGAGGAGGCCGCGGAGGAAGAAGTTGACGTAGCCTTCCGCCAGATCGTTCTGCTTGATGGGGCCCTCGGGGTCGAACCACTGGTAGAGCCAGTTCACCATACCGAGCAGGGCAAAAGCGGCGATGCGCGGCGAGCCGGCGGGTTGACCCGATTCCTGCTGCACCTGGCGGATTAGGCCCTCCAGGTAATCGATGTACTGACGCTTGCGCAGGTTGATCTTTTTCCGCAATGCGCCCTTGAGCGAGCGGTTCTCGTGCAGGATGACGGTGATCTCCTGGTCGCGCGCGCGCACGATCAGGTCAATGTGGCCGGTAATCGTGCGCCGGAGCTTCTCGCGGGGATCGGCGATGTCCTTCACCTTCTGCAGGACCGTCTCGTCGAGAATATCCATGCCGTAATTCATGATCTCGAAGAGGAGTCGGTCCTTGCTGCCCACGTGGTGGTAAAGGCCGGCCTTGGTCAGCCCAACCGCCTCGGCGATGTCCTGCATCGACGCGCCGTCGTACCCCTTTTCATAGAAAACGCGCGCGGCAATGCGGCAAATCTCGCGGAGTTTCTGCCGGGATTCGTTGGTCTGCGCCATGTCTGTGCCCACCGTCTGGTCGGTTTGTCAGTCTACCACAACAAGCAAGCGGGCAATAGGCAGTCGGGAAGCAACTTAGGGCAGTCGCCAGTGGCAGAATTGAGGACAACGGGAACCAAGAAAAGGTACGGCACGTCTGGAAAATCTGGCATCGAAGAGATGGTGCGGAAGGGGGGATTCGAACCCCCACGCTCTTGCGAGCGTCAGCCCCTCAAGCTGGTGCGTCTGCCAGTTCCGCCACTTCCGCGTGGGGAGCGTTCAGCTATCAGCTTTCAGCGGGCGTCGTACCTGGCTGCGAGCTGAGGGCTGACCACTGACGGTTAAGCTACTTCGTCGCCGGGACCGCCGGGGCAGGCGCAGGCGCTGCCGGCGCCGACTTGGACGGAGAATTCTGGAGGACCGTTCCGCCGGAATGCTTCGTCGCCATGATGGACAGCGTAATCGACGTGGCCATGAAAATCGTGGCCAGCACCCAGGTGATTTTGGCCAGCGTCGTCACGGCGCCCCGCGGCCCGAATGCCGCCTGACTGGCACCGCCAAACGCCGCGGTGATATCCACGCCCTCGCCGCCCTGGATCAGCACCATCAGAATGAGCAAAGCGCTGACCAGAGTGTGAAGAAGCACCATTAGAGTTTCCATCCAACCTCTTTCGCCAAGCGTCAAACCTACGAAAAATTGACGAGCGCAACAAACGAATCCACTTTCAAGCTCGCCCCGCCGACCAGCGCCCCGTCAATCTCTTCCTGAGCCATCAGGCCGCCCACGTTGTCAGGCTTGACGCTGCCGCCGTAAAGAATGCGCAGCGCCGATGCAACTCCCTCGCCGAACTGCTGGCGAACCAGCTCTCGGATGAAGCGATGGCTTTCCGCCGCCATCTCCGGAGTCGCCGTCCGGCCCGTGCCAATGGCCCAAACAGGCTCGTAAGCTACGATGATACGGGAAAAGTCCTGGGGGGTCAACCCGGCGAACCCGCCGCGGAACTGCCGCTCGAGCACTACCTGGGTCTTCCCGGCCTCGCGCTCGGCGAGCGTTTCGCCCACGCAGATGATGGGAATCAGGCCAGCGGCGAGCGAGGTCTTCACCTTCCGGTTCACCTGCTCGTCGGTCTCGCCGCAGTTCTGGCGGCGCTCGGAGTGGCCGATGATCACGTGCGTGCAGCCCGCCTCGACCAGCATCCCCGGCGCGATGTCGCCGGTGTGGGCGCCGTCCTTGTCCCAATGGACGTTTTGGGCAGCGACGGCGATGTTGCTCCCCTTTACGGCCTGCGCCACCGCACGCAGCGCCGTGAAAGGCGGGCTTACGACCACCTCACAGTGGCTCGCATCCGCCACCAGCGGCTTAAGCCTCGTCACGAAATCCACCGCCTCGGCAATGGTCTTGTACATTTTCCAATTTCCCGCAATTACTGGTTTTCTCATGATGTGGAGTCCTTTTGGCAAAAGTAAGCACAAGTGAGTCAGCAACCCGTGGTAGGCGTTGCTCGCATACGAAAGATGATGCCTAGCTCAACCGAAGGTGGGCTCGGCCGGGCGTCTCCCCTCTAGAGTACGCCCCCTCTTTCATGCTGACTTCCTACTTTTCCGTCAGCGCCGCCACACCCGGAAGCGTCAATCCCGACAGGAACTCGAGCGAGGCGCCGCCGCCGGTTGAGATGTGGCTGATCTTCGCTTCCACACCAGCCTTGTTCACCGCTGCGACGGAGTCACCTCCCCCTACGATGGAGACGGCAGACGAAGCCGCCACGGCGCGCGCGATGTCCATCGTCCCCTGTGCGAACTGGTCGATTTCGAACACACCCATGGGGCCGTTCCAAACGATGGTTTTGGCTTTGGCGATTTCCGCCGCGTAGGCGGCGCGCGTGGCCGGGCCGATGTCCAAACCCATTCGGTTGGCGGGAATCGCCGCGGCGTTTACCGTTTCCGCCACCGCCGAGGCGTCCAACTTCTCCGCTACGACGTGGTCCGAGGGCAGCCGGAGCGCCACGCCCATTTTCTGCGCGGAGGCAATCAGCGCTTTGGCCAGTTCGAGCTTGTCATCCTCGGTCCTCGACAGCCCGACCGCCACGCCCTGAGCTTTCAAAAACGTGTAAGCCATGGCGCCGCCAATCAAAATGCTGTTGGCGAATTTGA
>JBEKUI010000284.1:0-5511 GCA_049515175.1 Terriglobia bacterium
CCATGGTTGGAAGGAATGCCTCGAGCTTGCCAGGAGGAGGAACGATGAATCTTCAAAGAATAATCGCCCCGACCGCTTTGGTCGCGATTCTGATCGCTGCCGCCGCCGCTTCGATCTCGGCAGCGGAGCAAAGCGCTGCGATCAAGGGGTATGTGCTCGACTCAGCCTGTGCCTTCACCAAGAATCTGAAAAAGCCGATCAGCGCGGAATGCGCCGTCTCCTGCGCGAAGGCTGGCTCTCCCCTGGTAATTCTGGCCGAAGACGGCGCGATTTACTGGCCGATCTCCGACACCATGCCTGCGACAGGCCAAAACGATCGACTGCTGGAATTTGCCGGCAAGAAGGTTTCGATCACCGGGGAGGTCTTCTCCAGAGGTGGGTCACATGCTGTGGTCATCAAAGAGATTAAAGCCGCGTCCAGCGATAAGTAAGGATGTGCGGGCGCCCCTTGCGAATACCGCCCGTTGAGATGACATCGGCATTGAGCGGGACCACGGGCACGACCGAAACCCTGACAAAGCGCGGAGGGCGTTGTAATATGGAAGCTCCCCTGCATTCGCAAGAGCCATCCGACCGCCTCATGATCTGGAGGTCATTGAAGGCAGGGAGCTATTTTTCTCCGGAGTTACTCATTGGGTTCAGTAAGTCAAAAGGGTTCAATACTCGGTAAGCTCCTTCTGGTTCTCGCGCTTCTCCTCTCAGCCAACAGCGCCTACTTGGCGGCTTTCGGAGATCCGAACCTCTTCTACGTTGGCAATGCGCTCTTGCACCCACTCCTAGGGGTGGTCGCCGGAGTCCTTTTCTTAGTCTTCCTCAAGCGCCATGGTAATTTCCTCACGGGTTCCGCAGGGAGAGCCTCTCTGATTCTCCTGAGTCTCTCAGCCTTCAGCGGGGGATACCTGGCTGTCAGGGGGATGACGCGCCCGAATAGTTGGGCACTGGACGCGCACGTGGGGCTGGCAATCGCGGGGCTGGCATTCTTGGTTTTGAGTTGGCGATCGCGAATCGCCGCAGGAAACTCGCCGAATTTCAAAATTCAACTTCCCAGTTTCGAACGCCGCGCCTGGCGCTGGAGCGCCGGCGTGATGGTCGGCTCACTGGCCTTCTACGCCGTCGTTGCCGGCTACCACAAGCTGCGACCCAATCCCCAATTCATCATTCGCAACCCGAACACCGCGCCCCTACGCATGGAGGGGGAAGGGGACGGGCCCAGCGGCCTGATGTTTCCAAGTTCCGCCTCCACCACCGATGGCAAGCCCATCACTTCGCAATTTTTCATGGATTCCGAATCCTGCAAAACGTGTCATGAGGACATCTACAACCAGTGGAACAGCTCGATGCACCACATGGCGTCGTTTAACAACCAGTGGTACCGGAAATCCATCGAGTACATGCAGGACACCATTGGGGTGAAGTCCTCGATGTGGTGCGCAGGCTGCCACGACCACGCCATCGCCTTCACCAACAAGATGCAGAAGCAGCACATCCGCAACATCATTCACACGCGCGAGGCTCAGAACGGCCTGGGTTGCATGTCCTGCCACTCCATCGTCCACGTCAAGGACACCATGGGCCAGGGCGGCTTTGTCATGGATTACCCGCCGCTCGACGAGCTGGCTTCGAGCAAGAACCCGCTGCTCGTTGCCCTGCACAATTACGCCGTCAAACTTAATCCCAAGCCGCACCGGAACGCCTTTTTGAAGCCGTTTCACAAGGACCCATCGCAGGTGGCGGAGTTTTGCTCCTCCTGTCACAAAGTCCACTTGGACGTCCCTGTGAACAACTACCGCTGGATTCGCGGCTTCAACGACTATGACAACTGGCAGGCGAGCGGAGTTTCCGGCCAGGGTGCGCGATCGTTCTACTATCCGCCCAAACCCCAGAACTGTGCGGACTGCCACATGCCGATGGTTCCCTCCAAAGATTTCGGCAACCTCAACGGGTTTGTCCATTCGCATCGCTTCGCGGCAGCGAACACGGCGGTCCCTACGGCCTACGGAGATCACGAGCAGATTCAGGACGTCGAGAAATTTCTGAAAGGCGCGGTGACGGTGGATATCTTCGGGCTCGCTGAAGAACCCGCAGAGGCCTCCATGGCCAGCGAGGCCCTCCGTGCGGAGGGGCCGCAATTGGCTAGCACGTTCGCGGTAGGTGAAGAGTCCTCCGCCGGTCTGGCAGGAGCGGGCGTCCCCGGCCTTCCTCCCGTAAAGCTCATGGCGCCGCTCGGCCGCCTGGCCGCGCAGGTTCACCGCGGCGAGAGTGTTCGGGTGGATGTGGTGGTGCGCACGCGGCGGGTCGGCCACTTCTTCCCCGGCGGCACGGTCGATGCCTTCGATGTCTGGCTGGAACTTCAGGCGCGCGATGACAAAGGCCGCATCATCTACTGGAGCGGCAAGGTCGAAGAAGACGGCCGCGGCCCCGTCGAGCCGGGCGCGCACTTCTATCGCTCGCTGCAGCTCGACGGACACGGGAATCCCATCAACAAGCGCAACGCCTGGGCAACGCGCGCCGTGATGTACGCGCGGCTGATTCCTCCCGGCGCGGCCGATACCGCGCACTTCCGCCTTAAGATTCCCGAAGATTGCGGCGACAAGATCACTCTGACCGCCAGGCTCAACTACCGCAAGTTCTCGTGGTGGAACACGCAGTGGGCGTTCGGCGGGATTCCCGACCCGACGGATAAGACTGGCACCGTAGATAAGAGCTACGACGACCGCCGCTGGATATTTGGAGGCAGCCTGGCGGATGTCTCGGCAAAAACCAAAGAGATACCCAATGTGCCTACGGTCGTGATCTCTGAGGCGACCCAGACAGTGCCCGTGGTGGCGAAGCAGAAGGCGGCATTCCAGGAAACGCTGACGCTCGACCCGAGAGATCGCGAGCGCTGGAACGACTATGGGATCGGGCTGCTCCTGCAAGGTGACTTGAAGGGCGCGGAACGGGCGTTTCTGAAAGTGACCGAGCTCGAGCCCACTTACGCCGACGGCTGGGTCAACGTGGCGCGCGCACAAGTGCAGGAAGGGAATACGGACGCCGCAAAACCCTTCGTCCGCAAGGCCATCGAAATCAACCCGCGCTTGGCGAGTGCCCACTACTACTACGGCCTGGCGCTCAAAGCCGACGGCCAGTACACCCAGGCTTTCGAGGAGTTCGCCAAGGCGGCGGCGTGTTACCCGCGCGATCGTGTGGTTCGAAACCAGATGGGCCGCATGCTCTTCCTCCAGAGAAAATACAGGGAGGCGGTGGCGGAACTGGGGAAAACGCTGGCCGTCGACCCGGAAGATTTGGAAGCGCACTACAACCTGATGCTTTGTTACCGCGGGCTGAATAACGATGAACTTGCCAACCGCGAGGAGAAACTCTATCTGCGCTTCAAGGCGGATGAATCTTCGCGCGCCATCACCGGGCCCTACAAACTGAAGAGCCCCGCCGATAACAATGAGGCTCAGCCCATCCACGAACACCTGTCGGTGGCGCTCGGGATTGGAGAGAGCAGTAAGCAGAAAGCGGAAGGCGGTAAGCAGTATGCGGAAGACCGCAGGCGTAATGCGACGCGTGCTGAGTCCCTCACCCCCGGCCCCTCGCCCAGAAGGAGATGGGGGAGGGGATTAGTTGCGAAAGCAAAGCCCTCTCCCTCGGGGAGAGGGTGGGCCCGCGAACCGGGACCGGGTGAGGGCGTGCAGATGCAAACCGACCTGCAAATTGGAGGCGGTCCATCACGTTGAGAAAACCTTTCCTGTGCATGCTCCTCGCTCTCTGCGTGCTCGTCTGCGGACTCGTCTTTGCCGCCGACCGCAAGACGCCATCACCTGCAAAACCCACGCCCTCGTCCACTGCGCCGCCCGCTGGCCCGCGTTTCGTGAACATCACACGTCAGGCGGGCATCAACTTCGTCCACAACACGGGTGCCTTCGGAAAGAGGTATTTGCCAGAAACGATGGGGCCCGGCTGCGCCTTCATCGACTACGACAACGACGGCAATCCCGACATCCTGCTGGTGAACGGCTCGGACTTTGCCGGCCACAAATCCAAGCGCACCACGCTCAAGCTCTATCACAACAACGGCGACGGAACGTTCACAGACGTCACCGCCCGGGCCCACTTGGACACGGAGATCTACGGTATGGGCGCGGCCATCGGCGATTACGACAACGACGGCTGGGACGACATTTACGTGACGGGCCTGGGCGAGTCGCGGCTCTTCCACAACGAACACAACGGCACGTTCCGCGACGTCACCAAAGCTTCCGGCGCGAACAATGCGGGCTACGGCGCGAGCGCCGTCTGGGTGGATTACGACAAGGACGGCAAGCTCGATCTCTTCGTCACCAACTATGTGAAGTGGTCGGAGAAGGACGACCTCTACTGCACGCTCGACGGCCGCAATAAGTCCTATTGCACGCCGGAAGCCTACAAGGGCGACACCTGCCGCTTGTTCCACAACCTGGGCGAAGGACGCTTCGAAGATGTGACGCAGAAATCCGGCATCTACGATCCCACCTCTAAGGCGCTGGGCGTCGCCATCATTGACTATGACTTGGACGGCTGGCCGGACCTCGCCGTCTCGAACGATACGGAGCGCAACAAGCTTTACCACAACAACCACAACGGAACGTTCACCGAGCAGGCCGTGCAGGCCGGCATCGCTTTCAGCGAGGACGGCATCGCGCGCGGAGCGATGGGCATCGACCAGGGCGATTTCGACCACTCCGGCTATCCCTCGCTCGCCATCGGGAATTTTTCGAACCAGATGATCGGGCTCTACCACAACGAGGGGAACCTCTTCTTCATCGACATCGCGCCGTCATCGGCCATCGGGCGCGCCAGCCTGCTCTCGCTCTCCTTTGGTCTTTTCTTTTTCGACTACGACCTCGACGGGCAGGAAGACCTTTTCGTCGCCAACGGCCACATCGAGCCCGATATCGCCCGCATCCAGCCGCAAGTCACCTACACACAAACTCCGCTGCTCTTCCACAACCAGGGCGGAAGCCGCTTCCAGGAAGTCGGCAAGCAATTGGGTCTTACGAAGAAACTCGTGGCGCGCGGCGCCGCTTACGCCGATATCAATAACGATGGTCGGCCGGACATCCTGCTCTTGACCAACGGCGGTCCCGCGTATTTGTTCCGCAACGCCGTCGGCACAGCCAACAACGCGATCCGCATCAAGACGGTCGGCACGCGCTCGAATCGCGATGGCATCGGCGCCACGGTGAAGGTCAACTCGGCGAACGGCCCGGGCTGGCAGACGGTGCGCTCTGGCTCAAGCTACTGCTCGCAGAGCGAACTGACGCGCACATTTGGTCTGGGGAAAGCCACTCAGGCCGACAGCGTTGAGATCACCTGGCCGAGCAGCCAGAAAGACATTCTCCACAACCTTAAAGCCAACGCCACCTACACCATCGAAGAAGGCGGGAAGATCCTCACCACAAAAACATTCAAAAGGTAGTGACGAACGATGTTCGCTCGTGGGAAGCGGCTACTCTTCGCTCGTCACTTCCGTGGCCAACCAGA
>JBEKUI010000285.1:0-5480 GCA_049515175.1 Terriglobia bacterium
AGTAGTGGACTATCCACAATAGAATTCCGCCCTCCCCTTTCCAAACCCATGATGAAAAATTCAACACTACGCCGCGTTGGCGGCGCCGCCCGCCGGGCGTTTGGAGTGGAAGCCGCTGATCAGCGTTTTTGACATCTCTTCGCGCTGGATCTGGTTGGTGCCTTCGTAGATCTGGGTAATCTTGGCGTCGCGCATGTATTTCTCAATCGGGTAGTCGTGCATGTATCCGTAGCCGCCGAAGATTTGGATGGCGTCGATGGTGACTTCCATGGCGACGTCCGAGGCATAGCACTTCGACATGGCGGAGTAGAGCGTCGGCCGCTCTTTGGGCTGGCGGTCGATGTGCCGCGACGTCGCGTAGACCAGCGCGCGCGCGGCTTCAATCTTCATCGCCATATCGGCCATCATGAAGCGCAGTCCCTGGAACGAGCCGATGGGCGCATCGAACTGGCGGCGCGTGCAGGCGTACTCGAGCGCGAGATCGAAAGCTCCCTGCGCGATGCCCAGCGCTTGCGCGCCCACGCCCGGCCGCGAGACGTCAAACGTCTTCATGGCGGTGATGAAGCCCATTCCTTCGCGCCCCAGGCAGTTGGCCACGGGCACGCGGCAGTCCTGGAAAATCAGCTCGCACGTGGCGGAAGCGCGAATGCCGAGCTTGTCTTCTTTCTTGCCGAACGTGAACCCGGGCGTTCCCTTTTCGACTACGATGCACGAGGCGCCGCGCGGCCCCTTGGCGGGATTGGTGAGCGCGATCACGGAATAGATTTCCGCCTCGCCGCCGTTGGTGATCCACTGCTTGGTGCCGTTCAAGACGAAATGGTCGCCGTCGCGAATGGCGGTGGTGCGCACGGCTGCGGCGTCGGAGCCGGCCTGCGACTCGGTGAGCGCGAAGGCGGCGAGTTTCCTGCCCGCGGCGATGTCGGGCAGCCAGCGCTGCTTCTGCTCTTCGCTGCCGGAGAGAATAATCGGCAGCGTGCCCAGCGCCGTTCCCGCAAACGCCAGCGCGATGCCCGCGCAGGCCTTGGAAAGCTCTTCGGTGACGATCACCATGTTCATGATCGGCGTGCCGTCGGTCAGACCTTCGTACTTCTCGTCCACGTAAACGCGGAAGAGGTCCGCGTCGGCCAGCACTTTCACGATCGGCCAGGGAAACTTGGCCTCCCGGTCGTATTCGGCGGCGATGGGGCGGATCTCCTTTTCGGCAATCTCCCGCGCCAAATCTCGAATCGCGGTCTGATATTCGGTGAAGCCGTAGTCGAGCATAATGAGAACCTCAAGGGTTGACAGTTGACAGGCCACAGTCAACAGTCAAGAGATAGAAGTCGCAAAGGCGAGGAGCCGAGCAATTGAAAAGTCGGGCGGGGCAATCTAGGGAACGCCTCAGTCGGCCTTTCGCTGTCAACTGTCAACTGTTGACTGTCGACTGCCTTTCTCACGCCGCCGTTTCCATCGGTTTGGGCGACTCGGGCAGAGGCTGCGGCAAGTCGCTCCAGAGCGCCGGCCGCGCGACCCAAATCTCGCCCGCCCGCAGCACGAAGCGGCAGTAATCTTCCACGTCGCCCGCCCGGAACGAACTCACGTCAATTTCCCCTTCCAGCGATGCAGCGGGCTCGGCCTTGGCTTTCAGGGCTTTGATCAATTGCAGGACGCTGGCGTTAACGTCAAAGAAACGGACTTCAAGATTTTTCCCCATCTGCAGTGCTTCGAACTCGCCCTGCGGATACAGGCCCGCGAAGCGGTCGATGACCGCTTGGACTTCTTCCACGGCGCCCGCCTGCGCCTGGAGCTTCACCACTCCGTTCAGCCGCTGGTAGGCGTCGAAGACCACCGGGGTCGGCCCCTCGCGATACCGTTCCCACGTGGCGCGGGAATAGTCCGGCTGAGCCCAGGCCACCGTCACAAAGGCGCCTTCCCAAACCTTGATGCGGACCGACTGGCCCGTCTGCTCGTCGAGGTAGTAGAGCGCTCCGCCCGGAATCTTCTTGCGCTCCTCCTCCGGGATGGCGGTGAGGAAGTCGAACAACTCACCGGCGATCTCGCGCATGGGCGGAATGTCGTCCGGTTGGACGTGACGAACCACCAGAGTGCCGGTCTCCGGCATGAGTTCCAGCCATGTAGCTGGTATCTTTTCGAGCCGTTTCTGCGTTTCGAGGCCGAGTTTCCCAAGTTCAACCCTGCCTGTGCAACCAAGATGAGTGCGCATTTTTTCACTCCCGGTGCGCGTGATGGCGACAGAATGTCCCTCTTTGTCCCCCAGAGTGACACTATGTGCACTTTTGAGGCCGAAGGTGGCAGGCAATGCGCGAACGGCGGGGACATGAGGAGCCTTCCTATTCTGCTGGTCGCTCGTCAAAACGGGGGTAGGATTGTGTGCCGTGGCGGGCCGTTTCGGTGCATGCCAAATTGGCACGGAAGCCGTGTTCCAGGAACGGCCCCTCTTGTACAATCGCACCTGCAATTGACCCCGAGGAGGAGTCGCTATGAGCACGAGGCGAGTTCTGGCCGTCCTGATTTGTCTTTTGGGGTTGGACGCGGGTGGAATGGCAGCGGAAGGCTGGCGCGTGCCAACGGCGGTAAAGAAGCTTAGCAACGGTCTGGTGGTCGTTGTCTCCGAGGATCACTCGGCGCCCACTTTCGGGCTGTGCATCAGCTACGGGATAGGCTTCCGGCTCGAACCTCAGGGGCGCTCGGGCTTCGCGCACCTGTTCGAACACATGATGTTTGAAGGAACGCCCACTGCTCCCAAAGGGACGTTCGACCGGGTGATCGAGGGCGGCGGCGGTTCGACGAATGGCTTCACGCGATTTGATTTTACGGCCTACATTGAGTCGGCGCCCGTTTCCGCCTTGGAACCCACGCTCTGGCTGGAAGCTGACCGCATGAAGACGCTAGATTTCTCACCCCAGAATCTCGACAACCAGCGGAGCGTGGTTCAGGAAGAGGTCCGAGTGAACGTTCTGAACCAGCCTTACGGCGCGTTCTACTGGCTCGACCTGCCGCAGAAAGCATTCGACAGCTACCCCAACGCGCATAATTTCTATGGTGACTTTAAAGATCTCGATGCGGCTTCGATCGCGGACGTGAAGAGTTTCTTTGAGCAATACTACGCTCCGAACAACGCCGTCCTGGCCATCGTGGGAGACGTTCAGCCGGAAGAGGTCTTCGGTCAAGCGGAGAAATATCTCGGCGGCATTTCGGCCGGGCAGGTGCCGCCCAAGCCGGATGTTTCCGAGCCGCCCCAGACGGGCGAGCGCCACGCCACGCAGGAAGACAAATTCGCCAACGTGCCGGCGCTGGCGGTCGGTTATCGCATGCCGCCACGCCAGTCGCACGAATCGGTGGTGGGGGCGGTGGTCGCGGAACTGCTCCACAACGGGCAGGCTTCGCGCTTGTACCAGGCGCTGGTGAAGGAGAAGAAGGTGGCGCTGGAAGTCTCCGGTGGAGTGAATTTTCCGCTGGGAAACGCCTTCGACTACAACGGCCCGATCCTGATGGCGACGCTCGTGACCTATCCGGCGAACCTAAAGGAAAGCGACGTCATGAGCGCGTACGACGCGGTGATCCGCGACCTGGCGGCGAGCGGACCCACGGAAGGTGAGTTGGCACGCGTTCGCACCAAGATGCGCTCGGATTGGTACGGGCAATTGGAGATACCCATGCAGCGCGCTATCGCGCTGACCAACGCGATGCTCTTCGACGGCAATCCCCAACGCGTCAACGAGATTCCCGATGAGCTCGCCCAAGTCAGCGCGGCGGAAATCAAGACCTTCGCGGCCCAATATCTCGTTCCCATCAACCGCACGATAATCAATCGCGTTCCGGCAGCCGCCGCGACCAAGAAGGCTGAAAACGGCGAGAAGGGAGGGCTATAGTGAGATCCAGCGCGCGCGTCATACTATTTGCCGTTTTGTTGTTGGTACTGCCGGCGGGGGCGGCGGAGAAAGAGAAGCCGCTGCCCAAAGACCTGCCGCCCTACGGGACACTTAAGCCCTTCGTCGCGCCCGTAGCCACAGTCCAGAAACTCCCGAACGGCCTCACGCTCTGGCTGGTCCCCCGTCCGGAATTCCCTAAGGTGTCCGTCGCGGTCGCCGTACGGGGCGGAATGGCGGCGGATCCGGTGGCTCGGCCGGGATTGTCGGAGCTGATTGTGGCCACCATCGATCAGGGAACCAGGACGCGAACCGCGAAACAGATTGCCGAGGAGATTCAAGCGGCGGGCGGGGATATTAGCGGCAACGCGGAGGCGGACGCCATTGTCGTTGCCACCAGCGTCCTCGCCGAAAAAGCCGAGGCGGGGCTGGCCGTGCTGGCGGACCTGCTTCAGAATGCAACATTCCCCGACAGTGAGGTTGATCTGCAGAAGCGCAACGCTGCGGACCGTCTCCGCGCCAATGAGGCCAGCCCGTTCTTCCTTGCCGCCCGCGCTCTGGCCAAATCGATTTTCGGATCGCATCCTTATGGGGTCATCTCGCCGACGCAGGACTCTATCGCCCGGACGACGGCGTCCGAGTTGCGCCGCGAATACGCGCGGCGGTTTCGGCCAGACCAGGCGGTGCTTGTTGCGGTTGGCGATTTTGACGCGGAGAAGATGACAGCTCTGGTGCGGTCGGGGCTGGGTGGATGGGCCGCTCCCAAGGCGCTGCCGGTGCCCGAGACCGGGAAGCCTACGCGGCCCGCTCCGCACGCCGCTTTCCTGGTGGCGCGAGCCGAGTCGGTGCAGACGACCATCGCCGTAGGCAGCTTGGGGCCCACGCGGGGTGAGGCGGACTACGCGCCAACCCAAGTCGCGAACGCCATCTACGGTGGAATGTTCGGCTCGCGCTTGACGCGCAATATTCGCGAGGACAAAGGCTACACCTACACTCCCTTTGCCTTTCTCAACCCGCGCCGCAAGGCGGCCGTCTTCCAAAGTTGGGCGCCGGTGCGCAATGAGATGACCGGAGCCACCCTCAACGAAATCAGCTATGAACTGAACCGTGTTGCCACCACTGTGCCCACCAACGAGGAAGTCACGAATGCGCAGCGTTACCTGGTCGGCAACCAGGCAATTGATCTCCAATCGCAGGACGCGGTAGCCCGGCAGTTGGCCAGGTTGTGGGTTTTCGGACTGCCCCCGGAAGAGTTAGGGCGCGAGGGTGAAAGAATCGGGCGAGTGACCGCTCAGGACGTCCAAACCGTGGGGAAGAAGTATTTCCCTGCGGCGCGTCAGGCCATCGTCGCGGTGGGCGACAAGAGCGTTGTCAGGGAACAGCTTGCCCCCTTCGGGATCGAGATTCGTCCCGCTCCCTAAACGGGTCGACAAAACGGCTATCCCCCATCGATCCCGAGGAGGACTCGAATCCGCGGGGGAGGGAGCACCCTAGCCCAACTTCCGCAGTTGTTGGGGTGGTAGAAGTGTTTTTCGGTCCTTCCTGGCGCGTGATGGTTTCTTAGGTGTTTCATTTTCAGCCTGCGCTTGCTGCGAAGTCCCTTCCTGCCAC
>JBEKUI010000286.1:0-5475 GCA_049515175.1 Terriglobia bacterium
GAACAGGTCCTCGTTCACCCCGGTCACTTCTACGATTTCACCTCGGACGGCCATCTTGTCGTCAGCCTCCTTCCGCCGCCAGAAGTATTTCGGGAAGGTGTTGCGAAACTGCTGGCGTACGTTTCGAGATGCTGCTGAGGCATCTGGTTAACAAACCGGGAACTCAAATGTCCGATCTGAAACTAACGCCAACGATGATTCTGACTGCCAGAGGGTTCCATGATCTGGCCGCCTGAAGATCTTTCGAGATTCTGAGATATCGTTGCTGTTGGCGCAATTCCGTGCCTTTGCGTGGCGAGCGCCGGCGACGAGGAGGCTGTAATGAGGAGAGAGTTGCTTCTCACGCTTGTGGCTGGGATGGCGCTCGCGCTTGCGCCGCCGGTTTCTTCTGCCTCCGGCGAGGCGCGCAAAGTCATCATCGACACCGATCCCGGTGCCGACGATGCCATGGCGATCCTGTTGGCGCTGAATTCGCCCGAGCTCGATATCAAAGCCTTGACCGTCGTGGCCGGGAACGTCGTGGTAGAGCAAGGGCTGGAGAATGCACTCAAGTTGGCGTCACTTACCGGACGATGCGACATTCCTGTAGCGCGTGGGGCAGCGCAACCGCTGGCGCAGAGACTGGTGACGGCGGAGTATTTTCACGGCCAGAACGGGCTAGGAGATGCCGAACTGCCCGCGCCAACCTGCCGCGCCGACGGGCGCTTCGCCTCCGACCTCATCGTCGAGCTCGTGCACCGTTACCCGCATGAGATTACGCTCGTTCCCGTCGGGCCGCTCACCAACATCGCCTTGGCGATGGCGAAGGACCCCTCCATCGTTCCGCTGGTCAAGGAAGTGGTGTTGATGGGGGGAGCCATCACGGGAGGCAACGCGACCGCGGCCGCCGAGGCGAACATTTACAACGACCCTGAGGCGGCACGTGCCGTTTTCGAGGCCGGCTGGCCGCTGACCATGGTCGGGCTGAACGTGACCCACCAGACGCTCTTCACGCGTGCCGACTTGGATCAGCTCGCCCGCACTCGCGGGCCGGAGAATGACTTCGCTGTGAAAGTTCTCACCTTTATGGTCGGCCTGGCGGAAAAGCTGGGCGCGGCGGGGACTCCCATGCACGATCCCCTCGCCGTCGGCGCCGCCGTCGACCGCAGCCTGATCACCACCCAGGCGATGCGCGTGGACATCGAAACCCGCGGCGAATTTACCCGGGGCGAGACCGTTGCCAGCCGCTCGAATTCCTCCGACCATCGGGTTCTGCGTGACGGCCGCTACGTGATCGACCGGATTGAAAAGGTTCCGCCCAACGTACGGGTCGCTGTAACCTCCGACGCGGCGCGATTTATCCGCCTTTTCATTTCACGGATCGCGGGCAAGTGACGGAGAAGAGAAAATGGAAACTGGAAAATAGAAACTGGGATGCCGCCACGGGGCGTTCTGCACTCGCCCGGGGACGGTAAGTTTCCGCGGGGCGCAGCTCGCGGGCCGGCGATTACGGCTTCCGGCTCAGTGCTTCTTACCCGGCAGCTTGGGTTTGTTGGCTTCTTCCTTCTGCTTGACACTCTTTACCGCCATGCTCCGGATGACCTCGGGGATGTTCTTATTCAGCATGATCCCCTTCAGGTCGCGCTCGTTCAGGCGATTGAGCATGGGCAAGGAGGCGTCGATGGGCGTGCGGGGATTGTTAACGAGCTGGCGCATGATTGCGTAACTCTTCATGAACTTGCGGTTCATGGAGATGAGCCGCAGCACTTCCTCGGTGACGTTCTTCATGGAGGCGATATTCTCGATCTCCATGTCGGAGAGCTTGGGAGACTGAAGCACGGCACGCGCCACCACTTTGTTGGAATCCCGAATCAGCACCAACCGCTCTTCCTGATTGCCGGTCAGGGCGGTCTTGATTTTCTGGGCCGTGGTCATCCGCCCGATTTGTTGCAGGAGCGTCTCCCGTTTATTCCCCTCCTCTCCGCCGCCTTCCGGCGCCGCCGCTGGGGGAGCATCTTCGACGGCCGGCGCTTCAGAGAACTCGTCCGGCATGGCGGCAAGTCGGCCAGCTGCGAAGTCAAGCACCTCCTGAGACGTGGAGGGACTGGCACAGAGCCTGACCCATTCGTCGGACGTCCAGGTGTCCAGCGTGGCATGCGCGGTCTTGCGGATCGCCTCGTCCTTGTCGTCCGTGAGGAAGACCAGGATCGCGGCCTTGTCTTCTTCAGGAAGCGTAAGCGTCCCTTCCGCGCCCTTGCGGCGGATGACCTCCGGGACGGTGCCCGCGCGAAATGCGTCAATCAGGTGCCCAGGTATGGTTGCACCCTCAGGGAGAAGATTTCTTAACGTCGTTGCGCGTGAGATGGATGGACTTGACTTCGCCGCGCCGCCCCAGCGGCTGCAAGGTCTCGCCGTTCAGGGTCAGTACAATTCCCAGCGCATTGCCCGTGGTCACGTCCACCGACTCTCGGGCTCGTACTGACCTCACCTCGCCGACCTCGAAAACTCGTTGCAGGACAGTCTTGTGATCGGCTTCAACCGCTACCCAGGCCTGTTCCGTCGCGGCAATCTGGAGGATGAGGCCATCCGCGGGCGAAGATGCCGTTGGAGGAGTCTCCTCGATTCCGGCGGCCGTCGTCTGGGCGGAAGCTGGCTGGGCCTGACCACTCCCGCTCACCTCGGGGACGGGAGCAGAATCGACCTTCGTGGGCTCGGCAACCGGAGGAGAACCGGAATTCGATGCCGGCCCGCTCGCTGGATTGGAAGCGGGGGCCGCCGCCGGGGCCGGACTCACCTGCGGTTCGCTGGCCCGTCGCGCGTAGCGGTGGAGAAGGTACCCACAACCCAAAAGCACGGCGGCCAGCAACAATGCGGCGGCCGGGCCCCTCGCCCGGTTCGGGCGGCTGTTGGGTGTGCTCACCGTCAGGCGTGACAGGTCGAATTCCGCGCTGGAGGGTACGGCCAAACGATACTCGGCCAGCACCTGATCCTCATCAAGACCCAGGTATTTGGCATAAGTGCGGATGAAGCTGCGCGTGAAAACGCCCCCAGGAATTTGACCAAACTGCTCGTTTTCCAAGGCCTGGAGGAAACGGACGCTGATCTTGGTGGAGGAGGAAATCTCCTGCAGGCTTACACCGCGCATTTCGCGCTCGCGCCGGAGATTTTCGCCGAAGGAGGCCATGGAGGTGCTCGCTGGGATGGTCAGCAGGTGATGATATTTCTGCCTCCCAAAAGGTGTCAAATGGTTTCCCGAGGGGCCCCCCTACCCTACGGCGGCGGTTTTCACACTAGCGCCGATCGGGTAGCTTCAAAAAACTGTTGAAAACGTTCTGCCAATGGTTTACAAGTGAAGGTCTTTGTGGGAGAAGCACAGGTGTTGGGCCCCCTATGGAACCGCACGAGGAAATAGTCGAACTGAAACGCCAGATCGAGCGGCTCTCGCTCTTTCATGAGATCGGGAAGGCCCTGGCCTCCACCATTGATTTGCAGAAGATTCTCCAGACGGTCATGGAGAAAATCAGCGACCTGTTACAGCCCGATACCTGGTCGCTGCTGATGCTCGATGAGGCGGGCAAGGAACTTTATTTCGAGATTGCCATCGGCGCGGGCGCGGACAAGCTCAAAGACGTCCGGCTCAAGGTGGGGGAAGGTATCGCCGGCTGGGTGGCGCAGAACGGCGAGCCGGTGCTGATCGAGGATGTCAAGCGCGACCCGCGCTTTACGTCGCGCATCGACGACATTACGCAGATGGACACGCGCTCGGTCGTCTGCGTCCCCATCAAGGGCAAAGAGAAGATTCTGGGCGTCATCGAGCTGGTAAATTGCCTGGGCCGGGAGAGCTTTCGCAAGTCGGACATCCCCATTCTGAAGAGCCTGGCGGATTACGCCGCCATTGCGCTCGAAAATGCACGCTACATTCAACGCATTCACGAGCTGACGATTACCGACGACTGCACCGCCCTCTATAACGCCCGGCATCTCAATTTCGTCCTGGATGCCGAGATTTACCGCTCCACCCGCTACGGTTACGAGTTCTCCGTCATCTTCCTCGACCTCGACCATTTCAAGCAGGTTAACGACACCCACGGGCACCTCGTCGGCTCAAAACTTCTCTGGATGATCGGCGACCTCATCAAAAGCCACTTGCGGTTGATCGATTATGCTTTCCGTTACGGCGGGGACGAGTTTGTGGTCCTCCTCCCCCAAACTTCCAAGCAGAACGCTTTGCAGGTGGTCCGCCGCCTGAAGGTGATGCTTAATGCCAGGGTCTTCTTCCAGGAAGAGGGTTTGAACATCAGCGTAACTTCGAGCTTCGGTGTGGCGGCGTTTCCGGTGGACGGGCGCTCGCGCCGCGAGCTCCTGCGCATGGCCGACGAGGCCATGTACCTGGTGAAGAACACGACACGCGACAGCATCGCCCTGGCCGGCGAAGGCATTCGCACGTAGCTCCCGCCGCCGTCCTCTTTCCCCACCACGAATTCCGCTTTTCTGAGGATTCTGCTCTGTGCTCGGCGCCTTGCCCGTGCGCTGGCGCGCTAGAGGGACTCTGCCTTCGCCACCACTTTCAAGAACCCCTCGATGGACCGGCGAGTGGTCTGCTCATGACTCATTCCGGGCGCCTCAAACTCGCATTCGAGTGAAATCGTTTCCTGGTAGCCGTCGCGGAGCAGCGCACGGAGCTGCCCGGCTAGATCGATCTGCCCCAGGTCGGCAAAAGTCTCGCGGCATTTTTCAAATCCTGCCTCACAGGCGACGCCCTTCACGTGCACATGCCAGATGCGCTTAGGATCAAGCAAGGCGTAGCCGTCCGGGAAGGAGACTTCGCCGTACCAGTATCCGTTGCCCACGTCCCAGTTCGCACCCACGTTCACGGCCTTGAGCCTGTTCAGGAGCCGCGCCAACTCGCGCGCCGTACCCACGTTGCACGAACCCTCGTTTTCGATCACCAGCCGCATGCCGCCCTGGCGGGCCAGCTCGGCGGCCTTTTCCATCTCCTCTACGACTTGCCCTTCGATGGCCGCGTAGTCCGCGACGCGCCAGAAGGTGAAACCTCGCAGCTTGTCGGTGCCCCACGCGTGGGCGCGGTCCATGGCGCGCTTAAGCAGGTCCATCTGTTTCGCGTAGGGAAAAATATCCTTCTCCTGGACGATAATCCTGGTTCCCGGCAAAGTGCATTTGAAAAGCGCGGTATCGACCGCCGCGACATTGATCTCGTGTTTTCCAAGCAATTCTTTGATGCGCCGGATTTGCGCGGGACTCGCCTCGGTGTTATAGATTCCCCAGACGTTACGAATCTCCACCCAGCCGAGGCCGTAGCTTTTCAGGATCTTGAGAGCTACTTCGAAATCCTCCGAGATGCCGTCGCTGATTGCGCCCAGCTTGAAGCGGGACGCGCTTGCCCTGGCCCAGCCCCGTGCAGGACTGAGACCCTCCGCCAGCCAGGCTCCACCCATCGTCTTCAGCAAGTCTCTCCGACTAATCCAGGTCACGGTT
>JBEKUI010000287.1:0-5450 GCA_049515175.1 Terriglobia bacterium
CCGTGGACCCCGCTCCCCCTCTTTCGCGGGGGTGACAATCGCGCGCGGGCCTCGATTAGCCTCGTAACCATTAGCGGGTCAGCAAACGATTGAGGAGGCCCAAAAGATTGACACCCTCGCGCCGCGCATACTACTATGACAGGGCGGCACAGAAGATAGCCGACGGACTCCCTCGCCCCGCCGCGCTTCCCAATGGCCTTTAGACCCAGAATTCTGGTCGTCGAAGACGATCCCAAGCTGCAGCGCGTTCTCATGACCACCATGCAACACATGGGAGGCGACCCGCAGTGCGTGTCCGGCGGCGCGGAGGCGATTTCCCGCGTCGAAGGTGAGAAGTTTGACGGGGTTTTTGTGGACTGGGATAACCCCGATTCTGACCCCTTGGAATTGACGCGCCGCATCCGCCGTTCTGCCAGCAACTCCAAAATCCCGGTGGCAATGCTCAGCTCCCGCAAAGACCAGCGCGACGTTTCCAGGAGCTTTCAGGCAGGCACGACGTTCTTCCTGGCGAAGCCTTTCGGCACCAATGAAATCGAGCGGCTGCTCAATGCCACCCGCGGTGCGATGCTGGAAGACCGGCGGTGCTATGACCGCGTTGCCCTCAACATCCCTACCCTGTGCGAGTGGGGGAAAAAGCGTGGAACCCGGCGCGTCGCGGGGGAAAGCCTCAACCTCAGTCTCAACGGAATCCTGCTGAAGGTGACTCCCCCGCCGGAAAAAGGGGCCTCGATCAATCTGGACCTGGCCCTCCCCAAGGCTCTCGGCCACCTCCTCGTGAAAGGCATTGTCACGCGTCAGGGGCCGGGCGAGCAGACGGCCGTCCGTTTCGCCAACCTCACCAGGGAACAGGAAGAGCGGCTGGAAAAGCTCATCACCAACCAACCCTCGAGCCGGCTCTTCGCCCACGACTAACCACGAAGAAAAAACACGCAGTCCGGAAGGACCCGGAGGCAGCCTCCACCCTCAGTGGTCATGCTTTCTTGCGGACGAGGGTGTCGAGACTGATGGGGCCGGGGCCGGCGACGGAGAGATAGAGAAACAGGAAGCAATAAACGGCAGCCAGCTCGCCGCCATTGCTAAGGGGGAAAAAGCCGCGCGGAAAGTGCATCATGAAGTAGGCGACCGCCATCTCGCCGCTCAAGACGAAGGCCACCGGAGACGCGAACAATCCCACGAGCAAAAGCAAGCCCCCGCCGACTTCCAGGAATCCGGCGAACCAGGGGAGGGTGGGAAACGCAGCGGCGGCGCCCTTTCCGCCCATGCCTCCCAGGAGGCCGAACAACTTCTGCACACCGTGCAGGGAAAAAGTAAATGCCGCCACGATGCGGAGCAATGAACGGACGTAAGGCTGTACAGATGGCATGGACCTCTCCTCTTCTTTCAGTGCGCAGTCTGCGAACTCGAGGGCGCCAAGTTCGAGGAATCGCCGCGGGCCCGTCACGCGTCTTCCCGATCTTCCCCGCCCTCGCGCGGGTCATTTCACCGTGAAGCTCACCGAAGAGAGCACCGTGCCCGCCTCATCGGTCACATCCACACGCCAGCTTCCGGATTTTACGGCTTTTGCGGTCCAGGTGCGCGTGGAGGGGAATTTGATCTCCAGCGGCTTCTCGAAGACCTGCTTCTCGCCCTCGTACCAGACGTGCTTGATCGTCACCGGCACCGTCTCCGCCGCGACCTTCGTCCAGCAATAAACTGTCCCCACGGAAGCCTCGAACTCCTTGCTTTCCCCCGTCGGCTCGCGGTTTTCGACCGCCGTCGCCGCCACTGCCTTTTCGATCTTCAGGCCGGATACGGCGGGTTTCTCCTGCCCGGCGGCCACGGTCGCCAGCAGCAGAAGGCTCGCCAAAACGCTTCCCAGACTTTTCATGGTTGACCTCCTTGGAATGATGACGATTTTACACCTCTCCGCCGCGCCTTGCCACGCCGGATCTGCCCCCGTCGCGGCGCGGGAGCCGCCGGCGGCGCGCCCAGCCAGCTTCCTAGCCCTTTCCTCTTGACATGACTAGCCTCGATGTGTTAACCTGCCGAGGCTAGTGCCGTTCCAACTTATCTGGGCTAATCCTGGTCCGTGAGGTTAACCCCAGTCTTTGATCGCAGGGTGCATAACGAGGTGTAGTCCATAGGCGAATTAAGTTGGAACGGCACTAGGCACGAAAGGAGGCCGCGCATGCATGACCCGGAACCCCGGTCTTTTTCCCCGCCCTCGACGGATACTACCCCTCCTGCGTCTGCGGCGGAGGCCGTCCGCCCCAAGCGCCCTTACCGGCTCTCGCCCGAGGGCCGCGCGAGCGACAAGGCTCTGGCCGCCCGCCGCGCCAATCTGGAACTGGCGCGCGCCGCCCCGCGCGACCGCATCTATCGCCGCACCCGCCGCCGCCGCGAGGCCAGCCGGCGCAACATCCAGCGGGCGCTTGCCTGGCGCCGCTCCCCGCAGGGGAATGCCCGGGCGCGCCTGAACGCCTTCCAGCACGGCCTGGCGGCCAAGACCAGCCCCGAGCTGCGCGCCGCGCTGGGAGAGGCGCCGGAGGATTTTGGCCGCCACCTCGATCTCGTGGCGCGCGTCTTCCTGCCCCGCGACCGGGAGGAAGGCCGCCTGGTCGAGCGCCTGGCGCAGGCCAGTTGGAACCACATGCGCGTCTTCCGCGCCCAGGCGCGCATGGAACGGTTCGCCTGGCGGCGCCTGGGGGCCCGACCGGGACGCCTGACCCTCGAGGAGTTCTCCGAGCGCGCCTACGAGGTCTCGAAACTGTTCGCCCTCGCCCACCTCGTCGACAGCGCAGCGGGCAAATACGAGGACCAGATCGAGCGCCTCCTCGCCGCCCTCCTGCGCGGCAGGGCGAAGAGAGAGGGAGTGGGGGGAGAGCAGGATTCAGGATTCAGGAGTCAGGAGTCAGAAGAAAAGGAACAAGCGGGAGTGGGGCGCAGGGGCGCAGCGTGATGTGCCACCCGCGGCAGATTGGAGATTCAGGGATTCAGAAGCGGACGAGAGGCAACCGTCGAACGCGGACGCTGGATTCGGTGACGGTAAGCATCGCACCGGACTTGAGGTCATCCCCGCATTGTTTGAGCACCTGGACGAGGAGGTCTGCGAGCTGTGGGGCTTTCAGCCCTTCGATGCGGAGGCGAATCACGGATGGTCCGGCGGCACCCGAAAGCGCCAGGTGCGCATGGAAGTCAGCATCCAGAGTCACCACGATCTGGCCGTGCTCCAAGGCACGCACGCACCAGGATGGTGCGATCGTCTGCAGTTGAAAGGCCGATATCGCTGGCGTGTTCGGCTTCCAGGCCCGACTTGCGCAGGTGGAGTGTGGTAGTACGCGGCAGCCCCTGATCGAGAAGCAGCATCAGCGCGCGGCGACCGGCGGGAGAATTTTGTCGTCGAGATAAGCGGCGGCGAAGGCGAGCGCTTGCCGGATGTCTTCGTCTTCAAGCTCGGGGTACTCGCGCTTGAGCTCGGCACGGTCGGGAGAAGTAGCCAGGGCTTCGAGCACGCGCCGGACCGTCAGCCGCATATTGCGAATGCAGGGCTCACCGTTCATGCGGGCCGGGTTGGCGGTGATACGGTCGAAGTTCGCCACGGTCTTTATCTCGCTTCTCAGATTCTACGTCCTGTCGGCCAAAAAGCAAAAGGCCTCGGAGTGGAAAGCGCCAATCGAATGAGGAAGGCGGAATTAAGCTAGTCGCCACGGTTAACTCGCCATGGGAATTAACCGTGGGTTCTTGAAGACGGAAAAACCGCAGACCTCAACAAAACGAGGGCTGCGCTACCCGCTCCGAACTCTCAATCGTAGATGCAGAAGAAGCGACGCTGGCTGGTATCGAGGCCCAACTTCAGGAGCGGCAAATGCTCACGCGCGTAAGACGCTTCGCGTCCATCCCGCGTCAATTCCAAAACCGTCTGGTAATAGTCGATTGCCCTCTGGCGAGCCTCGGCGGACCCTGCTTCGTACGTTGTCCGATCCACATACATATCCTGCTGGGACGCTTGGCTGAGCGACCACCACGTCTCGTAGGCTTGGGCGACGGCGAGCGTCACGTCGAGCCGGTAGGCGCTCGTAGGACGCTCCTGCAGGAATTGCCGGCCGTGATTGATGACCTCGCGGAACTGGTCACTGCCGCAGCCGGCGCCCGTGTGCCAGCCGTGATAGAGAAGCATGACGAAGGCCCTCTCTCCCCATGCCGTCTTGCCATACTCTTCCCACACGCGCCAGAGAAGATTGTGCCGGTATGCCCAGGTCGCTCCCAATTCGTCCCATTGGTAGTCCAACTCGTATCCGGCAAATTCTTTTTTGGCCGGATGGATTGTCGAGGCATCCGGCCGGGGAAACTCCAGCCGGGCTGCCACGCGATCCGCCGCGAGAAGAAGCAGGGGGCGGCGATCGGGCGCGGCGGTTTTCGCCTGTTGCAGCAGACCCTGGAGGGTTTGGTCGAGCACCGCCTGCTTTGCCGGAGTCAGTTGATTGGCTAGGTCCTCGGCCAGGAGAGCGGGCAGGTTGGGGAAAGCCGGCAGCAGCGCCTGGGCGAGCTCCTGGCTCAGCGATGCCCCGGAACCGGCTTGCCAACCCTGCCTCTCGAATTCCTGGAGGCGCGAATTCTCCGCCATCGCCTCGAGCAAATGGCGGTGCCGGGCCAGGAGCCCCAGGCTGGGGGGTTCCGATGGGTAGTCCTTCAGGTAAAGATAAATCTGCAGTTCAGGCGTCTGCCAACGACGAACGCCTCGCCAGTATGCGGAGCCCCACTCGCCCAGCGAGGCGGCGACGGGCTCGCCGGGGCCGAAGCGGCTTTGCAGCTGCGACTGCAAGGCAGCGTAGATTTCCGTGTCCTTCGAAATCCCGCTGGCGATGGCGTGGAAGTGCTCCAGACGGCAAACCAGAGGTTCGTCAGAGGAAAGGACGTAGAAAGTCCACTGCGCCTTCTGCGTTTCGGTATTCACTTCGCAGCGATAGGACCAAATCCCTCCTTCGGTGTTGCTCCAGGTGCTCTCCCCGCCGTCAAACTGCTGGCAGGTCGAGCCGGGATGATGGCTTCGCCATTCCTCATACGGCGTGTCCCAGACGGCGGACTCGAATTCCGCCCAGATTCTGTCAGCAACTTGCTTCGAAGGCAGCGCAGTGGGTTCTTGGCCAAGGATGTGCGCTGCCAGCAGGAGGGCAACCAACAATAGAGGGAAAGTTTTCTTCATCAAGCGCTGCTCCGGTCTGACCCGCGCGGACGGTGGTTAGCACGCAGCCTAGCGCTCCCCACCGATGCAGGTCAAGGGCGTGGCGGTTCGCCCTTTCGCACACATCGCAAAGAACGCGCCCGTCAACCGACGGATATGCGCCACCCGCCCTTCGTTGCACTCAGGGTGACAACGCGGCCACGATCTAAAGTCACCGGTTGGCCACAGCATCAATTAAAAGCGGCGACGTCAGGTGATTTCGGGTAAGATGCTAATCACTTTCGGGGCT
>JBEKUI010000288.1:0-5441 GCA_049515175.1 Terriglobia bacterium
AGCACGTCCTGGCGCATTTTGAATGCTGCGTCGTCGTCGGTGGACACAAGCCAATCAAGTAGCTCCAGCAGCGTAATAGGCGTGAGGACGCAGGCACAGTTGCGAATTCGGAGGGCTTTCCGCCATTCCTCAACATCCAAGCGGCTATTCGAAGCATTGGAGTAGACGTGCGTATCGAAAAAGACCTTTTCCTTAGGCATCGAACGCGGCCCCTTCGTTATCATAACTCTTTATCGAGAAGACCGGCCGGACGGGTGCCCGCAGCGCTCGGGCTTAGCGAACGAGTGTCGCTCATAGACGTGCCTGACCAGGTGACGCGCCCTCAGCGAACTTGGCGCAGTTTAACCGATGCCCTGATATCCGTGATGTTGCCACGTCCTTCCGTTGGATTTTCCCGGATGAATTCAAGCGGCTATGACGGCTTGCCGGGCTCTCGTGGTGGGAGGGTCAGGGAATTTGGGAAGGAACCAATCTCGGCGGCGGGAAGCTAGACCGTGCGGCCGGCGGTGAGGCAGGACGTGTGGCGTTGGTGATGGGGATTCCGGGCGGGGCCGCAGGACCAGACGTTCGCCCACGATGCCCCGCCAGCCTGGCCCATAAAGCCGATTTGAGGTTTGGGCCCCCTCTGCCGCACCCGAACCACGGAACTACGGTCGGGTCGGTCTGCAATCGCCTCCTGGCGCAAAGTGAGCGGGACGCGGCGGCGGGGCAGCTATTTTGGGTTTCTTAACCGCTTTTTTCTCTGCCCCTGGTCTGCCCCAACCCTGGCTAAATCACTTCGCCGCTGTTCGCTTCGGCATTGCCGGCGAGCGGTCCTGCGGTCGGAGTCGCGGCGACGGTCTCTGTCGGTGGCTCCTCGGCAACGCCAGCGTGCGCCTCTTCGGCCGCAGGCGCGGCGGCAGTGGACGGTTCCTCGGCAGTTTCGCGTGGCGACGTGAACACGAGAATCCCGCCCTCACGCGATTCGTGCCGAGCGCCGGACACGAGCGCGAAGTCACGGATGAACCAGTACACCGATTCGGAGGTTGCAAGCTTCTTTCCCACACGGGACCAAACCGCCGAGCACAGCTTCCGCACTTCATCCTGCGTCGGGGATTGAATTGCACCGTTGGTGCAATTTGCGTCCGGGTTGACCGACCGCTCGTAGGCGCTCACCAAGCGGTCCCCGGAAGTGCGCGGGATTTTCTTCTCCCGCAAGAACTCGCTCCACTTGCCGTTTCTGCCCGGCCTGGCGAGCAGGAGCTTCATGAAGAACAGGGCTTCGCCCAGCGTCTTGCCGAGCTCGCGCAGCTCCTTTTGGGAATCCTTGACGGAGCCTTGCATGGAGCGGTGGGTCTCCCACATGCAGGCGATATCGTGGGCGATGGCCTCCTCGTTGCCCTGCGCGGCGAGGTCGGCATAGGGCATGGAGACAGGCTGGCTGACGGGGGCTTGGTCGTTCGTGACTTGAGCGTTGATTTCCACGGGTGGCTCTCCTTGGTTTTTTTTCGGAAGCAGAGGCGCGCCGAGGGCGGACCGTGCTTCTATAAGAGTGCCCGGAAGTCGAAACTTCGCGCCCGGAGGAAATTCCGTGCTCGTGAAAATTCGAGCTGCGGGACTGGTCATCGCGGGATTGGCACCGCACCATGGATATGCCCACAGGCCCATGTTTCGCGGGGTCCGGGCTTATCCGCAACGACCCCTCTGATGACCTCGGGGGCACGCCGTTGCTGACTCAGGCAAACACGGCAGGGCAGTTGTCATCCCTTCAAGCCCTCCGCCTCTCAGACCAGCGCCTCCTCCCGCTGGCAACCGCCGATGAGGTCCCAGGGACCGTGACGACCTATGGCCGAATCATGGCCAAGCGGGATGACTGACCAGGGAAATCTGTGATGGCAGGTATACAAGATGTCGGACGGGTCGTAGGACCCCGCAGGGAAGCAATCGCCAGTTAATCACCCAGCTTTCAGCACTCCTCCCACTTTCTTGACCTGAGTCAAAAGAATATTTCTCCTTCCCAAGCCTGCTGATTTGTCCTCTTTCCCGCCTCCAAGATAAAGATTCCCGATATTTCCGCCAAAACACGAGCTTGTCGGTGAATTTAAGACTGCCGCTACCAGACCCTTCTATGAAGGGACCCGTGAAGGGACCTATACAAGGGAGGCGCAGGATGCAAAGACCCAAAAGCGAAATCGCAAGGCTCCGCGACGAGTTCCACGGGAAGGTTGCTGCGGACCTGAAGGGGGGGAATCTGAGCTATATGGACCTTGCGTTCAAGTACGGAATCTCCGTCAACACGGTCTACTGGATTGCGCGGAAGCATGGATGCCGCCGCTCCGAGCTGGCTGCCCAGGCGGAAAGAGCTACCCAGGAGCAGGAGGCGGCGAATGGGCGGTGAGCCCTTCGAGGTGAGAATCCCGCAGCACTTCTTTGAGTCTCTGCACACGGGAGACATCACCCCGTCGATGTTCCTGACCGTGGCAATGCTGCACAACTGGACAAACTGGAAGACCGGCATCGTAAGGGCCACTTCCGCCGGGGGGATGCAGGCGTGGTCCCACAAGGCCTACTCCGACAAGACATTCTCCGAGGCGTTGCGGCGGCTTGAGCTGATGGGCCACATCACCCGCAAGATGCGATTAGGCAGCCACCATGACTACCCAATCGTCCTGCACAACTACAAAAAGTGTGACGATGCGGGGAAGGTTCAGGTGATAAACCCTCATACCACAAAAACTTGGAAGGAAATCGAAAACCCTCAATGCGATGAGGCTTCTGACGAGACTTCCTATGAGGGTTCTGACGAGACTTCTGACGAGGGTTCCGAGAAGGTCTTATCTGTAAACGAATCTTCAAACGAATCTGTAATCGAATCTCAAGACGAATCCCGAAACATGGCGTGTGGTGGTGTGGGCGGGCAGCCTCCGGCTGTCATGGATGGTTTCACTCCCGGAGCCTCAAGCGGAGAGGAGATTCCCGTCGAGGAAGTTCCCGCTGAGGAGACTCCCTCCGCTCCCGAGATTCCCGTTGAGGTAGTGGTGGAAGCCGAACCCGCTGCTCCCCGTTCGGGGAAATCCCCCGCCCGCAGGCTGGCGCAGAGGTTTTGGGAACATCAGGGGAAGCCCACCAAGTACAAGGACCCCGCTCGCGCCGCCGAATGGACCCGCGAGCTCCAAAAGCTGATTGATGCCCATGGCGAGGCTGAGTTGGAAGCCATCATGGACTACGCCTTCAAGACTGACGGATTCTGGCCCAAGTTCCTTGTCCGGGGCAACGACCCGCTCAAATACTTCGCGGAAAAGCTTGAGGGCGACGAACCCGGCAGCATCAGGGAAAAGTACGAACGCTATCAGGCACGCAAGGCCGCCGCCAAAGCTCGTGCAGCGGCAAATGAATCACCCAAGGGGCAATCACATGCAGAAAACGGAAACAGCAATTACCCCGGCCGTAAGCTCCGGGGACAGGAGCTTGAAGACCACAACCGCGCAGTCGTCGAGGAGTTCAAGCGAGAGCTTGACGAGCGCGTCCGCAGCGAAGGCTAAGGCCATCGCCGATGGCCTCGACAGGCTGGCTGCTGCCTACAACGAGTCCCTGACGCCAATCCGGCTTGAGGTCTATGCCATGGCACTGGCTGACCTCACGCCAGACGAGCTATCGGCCGGCTTCAACCGTGCCATCCGCGAACTGAAGTTCTGGCCCCGTCCCGCTGAACTGAGGGAGCTTGCCACCGGTCGCGCCGCCGCGACGGCGGACAATCTGCTCACCGACAAAGCTTGGATGTGGGTCCATGACTGCATCACGATGTTTCGTCTCCCGGCGCAGAACCGTTATGAAGTCCAGGGCCGTGTCCGGCACGGCATGAACCTCAATGCAGCGCTCCGTGGCAAGCAAGGGGACTCGGTTCTCGACCTAGCCACCAGCGCCCCGTTTTACGAAGTGACTGTGTGGCCTGAGCCGGAAATCCCTGACCTCGTGAAGCAGACGCTCATTGCAATGGGCGGGAGCGAGAAGATGGGACTCACCCGCATTCAGGACGCGATGCGAGGGTGGGACAGCGGAGGGGAGGCGAGCTTGGGAAGCAAGGACGCGGCGTTCGTCCGCAAGGACTTTGATGAGCATTGCTCCCGCGCTATCGCCGCCTGCCGCCAGCCGATGGCGGCCACAATCAACCCAGCCAGGCAACTGACGGGAGAGGTTGCGCCCGCCCTGCCGCCTCTCGCAGTCAGGCGGGTCGCGGTGCGGCTGGAACGCGGGGACTTCGAATACAAGGCTGCACGCCTGACGCTCGCCGAGGCAACCGCCCTGCACGAGGCGGGAACCCTTCCCCAGCACCTGTATGACGATGCGGTCCACTACTGGCGGCGGGTTGCCGAGGAGCAGGAGCGGCTCAGTACTCCGGTAGAGTACAACGCCGTCTGCCTCGGCCTCTACGAGCCTGCCTACGAGGTCGGCGCTCCGGCGGGGGCGTCGCATGATGAACAGGTGAAGGCGATGCTCGACGAGGCGGCCCGCCTGCGCCCTGGCTGGGTGCCCATTGCCTGTTTCCGCATCGAGCGCGGGGATGGCTCGGCTGTCGTATATCCCAACTTGGTGATGGCCATTGGGGACATGAAGCTCAACAAAGGGCAAGTGGTGCGGTTCTTGGCGAAGCCCAGGGACCTGTACTTCTCTGACAGGCCGTTCCACTGCTTTGACATCAACGCAGCACAAATCACAGCGAAAAAGGAGAAATAGCATGCAATACACAGATGGATTCATCGAAGACGAAGCGCTAGGGCTTTTCGGAGGGAACCATTCTCAGGCCGCCGAAAACATCAGCGGCTTTGCCGCTGGCCCGGAGCCTACTCGGTGCCCGTGCGAGCCGTGTTCCAGCGAGCGGCTGCTGTGGGAGGAAGAACTCCACAAGTCGCCGCTGAAGATTTGCAAACCGAGGGAGGCCGGCGAAAAGTGCGTAGGGTGGCTGGCCCTGTACCGTGTCGCTGGCACCGTGCACACAGAGAACGGCCACGGCAACCCCAGGCTGGGCGTCAAGCACAACGACCGTACGATTCCAGCGCAAGAAAGGTCTCGGGTCAGCCATGTATCCGACATCACGGCCAGCCCGCTCGGCCAGTGGATAATCAAGGCATGGATTGCGCTCAACCCCTCCAGCTACGCCGCGCTGCTGAAGACCCATCAGGAGTGGCTGGACGACGAACGCCGGATGGCATGGGAATCCATCACAACGGAGGTCGAAGACAGCGGCATCAAGGTGGCCGGGCTGTCAGACCAGGAAATAGCCGCGCACTGGAACAATCTGCGGCAGCTTCGCCATCGCGCCTGGCTGGAGAAGGAGGGCTGGCCACCCGAGGAGTCAAGCCGCAAGATGGACGAATACGTGGGCGAATGCCGTGAGCGGGCGCGGCACCTGCGTTCCTGTCGCTGATGTTGCGCCGGTGAGTGTCACCACCGATGCGTTTCCT
>JBEKUI010000289.1:0-5379 GCA_049515175.1 Terriglobia bacterium
CCAGTGAGGAGAATTCCCGCGAGAATCCGCTGCGGAAGCGCTCGATGGAGGCCTCAGCGTTCGAGGGGTCGGCGGAAATGCGGATCAGGAGTTCTGCAGCGTTGCTTGTCGGCATAATCAATCCATTTTTGGCGCCGCCCTTTAGGGCGGCAGGGTCTCGTCGTGCCCGCCTGCAGGCGGGGGTGCCGGGCTGAAGCCCGGCGCTACGTCGCCGGTCATAGACCGGTGCTACAGCCCCCTACCAGCGCTCCTCGCGTAGCCTTGGCACTTCGTCGCCGCGCTGCCCTTCTGGGGGGCTTGGCGGGATTAAGCCCGGCGCGACTTCGCCGACCGCAACGCGTTCCTGTTCGAGCAGGCGCGCGGCGGCGGCGAGATCGAAGTCGAGCGCCAGCACGGGATCGTCGAGTCCCGCGAGCCGGCTCGGGCGGCACCCGAACTTTGCCGCCGTGATCGCCACCAGCAGAAAATTCTCAGTGCGCACAAAATCGCTCCAATCCGTCAACGGACGGACTGGAAGGCTCCTCCTTCACGGAACTCGCCCCGGAAGTTCCCAGCGCCCGGCACGCCCACTCAAAGATGAACGCCCGATCCTCGGTCGGAATCTCGTCGAGGCGGATCTCTTCCGGGCCGTCGCCAATCGCCGGCTCGACGACGCTGGCCTCCACCAGCTGTGCCGCGAAGCGCGCCAGTTCCAGCACTTCCTCGCGTGTCATTTCCACCCCAGCCTCGCTGCCGTCATTCCCGCCTAACCCGTCATTCCCGCGTAAGCGGGAATCCAGCGTGGGATCCCCGCTTTCGCGGGGATGACCTGGGCGGGTTTCGCGGGGATGACCGTGCGACTCTCCCAGCGCCGCGGCGAGCAATCGCTGCGGGACGCGCCCGGCGAGAATCCATTCCAGCGGGTCCGGCCGGGCGGCGAGAATTGTCGCGCCGCTGGGCAGCGTGAGTTCCTCGGCGCGCGAAGCGCGCGCCCGCCGCGAAGCAGCGCGCCAGCCGGCGGCGTTGGCAATTCCATTAGCCGGCATGACCGACTCCTCCCGTTAAGCGACTTCGCGATGGGGCGGTTTGATTCACTCAATCACCCGATCGCTCAATCCGCCAAACTACGTCTGGCGGTAAAGCTTCCCCACCTGGTCACCCGCGGCACGCGAGGGATCAGCGAGGCCCTCAAACTTCACCTTGTAAGTGGTCTCCTTGCCGCGCTGGAAGGGGAGTTGGACCGCCTCCGCCTGGTACGCCGAATAGAGCTGGCTGACGACGAATTTTCCCGTCGCGTCGCGCCGCGGCGAGATGACGGCGACGGATGTCTTGGGAATGGCCATCGTCCCGCCGAAGGAGATCTCCTCGAAAGCCTGCGCGCCAGCGGGGAGTCCTGTGTCTGTCCCCGTCGTGTAGGAGCCGTTGACGATGAAGTTCTTGAGCTTGGCGAGGTCCGATTCCTTGAGTGTGACCTCGACCGAGGCCGCTTCGCCCGTCATCACCACGTCGATGGGCGCGGCGACCTGGTCGGCGCCGACGGCTTCGAGCTTGGGTGAGAGCAGCACCGTCGCGGCGCCCTCCGTCGCTCCGGCGAAGATGGGCGAGCCGGCGGTCGGATCGCCCGCGGAATTGATGACGAGCCGGCTGCCGCTGGCGGGCACGCTGACGCTCAACCACAGCTTGCCCGGCCCCTGATGAATTTTCGTTGCATCAACACTTGGCATGTTTTCCTCCGAAATTCGAAACTGGAAAATCGAAACTCGAAACTGGGAATTCAAGAATCGAAACTGGAAACTCGCCTTGCCTCCAGTTTCTAGTTTCCCGATTCCTCCCAGCACCTCCCGCCGGGATTTCCACCACGTGCTCGGCCGATGGGAGCACCGAATGCCACGGCGTGAGCCGAGCATCCCCGATCCCTATAACCTGAATCCCTCCCTACCGAATCGTCGCCCCGCCGCTCCGCGTGATGCCACGTCAATTCGGCTCATGGTCCGATGTAATGGTCTGAAACCACCACGTCGTCAAAGTAGCGCAGCTCGTCGAGATGCCCGCTCGCGCCCTCTTCTTGTGCCTGGTCGCCAAACATGACAAGCCCGATGTTGCTGTCGGTGACATGGCGAACCTCGAAAGCGTCGTTCTCTCCCCATAGGGCGGTGGATTGCCCATAGGGAGTGACCCAAAGACGAAACACTCCGTTCGCTGTGCCGGGTGGTGCGTTCATCTGCTCTTCCAGTTCCAAGCAGTACCAAGTGTCGTAACCGAGCTTGTTCGTGGTGATGAAAGCATTCTGCTGGGCGAGGCCGTCGCCCTGATTGCCGTAGCGCAAGGTCATTCCCGTGCCGTCGGTATCTTCGGCAACCAGCAGCCCCTCCCAGGTACTCGGGTCGCCATTGAACTGCGAACCGTTCGACCGCATCAACTTGCGCAGCGCCGGCTTGACGCCGCCGGTCTCTGGAGTCTTGAAGTACACCCAGGCGTGCTTGAAGATGTGAAGTCCGATGCCGCTGGTCTCATTGGGCCAGCGAAGGAACTCCTTCGTCTGCGAGTTGCTACAGCCGGAAAATGATCCCGGATAGCTGCCTAGATTTCCGATGCCGCCCACCGGCTCCGTCCAACCCGTGCCAATGCTGATCGGAACGGAGTTCTGTTTTTTCAGGTTGGCGTCCCCGGTCGAGCTTCCGGCATAAACGTCGTAGTAGTAAAAGCCCTCGGCAGCCGCGGGAGACACCACAGTCAGAAGGTTGTTGGCGGAAACGGCATAGTTCGCCTCATTCGAGTAGAGACGATTCGTCCAGCCGGTCGGCGTGTTGGGCCAAACCAAAACCTCTTTCACATAGACGGTATGCGCTCCCAGCGAGCCGCCCGAAGTCTGGCCGAGCGAAGGCGTGCCATGCGGAGAACTCAGGCTCCCGCAGGTCGTAAAGTGCGCCCGCAGGGAATAGGTGCCACCATGCGCAAGCTCGCTGGTCACGGCATAGGAGAAGTTGACGGCATCCTTCCACACAAAGCCGTGGCCATCGCTATCCCAGGCATTGAAGTTGCCTGACTCGAAATCGTCAGAGAAGAAGGTTGTGCCGCTGGACGGCGCCGTGGAGACGTGGCCGCTCAAGGAGTACTTCCCGGAGAGCGCGACTTGCTGGGCGGACGAGGAAGTAGGAAGTAGGAAATAGGAAGCAGAGCCAGGACAATGATGAACGATGAACGCGGAATGATGAGCGGTCTTTTCATTGTCTTTCCCCGACTTCCCACTTCCTACTTCCCACTTCCGTTCTTCCCCTCCCGAGTCCCGATTTCATTGCAGCGTCACCCCACCCGTCAGCGTCACTCCACCAGTGATCGAGAGGCTGGTCGAGCTGGCTGGCGCTTCGATCCATTCAACGTTGGCCCAGATCGCCGAAAACCTTTTTACTTCGGTTGCCAGAACTCCCTGGCAACCCACGTCGAAGGAATCAAGGTTGGCCTTGGTGTGCGCGGCGGCATTGAACACTAGATGTTCGCTGCTTTGCAGGATTTCCCACCCATTCATGTTGACTGTAATGTCCGGGCCTTCCGTGGCATTCCCGCCTTCATCCCAGAGGCGCAACTTCATAGTGCGCGGCGTGGTGCTGTCGCCACCCACGCGAGCGTAGACATCCACGGCGATGATGTCCGCGCTGCTGGGAACTTCCGCGCCGAGGTTCGTAAGGTTCAAGCGGTCATAGTTGGTGTTTCCGCTGTCCTCGATGTAGGTCGTCGCATCGTCCGGCGTGCCGGGGAGGTCATCGAGACAATCGTAATGCCCGTTTCCAGTGCAGCCAGTACTGGAAGCGAACCCTTGGGTCACGTTCGCGTTCGGCTTGAGCAGGAAAGTCTTTCCGGGGCCGGGGTAGCCATTGAACGGAGCGGATCCGGCCTCGTCGTTGATGGCGATGTCGTCAAAGGAAACGGTATAGCCGCCCGTCGGCGCGGCCGTGATATTCGAGAAACTAAAGATTCCGATGTTGGTTGGAAGGGTATCTTCGCCGGTGATGGAAAGGGTTTCAGTCGCCGTCGTACTGTCGCCCGTGAACAGCTTGAGTTCAAAGGAGCCATTGGGCGAATCTGCGATGACGTGCTTCACCTCGATGCGATACCAGGTGGCGGTTGAGATCGTGGCGGTGGAGGTCTGCGTGGTCGTGGATAGGATGTTATGCAAGACCACATGCGCAGAGGAATCCACCTCGACCGAGAGCGCGTCCGTGCTGCCGCCGGAACGGTCACGCAGTAGTTCTATCGTGCCTGCCGGAAGCGAAGTGAAGTTGACGTAGAACCTGAAATAGAGAGTTCCCGAGGTCTTGGTAGATGCCAAGGTGAGCCGAAACCAGCGGGAGTTGCCAGTGGCATTGGCCGACTGAAAGGCGTAGGTCCCAGAATGGACCGGCGAGGTGACGATGGTAGGACCATTGTTGGAGGTCCACATCGTGGCCGTGTAATTGTTCTCCTCCGCCCCGGTGGTCAGCAGGCGATTCGCGTGAGCAGGAGTGGCGAGAAAGAGCAAGAGCGGAAGTAGGAAGTAGGAAGTAGCGAATAGGGGGAGGACCATTTTGGATTTTAGATTTTGGATTTTAGATTGCATCCTTACTCCCCACTTCCTGCTTCCTATTTCCCACTTCCGTTCTTCTCTTTTCATGCAAACACCTCGTGAAAGTATTCCGCCCAACGATCGAGTGGCGAGCGCAGAAAGGCTAGGGGTGCTTTCGCTGGCGCGTTGTTCGAGTCGGCGCTAAAAGTCAGATTCTCCGTGAAGTTCACGTAGGTATCGCCATCCACGCCCGTTGCGCCGTCGTAATCAACCGTCATGGTGCGCGAGGATGCGGTTTCCGTGACGCCGTTTCCATCATCGTTGTAAACCACAATCACGATTCGATCCCCGGCCACAAAACCCGTCGAAGTTGGAGTCAGCGCGGGCGCGGTTTTCTCGGTTGCCGAGCCGGTCCACTCCGGCGTTCCGTTGTCCGTGGTGATTCCCACCGACGAAACGATTCCCCCCGAAGCCACCGACCAGCGCAAGATCTGCACGCGGTAGGCGGAGTTGGCGGAGGTCGAACTCTCCAGTCCCCAGAAGTTGAATGTGATGCTGCTGGAAACCGTGACGCTCGCCGTAGAAATCGGCGAGGAAATCCAGATCGTCTTCGTGCCCGCCGCCGTCTTGGTAATCACATGGCTGGCCACCGTGTCCGGCCAGTATTGCCCCGTCACGTCCCCGGCGATGGTGTTGGTGACTGCCGTAACCTTGGAGCTTCCCTGCGTCGAGTTGGCGGACTTGAAGAGCCAGCTGGGCGTCGGAAGAATCTGCGATGCGGCGTCATGGAGGAGGACTTTGGTGGCGGAAAAGCAGTCAACAGTCGACAGTTGAAAGTTGAAAGTCAGGAGCAAGAACGC
>JBEKUI010000290.1:0-5362 GCA_049515175.1 Terriglobia bacterium
TGGGCGGCGGGGGAACTGGTCCTGGCCTGAGCCTCAGCCCCCGGCCCACTTTCGCTCCTGCGCCAATTGGCCCCACGGCGAGCCGTCTCAGGACACCTAGCGCGAAGTTCTGAGACAGCCTCGAAGTACTAGCACTTTCGGACCGTTGACTTGCCCTATAACTTGGGATAGTCTTCGGCCAGTTTGACGAGTCAATGGAAGAGCGGATGTGTGCCTCGTACATGCTAAGGAGGCCCCAAGTCTTCCATTTGAATCGGTTGGGGTCGCAGGTGGGCGAAGGCAGCCTAACCGATTGAAAGCGAGGCCCGTATCGCCGCGCCATTAACCCGAGCAGGACGCTATCAGATTGTCTCAGAACTGGGTCGCGGTTCGATGGGAGTGGTGTACCAGGGCTTCGATCCGGTCATCGGGCGCACGGTGGCCATCAAGACCATGCTCACCGAGGGGTTGGCGCCTGCCGAATTCGAGGACTTCAAAGCCCGGTTCCAGCGCGAAGCCCAGGCGGCCGGCATCCTCAACCATCCCAATATCGTAACCGTTTACGATTTCGGAGAAGACAGCGGCGTGCTCTATTTGGCGATGGAGTTCTTGGAGGGCCGGTCTCTCCAGGACATCGTGGAAGAGGAAGGCGTCCTGCCCGTAGAACAGATCATCCCGATCTACGAGCAGGTTTGCGGAGCGCTCGACCTGGCCCACTCGCACAAAATCATCCATCGCGATGTCAAACCCGCCAACATCATGATCCTGAACTCAGGCATCGTGAAGATGACGGATTTCGGCATCGCGAAGATGCTTGCTACCGGGATGACCCAGGCGGGCCAGATTCTGGGCACTCCCAATTACATGTCCCCGGAGCAAGTCCGTGGGCGGCAAATCGACGGGCGCTCCGACATCTTCTCTCTGGGCGTGATCCTTTATGAGCTGGTGACAGGCGAGAAGCCGTTTGGCGGCCAGAACATCACCACCGTCATCTACCGGATCATCAATGAGAATCCGATTCCGCCCCGCGAACTGGATTCAACCATCCATCCCGGACTCAGCTATGTAATCCAGAAAGCGCTGGCGAAAAGTCCCGAGGAGCGCTACCAGACCTGCCGTGAGTTCGCGGATGACTTGAAGAACTACCGGAAATTGGGCGGAGCGGTCGCGCCCAGCGAGACCGTGGTTGTCCGCGTGCCGCCGATCGGATCGACACTGGGCGAGACGCGGCCAACCCCTGCCGTCAAACCGGCTCTCGACGCACGACTGACGCCCCAACCACAGGCACGGCTTGCCCCTCCCCCGCCGGTTCAGCCCGCACCCAGCCAGTCCTCGGCGGCGACATGGATTCTGGTCATCCTCTTACTCGCTGGGGCCTTGGGTGGGGGCTACTACTACATGTTTATGCGAGCGCCCGCGGCCACGGAGACGACGCAAACACCGGCGCCGCAGTCGCCTCCTGCAAACCAAAGTATACCCGCCACCAATCAGTCAGATCCGCAAGGGGCAGGAGAGGCGGCGACTCCCACTCAACCAGCAGCGCAGCCCGGTGATGGCAGCGCGGGGACGGGCGGCGCCACGGCCGGCGCGCCCGCAAGTTCGGCGCCGACAGGGGCCACGGCCCAGGGGCAGGCGGGCACCGCTGCCGCCACTCACCCGCCGGACGCCAAGTCTACGGGCCAAACCACCGCACGGGCTGAGCCATCGGTTTCCCCGCATCCTTCCGGTGGCGGATCGAAGCCTTCGCAGGCACCTGGAAGCCTGGTTGTGACCGCCAACATCTCGGGCGCGACGGTCACACTCGACGGCAAGCCGGAGATGGGCGGCGCGGCGCCGTTTTCAGTTCAGTCCTTGTCGCCTGGAGTTCACTCGATTGTGGTGGCGAAGGATGGGTACAACAGCGCCCAGCGCAGTATTACGGTGGAGGCGGGCAAGGCGGCGAATCTGAGCGTCGAGCTGACGGTTCCCGCCGGCGAAATCAACATCGAGACGACTCCTTCCGGGATCGAGACTCTTATTGACGGCCAGTTGGTGGGAAAGACGCCGGTGCAAAAACCCGTGGGCGTCGGGAAGCACACCTTCACGCTGCGGGGGCCGGAGATGGACCCCTACACGGGCAATTTTGAGATCAAGTACGACGGGTATATCGTCACCAAACGGGTTAACCTGGGCGGCGCGGCCGCCGCGCCCACGGGAATTGTGGAGGTGCGAACCACACCATCCGGGGCCACCGTTCAGGCCGACGGAAATCCGGCGGGTGCGACCACTCCTACGAGTTTTCGCTTGAACCGGGGGCTCCATCGGTTAACGATTTCTCTCTCCGGGTACGCGACGATCGACAAGGATGTGGAAGTACCGGCGGACGGAACGATTTCGATCAACGAACCGCTGAGCCCATAGAGGAGCGGCGGCAAGATTTCAAGTCACAGAGGGGGTTCTCGATGCCCGGTTGATGCGGGCGGCGAGTGAGGGACCGACCTTCCTGAAAACTCACAACGAGACGCAATGGCGCGATTACTGATTACTGACCCTGCAGGACAAACCCAAATCTTCGAAATCAGCGGCTCGACGGTCAACATCGGCCGCGCCGAATCCAACGACCTCGTCCTCAACCATCCCAGTGTCAGCCGGCATCACGCGCGGCTGACGGTCCTGCCCGGCGATACGACGCTCATCAATGACCTCGGGAGCCTGAACGGCATCTACATCAACGGCCAGTTCATCCGCGAGCATCGTCTGGCCAATCAGGATCGCCTGATGGTTGGGATGTACGAGTTCCGATACGATACGGAGTCCGCCGATGACGTTCATATCGAGGCGGGCGCACCGAACGACGCGGCCATCGCGGGCCTGGTAACTCCCGAAGCCCTCTCTTCCGCCCTGCGGACTCGAGTCCGGCAGGTCGTCGCTTCCCCTGAGTCTTTCCAGGACCGCCTCCGCGCGCTGGAAAAAGAAAACAATTCACTCAAACTCCTCCTGGGTGTGGGCAAAACGCTCTCCTCGGTGCTGACGCCCGAGGAGATCATGCAGCGGGTGATGGAACTCGTCTTCCAGATGGAAAACGTGGAACGGGGCTTCGTCATGCTGCGGGACGAGAAGAAAGCGTTCAAGCCCGCGGTGCTGCTCTACAAGAACGAAAAGTTGAAAGCGGAGGCACGCGGAGTCGTCCTGAGCAAAACCCTCATCGAGCGCGTGACCACCGAGCGCCTGCCGCTGCTTATCCACGACGTGGCCGGCGACGAGCGTTTCTCGGCCAGCGAGAGCCTGCGCCTGGCGGGGATTCGGTCGGCGATGTGCGCTCCCCTGATTTACAAGGACCGCGTTTTCGGACTGTTCTACGTGGACTGCCTCACCAAGCCCTACGCGTTCTCCAAGGAGGAGTTGAGCATCTTCTCGGTGATTGCGGCCGAGGCGGCGATCAGCTTCGACAACGCCCAGTCGCACCAGGAACTGGCGCTGCGCGTGGTTGAGCGCAAGGCATTGGAACGCTTCCTCAGTTCCGCAATCGTGGAAAAGATTCTGGCCAGCCCCGATCAAATCAGCCTGGGGGGAGAAAACCAGACCGCCACCGTCGTCTTTACGGACATCCGGGGCTTTACCCGCATGTCGGAAAAGATGGAACCGCACCAGGTCGTCGAGCTGCTCAACACGTACTTCACGGAGATGACCGACCTGATTTTTGAGAACGGCGGGACGTTGGACAAGTACCTTGGCGATGGTATTCTGGCGGTGTTCGGCGCGCCTCTCGCCCGCCCGGACGACGCGCAGCGGTCCGTCAAGACAGCCATGGAAATGCAGCGCGCGCTCGTCCAATTGAATCAGGACTGGGCGGCGCGTGGACAGGCGCCGCTCCGCGTCGGCATTGGCATTAACACGGGGGCGGTGACCGCCGGCAATATCGGCTCCACCAAGCGCATGGACTACACAGTGATCGGCGATGCGGTGAATCTTGCCTCGCGCCTCTGCGCCAACGCGGCCGGTGGCCAAATCCTCGTCTCCGAGTCGACTTTTGGCGCGCTCAATTCGCAATGGCCCGCACGGCGGCTGGAACCCATCATGGTCAAGGGCAAGGAAACACCAGTCGAAATTTATGAGGTTGTCTGGAATTAGTCGCTGGTTGTCCTTCCCAGGATTCGAATGCGAGTTCGTGTTCCTGAACCATAGGATGGGGTAGCTTTCCCACCCGATCCGTCGTTCCCTTCGTTGATTCTCATGAACCGTCCCGGCCCCTTCGCGAAATCACTACTCGCCCTGGCCTTGCTGGCCATCAGCGCGGCGGCGTGGGCCGAGGATGACCCAAAGACTGCGCCTTCCGCGACGCAACTCCCGGCGGACCTCCGGGGCGCGAAAGTCTACCGGCTTCCGGAGGAGGGAAAGTCACGAGAAGCTCTGGAAAATCCCATCGTCTACAAGGGCTTCGCCTTCGAAGACATTAATCTCGAGCGGCTCGTGCTCAATCTCACGCTGGGCATCAAGCCTGTTGATCGGGCCGCCACGATCCAGAAGATCTACTTCCAGGACATCCGCGTGAACGGCGTCCCCGTTCAGTTAGAGCCTTTCGACCAGGAGTTCAAGCTCTCCAAGACTGATATCGTTGACCTCCCTGCCCCGCTGAAATGCACGATCCTTTTTGCGAGCCTGGACTCCCTGCTTCCTCTCAAGCAAATCATCAACCAGGACAAGCTCACGGTAACCGGACAATCCTTTCTGGAAGTCAAGCTCAGCGCCTTGCAGAAGATTGCCGTCCGGGCCAAGCGACTGGTTCTGCCCGTAAAAGTGAAGGAAGAAGTCCCGCTCCAGATGTTCGGCGACAACTCCTTCGTCAAGATGGCGGCCAACAGCGTCCTCGACACCCTCACCGATCCTTCCAGCGGAGCTGCCATGGCCCTGGCGAAGACCCACTTGGCGAAAATCGCGGGCGAGCGAGCGCTCGACCAGAAGAGCCGGTCGGCGCTCTACTTCCTGTATAGCGAATACGTTCTGAAGGATCCGAAGTCCGGCGCCGCGGAAAAGTTCTCACAGTCCGGCACGGGTTTTGTCGTCGCGGCCGAGGGTGTGCTTCTCACCGCCAAGCGCGTCGTTGAGCCATGGAAATTCGACCCGCAGACGGCCCTGCTGATCTTCCGCGATCACTTGGAAGTTGACCCCCAGAGCATCCGGCTGGCAGCCTGGCCAGCGGGAGCCACGCTCCTGGGCAGCGACGGGGCTCCGGATTTTCAATCCGCGCTCACGACGGTCAAGCAGACGCTCCGCGTGGTGCGCCTCGCGCCGGACAAGTTCGAAACACAAACCTTCCGGGACCCGGATTCGGGCGAACAGGCAGCAGTCAGTATGCACAGCGGTGGGCTGAACGACGTCGCCGTTCTTCAGCTCACGGGCGGGA
>JBEKUI010000291.1:0-5358 GCA_049515175.1 Terriglobia bacterium
GATCCTGCAAACCGACCAGCCGCTGGGCCGCGAAACGCCCACGCCATTGGCTCACCGTGGCGGGCCGCACCCCAAACCGTTGCGCGATGGCGGTGGTGGTGGCACCCGCCGCGGCGGCCAGAATCAGGCGGGCGCGCAAAACCAGACGTTGTTCGGTCGTGGAAGCTCGAACCCAGTTCTCCAAAGTTCCTCGTTCTTCCGCGCTCAATTCAATGGGGGTTGCATGTCGCATACCCCGAATATACATTATGACGGCATGCTGTGTCACTAAGTACTAGGTCGCGGCGGCGCAGAAACGCCTGTCGGCCTGTCGGTCGGCCCCGGCCCCCACCGGATCAAGAGTTGCCGGCAAACACCGCATTCCGCTTTTGGGCTTGCGCTCCGCCGCGCTCTTTTGCATTGTTAGAGGCAGCCGGAAGTCCCAGGCTGCAAGATCGCGACGGCAGGAAGACTTTTGCCGTCATTGTTGAAACTCCATGACCGATGACTGCATCTTCTGGCTGGCCCTCACCCGAGTAGAGGGGTTGGGAATTCGCGGCGCGCATCGGCTGATTGAGCACTTCGGTTCGCCGCAAGCCACCTATGCTGCTTCTCTGACCGAACTGGAGAGTTGCGGCATCCCGGCCCACGTGGCCCAGGCAGTCTTCGCACAGGCCGGACTGAAGGACGCGGAAAAGGAAACGGCGGCGGCGCAGAAGGCGCAGTGCCAATTGTTCGCATACAACAGCGCCGAGTATCCCCCGATGCTTCGCCAGATTCCCGACCCGCCCCTCGTCCTCTATGTGCGCGGCGACGCGAAGGTTCTCGCGCAGCACTCCCTGGCAATCGTCGGCACGAGGAGGCCCAGCGCTTATGGAAGCCAGGTGGCCCATCGCCTGGCGCACGACCTGGCCGAGCGGCAACTAGTAATTGTGAGCGGCCTCGCGCGCGGCATCGATTCCTGCGCGCATCGCGGGGCATTGGAAGCCAGAGGCGGCAAGACGGTCGCCGTCCAGGGGCGCGGCATGGACGCGATCTATCCTGCCGAGAATCGCAAACTCGCGGAGAAGATCGTGGAGACCGGTGCCCTCATCTCCGAATTCCCGCTGGGCACCGGGCCCACGCCGGAGAATTTCCCCATCCGTAACCGGATTATCAGCGGCCTCACACTCGGGGTGGTCGTGGTCGAGGCCGCCGAATACAGCGGCTCGCTGATTACGGCGCGTTTGGCCCTCGATCAGAATCGCGAAGTCTTTGCAGTTCCCGGCAACATCACGTCGGCCCAGAGTTTTGGGCCGAATCACCTCATCAAGCAGGGCGCCAAGCTCGTGGACCAGTGGGTGGATGTCATCGAGGAGTTCCCTGCGGAGGTTCGTGGGCAACTCATGCCCGGGGAATCTCTATCCGAGGGAACTGCGGCGGGCCAATCGCCTTCGCTCTTTGAGCAGTCGTTGACCGCGGACCAGAAGGCGGTGTTCGATGTTTTGCGCGTGGACGAGGCCGCGTTCGTTGACCAAATTTATGGCGCGGCAGGAATTCCACCGGCGCGCGTTCTGCAAACGCTGCTCGAGCTGGAAATGAACGGCCTCATCCGCCAGTTGCCGGGGAAGAACTTTATCCGTAAACTGTGAGAAGGGCAGTCCACCGTAAACAGTCGACAGTCAGCAGTTGACAGCTTCGAGCGTGTGACTGCAATCTAGAGGCGCTGCTCCAACCGATGGGTTTCTTTCAGGCATCTAATTAGGATCGAACTGAGGAGCATAGGTTGTTGACTGCCGACTGTAGACTGTCAACGGTCGACTTTCTTTATGGCTAAATCGCTCGTCATCGTCGAATCGCCCGCCAAAGCGAAGACCATCAACCGCTACCTGGGGTCGGACTATACCGTCAAGGCCTCGATGGGCCACGTCATGGACCTGCCCAAGAAAGAACTGGGCGTGGACGTTAAGAAGGGATTCGAACCCACCTACATCGTCATTCCCGGCAGGAAGCAGGTCATTCAAGACCTGAAAGCGGCGGCGGCCAAAGCGGACGCCGTCTACCTCGCCGCCGACCCGGACCGCGAGGGAGAGGCCATCTGTGCTCACCTGCAGGAACTCCTCAACGGCAAGAAGCGGAAGTTTCATCGGGTGATGTTCAATGAAATCACCAAAGATGCGGTCCGCGAGGCGTTTGAGCGGCCGGGCGAAATCGACTCCAAGCTCGTGGACGCCCAACAAGCGCGGCGCATCCTCGACCGGTTGGTTGGCTACCAGGTCAGTCCGCTGCTCTGGGAAAAAGTAAAGCAGGGAATTTCCGCCGGGCGCGTGCAGACGGTGGCGTTGCGCCTGATCGTCGAGCGCGAGCGCGAGATTCAGGCGTTCCAGAAGAAGGAATACTGGACCATCGAAGCGCACCTCGAGGGGAAGCACCCGCCGGTCTTTGACGCGCGCCTGTTCAAGTACCGCGGCGAAGACTTGGAGATTTCCGACCAGGCGAGTGCCGACCATCACACCGCGGCGATCAAAGCCGCGTCCTTCGTCGTTCAGTCGGTCACGACGAAAGAGAAACGCAAGTATCCCGTGCCGCCGTTCATCACCAGCAAGCTCCAACAGGAAGCGGTGCGCAAGCTGCACTTCACGGCCAAGAAAACGATGATGCTCGCCCAGCGGCTGTACGAGGGCGTGGACCTCGGCGCCGAGGGATCGGTCGGGCTCATCACTTACATGCGCACCGATTCGACGCGGGTGGCGGACAGCGCTCTGCATTCCGCCAGGGACTACATTCGGCGGACCTTTGGCGCACCCTACCTTCCGCCCGACGCGATCCGCTACAAGAGCAAGAAGGGCGCTCAGGACGCTCATGAGGCGATCCGGCCCACCGACGTGATGCGAACCCCCGATTCCGTCCGCTCATACGTGGGCCCGGAGGAATTCAAGCTCTACAAGTTGATCTGGCAGCGCTTTGTGGCGTCGCAAATGACGCCCGCCTTGTTTGACCAGACCACCATCGACATCAACGCCGGCGAGTACCTTTTCCGCGCCACGGGTTCGGTGGAGAAGTTCAACGGTTTCCGTGCCGTGTACGAGGAAGGCAAAGACGAGAAGGCGGAGATGGAAGACGAGGAAGAGCTCAGGCATCGCCTGCCCGCCGTCGAACAAGGCGAGCACCTGAAACTCAGGAAGCTCAACCCCGAGCAGCACTTCACCGAGCCGCCGCCGCGGTACAACGAAGCCACGCTGGTGAAGGCGCTGGAAGAGAAGGGCATCGGCCGGCCATCCACCTACGCGCAGATTCTCACCGTCATCCAGAACCGTGAGTATGTGGAGAAACATACCGGAAGGTTTTTCCCCAGCGAGCTCGGCATGGTGGTGTGCGATCTGCTGGTGAAGAACTTCAGCGACATCTTCGATATCGCCTACACGGCACGCATGGAGGAGGAACTCGACGAAATCGAGGAGGGGAAGCTCACCTGGAGGGAGGCGCTGCAAGAGTTCTACACGAAGTTCAAGCGCGACCTGCGGCTGGCCGAGCGCGAGATGGAAGACATCAAGGGCGAGGGCATCCCCACGGAAGTGAAATGCGAGAAGTGCGGGAAGCCCATGGTCGTGCGCCTCGGGCGCAATGGCGCGTTTCTCGCCTGCACGGGCTATCCCGAGTGCGATGGGACGAGCGACCTGACTCCCGAGCTCACCGCCAAGTACGGGACGGGCGGCCCGCCCGCGCCGGAAGTTGCCGAGCAGAACTGCGAGAAGTGCGGCAAGCCCATGGCCGTGAAGCGCGGGCGCTTCGGTTTCTTTCTGGCCTGCACGGGCTACCCGGAGTGCCGGAACACCAAGAAGATCGTGATGAAGGAAGGCATGGCGCAGGCCGTGCAAGATAAGCCTTTGGATGAGAAGTGCCCGCAGTGCGGGAATCACCTCGTCATCAAGCACGGCCGCTACGGCGAGTTCACGGCTTGCAGCAACTACCCGACCTGCAAGTACGTCAAGAAGGAAACGATTGGCATTCCGTGCCCGGAAAAGGGCTGTACCGGCGAACTCGTCGTTCGCCGCACGCGCCGCCGCAAGACTTTCTACGGTTGCAGCCGCTACCCCGACTGCAAGTTCACCGTCTGGGACAAGCCCATCGCTGAACCGTGCCCGCAGTGCGGCTTTCCCCTGCTCGTCGAGAAACTCTCCAAGAAATCGGGCCTCATCCGGTCCTGTCCCAACGAAGGCTGCACGTACGAACGCGAGATGGCATGACCGATCGCTTGCAGATGGCGGTTTGCCGTCCGCAGCGAGCAGCCCTGGGGCAATGCCCTTTGTCGCTTAAAGTCGGCGGCCCGCTTTTCTTAGCTTTCCCAGAGAGTGGACACGGGAAGGCTGAGTCCGGGGAACAGAGGTGAGGTTAGTTCGTCGCCAAACCCGAGGCTCATGTCCAACTCATAGGCGCCTTCCTGCAGACGGAAGACTTCAACCGTTTTCTCATCCGGATCGATCCGCCAGAATTCCGGAACTCCGTGAAGGGCATATTGCTTGGGTTTGACTTCGCGGTCGAGCCGCTGTGACGATGGTGACAGGACTTCGACGACCAGGTCGGGCGGGCCTGACAGATTCTTCACGCCAATGATGTGCTGCCGCGCGCGCGAAACGTAAACAATGTCGGGCTCCAGGACCGTGGAATCTGCGAATACGACATCCACAGGCCCCATCAGAACTTCTCCGAGTCGGTGCTTCCGAACGTGCTGGCGCAGTTCCGCGTACAGGTTTCCGGCAATTCGCTGATGAAGGGGTATGGGTGCGGGTGTCACGAATAGTTCTCCCTCGACTATTTCGTATCGGTTCCGGTCCAGCGGAATGGCCTGCAAGTCCTCGTAAGTGAACTTCGTGGAGATGCGCATGAGTGCATTATAGCTCCGGGTTTCCCTGTAAATCTCTCGAGTCGCCTTGTGGGCCCGAAAGCCTTCGCTGTTCGTAGGATTCTCGCTTGGCTGTGTCTGGCCGTAAGGTTAAGATCAACAAATGATCGTTCCGGGTGAAGGCCTCTGTCGCAAACAGGGGGATGATGAACAAGAGAGGAGTGGCACGCGAATGGCTCCTTTTTGTTGGAATGTTACTTTTGGGGATTCTGGTACTTCCATTTCTCCTAGCCGTTATCTTGGGTGGAAACCTCAGGATGTTCTATGAGGCGCTAAAGGGGGGCAGAGATGCCTTCTCAGCATGGCTCGTTGCTTTGGGCCCTTACTGCCTTTTACAGTTGGCGCGGTCCGTAATTTGGGCGGTGCGAATCTTGAGACATCACCCGCGTATGTGATTCGTCACTCCATTGGCGCCTCGGGACCAAGTCCTGCTGATTGCCACAATGTCCCTCGGGAAGGGTTTGAAGTGAAACCTATTATTATTGCAGGGGGCGGCC
>JBEKUI010000292.1:0-5347 GCA_049515175.1 Terriglobia bacterium
TCCAGAGAAGTTTCCCCTGCGCATCCCAAAGCTTGAAAACCGTGCTGGCTGCGGGAACGTGGCCATCGATCGGCAGTGGCGAAAAAAACGCCAGCGTGCGTGTCCCCTTTGATGCCACGGGTTGGCGCACCCCATCCCAGTACGCCACCTGCGAATGGAACTTTGCCTGGACGCGCTCGACCCTGACTTCCAGCACGGCGTCGGATCGAATACCAGAGGCAATCTTGCGAATCAGCAGTTCGTGCACTTCTTCCACGGTCGGCAGTTCCGCCTCGCCCGCGGCGGCGGCTGACTCGCTGGACGCGAGCCGCGAATTTTCAAAGCGGCTGGAAACCTCCTCCGCGAGTCTCCGGTCTTTGAAGGTCCAGGCAACCTTTGCCTGGAGGAAAGTTTCGATGATCTGAAAAAGTTCGTCCGCCTCCCCGGCGTCCGAGCGCGCAAGCATAACTACTTTACTGATTCGGGGTACAAACTGTTGCGGCGACACAAAGGAGTTTTCACGCGGGTACTCCAGCCAGTTGAGGCGGTAGGATCCATCCTGCTGGCGATACCAGACCGTGACTTGCGCGCCGACGGCCACGCTGCCCGTGAAGTCTTCCTCCGTCTGGATCGTGACCTCATTCCCTTTCGTGTCCCGAATGGTCACTTGGGCGGGAGCAAGGGCCACAACGAGCCCGCGAGTCCTGAATGGCTTCCGTTCCGCGCCGCAGACGGAGGCGGGTTGAGCTATTACGAGGGTCAAGAAGAAGAAAGAGGAAATGCCAAGGCGGGGAAACCGGGTTGACCTGACCATAGAAATTGCGCGGTAAACCTCAATATCAATTCGGAGTACGCGTCCAGATCTCCGTGCAGTGTGAACAGTCCCTCGCGGCCGAAGCCGTGACCGCCGAAACGGGGCGGACGAGGAATCCGCCCCGGTGCATTTGGATCTCCTACTTCAGGTCGAAAGCGTAGCGGCCGAGGTAAAGCCTGGCCGGCTGTCCCTTGGCAGCAACCACCTGGAGTGGTTTGGGCTGGGCAAGGCCAGCGTCTTTCTTCCCCGCGCACTCACCCAACTTGCCGCCCGCCTGGTCGTAAAGCGCGAGCTTCATATCTTCGTTGCTGGTCGCCGCCGGCTTGGTGTGCCCGAAAGCGAAGCTGCCCACGCCAACCTTGAGGCCGCAGACCGTGAAGCTGCCTTCGCTGATGATCAACCCCTCGTATTTCTGCTGGATCTGCGAGCTGTAGCCCGTCGTGTCGATCATCGCCAAGAGCACACGCGCGCCCGCCGGCGTTTTCAACAGCGCGGCATTCCGTTTCTCAGCCGGAATGGCATTGCCTTCCAGGTAGAAGTCCTTCACCATCGCGGAATCAAACGCTTTTCCGGTCACGATTTCGTAAGAGCCCTGGGCACGAAGAGGGGCCGGCAGAATCGCCAGACCCAGAGCGGTCAAGAGCAAAATCGAAGCGTAGATTTTCTTCATGGGTTGTCCTCCACAAACAGTGTCACGCAATTTCCAGGGGTGCTTTCGAAACGAGAGTCTATCACGTTCGGGCGGCGCGAAGCAGAGATTTGCCGGTCACTCTGCGGCGGCGTGGGGCCGCCGCTGCATCGAGCCGCCGTTACTTGACGGCGAAAGCCATCGTGGTCATCAGCGCCAGCGCGGGCTGGGTCGAATCCAGGCGCGTGTGCTGCACAACGATGGGTACATTGCTTTCCACCAGCAGCGCGAACGGCACTCCCCGAGGGATCGATTCCTCGGCGGTGTTCCGGAGCCGGTTAATCCGGACATGATTCGTCCGTCGCGGCGAACAGGAAGCCACGAGACCGGCAATCGGTTCGCGGTCCTCAAAGTACGCCGTGAAGTTGACGGCGGCCGCACGCCCGCCCACATTCAACACACAAGTGGACTCATGGCTTTCCAGTTCGCCCGTGCTCTTCTCGGGAAGAAAGCAATCGGGGATCAGCCATATTTTCGCGCCTAGACTCCGCTTTGCCATTCCTCGCCTCCCCAAGGCCGTCGTGCTCGCTTGCATTTACAGACCTTCCGGCCGGAATCCCTTCAAGAGCTCATGGAGATCGATCTTTTCGCCCGGCCGGATAATTCGCCCGCCCGGCCGTGCCACGATCTGCTGCTTCCCTCTCATGAAGGTCATGCGATAGAGTTCGGCAAAGGGAAAGTCCGGCGCGGCTCCGCCCTGCCCGCCTATGGTCTCCGCGCCCAAGCGCACGTTCTCAATCATCCGGCTGGGATGGCGCAGGTGGTAGGGATTGCGAGAGACCTCTCCGCCGTGCTCGGCGGTGGCCATCACCAGGACCGCTTCGACTTCCGGCGAAACACCAATCATCAAGTTCGACTGCGAGTTCTCGTGCCAGAATTCTGTTTCGATGAAGGGAATCGGGCCGCGGCCGGTCCGCGCTAGATAGTCGCCGAGCGCGTCCACCGCAAGGTAATGCGTCCCGACGTGCGCCTTATTCCAGTCCTCGGCGTGCGGAGCCAGCACGACGTCCGGCTGGAGTGTCTCGAAACATCGGGAAAGCGTTTGTACTTTCTCCGCCCACTCCTGAGGTCGCTCGGTCCGTGTCTGCAAACTGACGTTGTCAAACCCCAACGGCGGCCGGGGAATGACCAGATGGAATCCCAGCACGCGGCACGCCGATTCAAGCTCGCGCAGCCGCCGCGCCCGCTGGCTCAGATTGCTGCCGAAGGTGATGGCGCAGTTGCTCACGCGCGCCCCGCACTCCTGCCGTAGGCGAACGGGGAGCGCGCCAATCAGCGCCTCGTCATCGGGGTGGGGCGCACATACGACAATGTGCCAGGCCTGGCCAGCAGGCTGAGGAGCGGGCGGTGGTTCGAGCGCGGTCGTGGAAGGTCCGAGTGGTATTCCCTTCCCTGAATCCAGCACCCGGACGGCTTCGTTGATGAATTGCAGCCATTCCTCGTGGCGCCGCTTCCAAGCTGCGCTTCTCTCTTCTCCCATACTCCTTCACCTCTCTTTCACCGCGCCTTCCGAACCGCCGTATGCTATTCCAGAAGAAGACGGAATGTAAAGTTGAGGGAGAAGCCTCAACGAAGTTATTGTAGCGGCGAATTTACCTCGCCACTGTCCTTCACACGCCCGCAATCGCTTACAGCCCGCTGGTTATCCCCGCGTCGATCACGCAGGATTTTCGTAACTCATTGATAAAATGGTAGTTGTCTGGTTCGATGCAATCCAACACAGCCATTGATTCTAAATGACTTGCTCGGTTCGCTTTAGCTTCGTCGGCTCGACGAATTTCTAAGCTATTGATAAAATTAAACTTGTTAGCTTCGCTGAATTATTCAACATTCATTGATTCTAAATGACTTGCTCGGTTCGTCGCGCAATGGGAAATTGTAACGCGCTCATTCTAAATAACATCCTCGGTTCGTGGATTGTCTATATGAGGGGCGTCACCCCTGCCGGAACAGCGGTCTTCGGCCACCGCTTTCCGTCCCGCCCGTCTCTGCCGCTCCCCGAGCATGTCGGTAGACTAGCACACTTGCCTCCCCATGTCAAGAAGACGGATTGTCCGTCGTAGGGGCGGGCGGCGCTCGCCTCGCAGTGCCCTCCTTGCTCTCGCCGCAGCCGCAATTTCATCCCGCTCGTGCAGGCATAAGGCCGCCACCGACTAGAGCTGGTTCCGGTCGGCGAAGTGGAAGAGGTGCAAAAGTTCTCTACCCTCCCGGCCCAGTCTTGTATAGAATGTGCGCGCACCAAAAACGAGATTCTACCTGCGAGGTAAACAACCATGAAACGCGTTCTGCTGATTCTGGCGCTGGCCGCTCTGGCCGCGTTGCCCGCGGCCGCCCAGGAAGAGGGCTGGAAACAGCTATTCAACGGCAAGGACCTGACCGGCTGGAAGCACGTGGGGCCGGGGAAGATGTACGTCGAGGACGGGCTCATCAAAACCGACGGCGGCATGGGGCTGCTGTATTGGACGGGGGGCAAGGTGAGTGACTGCGTCATCCGGGTGGTCTTCCGGATGAGGGACAAGAATGACAACTCGGGAGTCTTCATCCGCATTCCCCTCGAGCCGCGCGAAGAGTGGATGCCCGTACATTACGGCTACGAAGTGCAGATCGATAATGAGCCGGAGAAATCCAACGAGGACGACTACCATTACACTGCCGGCCTCTATTCGCTCACCAAACCGCTGGTGAAAGCCGGCAAGCCGGGGCCGGAATGGAACACCATGGAGATCACCTTGCAAGGCCCGCGCACGGTTGTTTACCTTAATGGCCAGAAAGTTACCGATTACACCGAGGGCCAGCCCGTGCCCGAACGGAAGTTCGACTTCGAGCCTCAGCACGGACGGCGCCCCGATGCGGGCTGGTTCGGATTGCAGAACCACAGCAAGAACGATGTGGTCTTCTTCAAAGAAGTGGCGATGAAGTCGCTGAAGAAATAGCCGCCGCGAAGTAACCGGCGCGAAGTGACAACCGGAAAAATAAATCCTCTGAGGTGAATCCCCATGCGAAGGCAAGCTCTGATCATCGCGCTGCTGGCCCTGGCCATTGCTCCGGGCCGCGCGTTCTCCGCAGAATGGAAGCAATTGTTCAACGGCAAGGACCTGACGGGCTGGCAACAGGTCGGCCCAGGAAATTTCGTGGTTGAGGACGGCATGCTCAAGACGACCGGCGGCATGGGTCTTCTCTACTGGAAGGGCGGCAAGATTGCCAATTCGGTAATCCGCGTGGTCTTCAAAACCACTCACAATGACGACAATTCCGGAGTGTTCATCCGCATCCCCATCGAGCCGCGGGAAGAATGGATGCCCGTCAACTACGGCGAGGAGGTCCAGATCTACGCCGTCGGCGATGAGCACCACTGCACCGGTGTGATCTACTCGCTGACCACAGCGATGGCGCGCTCTTCCAAACCTCCGGGCGAGTGGAACACTATGGAAATCACGCTGGATGGGCCGCACACTGTCATCGTGCTCAACGACCAGAAAGTGACCGATTACACGGAGGGCCAGCCCGTGCCCGAGCGCACCCAGAGCTACGAGCCGCAGCACGGCCGACGGCCCGACTCGGGTTACATTGGGCTGCAGAACCACCCTCGTGAGGACAAGAGCGACTCCGGGGTCTATTTCAAGGAAGTCGCCGTCAAGGCGCTCAAGAAATAGCGGCCTTCCCGCCGCTTGCAACGGCACAGCGATCGACCGAGAGGGGGATGTTTTCCCTCTGGCGTGCGCGTGCCACACAAGAAGAACCATTTTGGAGGAAACCATGAACATATCTCTTCCGCGCCGAAGTTTCCTGCGCTCTCTAGCCGTCACCGCGGCAGCCGTGGGAGCGCCGACGGCAATAGCGGTACCTTTTGGCCCTGGCGGTCCCTC
>JBEKUI010000293.1:0-5304 GCA_049515175.1 Terriglobia bacterium
GACCGCGAGCACGTTGCGCGCTCGGTCGAATCCAATACGCGCGAGATGAAGTTTGTTACGGAAGAGCTGACGCTGATGGGCGTGCGCTACACGCCTTCGGTGGGCAATTTTCTTCTCCTCGATACGGGGCGCGACTGCGAAGAGGATTTCGTCCGGCTGCTCCACGAGGGTGTAATCGTGCGCCCGATGAAGATTTACGGATTCCCGACCTCGCAGCGTGTCACCATCGGCCGGCACGAAGACAACGAGATTTTCCTCGAGGCCTTGCGTCGGGTGATGGCCGCACCCGCGCGCGCGCTGTAGCGGCGCTCTACGAGCCGCGACGCCGCCGGTCGCAGACGGGTGCTACAGCGCAACCAGATTCGTATGCCTGATTTCGTAACCGAAATTCTCACCCGCTACACGACGCTCGCCGTCGTCGGCCTCTCCTCCAAAGTCACGCGGCCCAGCCACGGCGTGGCGGAGTACATGCAGCGGCAAGGCTACCGTATTATCCCGGTGAATCCCCGCGAAACGGAAGTGCTGGGCGAGAAGGCCTACGCCTCCCTCGACGCCGTGCCGGAACCGGCCGAAGTGGTGGTGATCTTCCGCCGTCCGGAGTTCGTCCCGGAAGTCGTGGAAGCCGCCATTCGCAAGGGTGCGCGAGTGATCTGGATGCAGGAAGGCGTCGTCCACGAAGAAGCCGCCGCCCGCGCCCGCGCCGCCGGCCTCACCGTCATCCAGAACCGCTGCATCCTGAAAGAACACGCCAAACGGTTTGTGACGGAGAGGATCTAGCGCGGTCGGCCGATGCGAATTGCTGAAACCCACTGGCCAGGAGCAGGGTTTTGAGATTTCAGATTTGAGATTTCAAATTGCTGTTCCCAAGATCCAATTCGCAAAGCCGAATCCCGCGAGGGGGCAGGCGATGAAGTACACTCGCTTCGAGGAGCTCCCGGTCTGGAAGTCGGGCCTGGAGCTTGCCGTCCGGATTCACTGCTTCACGGCGAAGCCGGCGTTCAAGGGCAACGCCAGCTTGCGCGATCAAATCGAGAGAGCCGCCGTCTCCATTTCCAACAACATCGCTGAAGGGTTCGAGAGAGGAACCACTCAGGAGTTGCTCACCTTTCTGTACATCGCCCGGGGCTCGGCGGGCGAAGTGCGTTCAATGCTCTGCCTCTTCGAACGTCTTCCCGAGTTCGCGGATCTCAAATCTGAAATCGCAGATTTGAAATCTCAGGCCGAAAGCATTTCCCGCCAACTGCGCGCCTGGGCCGACTCCCTGCAAGAATCCGACATCAAGGGCCAGCGTTTCCTGACTGACAAGGCGCGCAAGTCTTCGCGCGCCGCCCGAGACCGGACAGAATTCTTGGAAAAGCTTCGCAAAATCCGCGAGCAGGGCAAGGAGGAAGCGGGCGAGGAGGGGCCCGAAGCGCGCTCAACCTCGACGTGATGCTGCTCACGCCGTAATCTCCAATCTCAGATTTCAAATCTGAAACATGCGGGCACCAAGGCGGCCCCCCCAGGACTCGGCGCTTCACTTCGCCTTCGCTCGCTCTCTTCTCCACTCCTGAATCCTCGCGAGTTTCTCTTTCAGCCGCTTCTCAAACCCTTCCTCGGTAGGACGATAGTAGTGGCGGTCCTTGAGGTTATCCGGCAGGCACTGCATGTCGGTGAGTTTTTCGTCGGTGTCGTGCGCGTACTGATAGCCCTTGCCGTAGCCCACGTTAGCCATCAGTCCGGTGACGGGATTGCGCAGGTTGAAGGGCACAGGTTCGGCGACGGTCTTCTGCGCGTCGCGCTTGACCTCGCCGTAGCCGACGTAGAGCGCATTCGACTTGGGCGCGAGCGCGAGATACACCGCAGCCTCGGCGAGCGCCAGATCGCACTCCGGCATGCCCACAAAGTGGGCCGCGTGCATGGCATTGAGCGTCACGCCCAGCGCGTTAGGGTCGGCGAGGCCGATATCTTCCGAGGCCATGCGAATCATCCTCCGCGCGATATAGAGCGGGTCCTCGCCCGCCTCCAGCATCCGCCCCAGCCAGTAGAGCGTCGCGTCGGGATCGGAATTGCGCACCGACTTGTGCATCGCCGAAATCAGGTTGTAGTGCTCCTCGCCCGCTTTGTCGTAGAGGAGCGTCTTGCGCTGGATGGCGTCTTCGATTCCCTGCTCGGTGATGAGTACGCAGCCCTGCTCGTCGCGCGCCGCCGCCGCCACCGACGTCTCCAGCGTGTTGTAGGCAGCCCGCGCATCGCCGTTGGCAAAAACGGCAATCTGCTTGAGCAGTTCCGGCGCGATGGCCACACGCTCGCCGCCCAGCCCTCGCGCCTCGTCGCGCAGCGCGCGCTCCAGCAGCGTCACCACCTCATCGGTCGAGAGCGCCGAGAGCATATAGACCTTGGCGCGTGAAAGCAGCGCGGAAATCACTTCGAACGAGGGGTTTTCGGTCGTCGCGCCGATCAGCACAATGTCGCCGCGCTCGACGTAAGGCAGAAAGGCGTCCTGCTGCGCCTTGTTGAAGCGATGAATCTCATCGATGAAGAGAACGGTGCGCCGGCCAAACTGCCGCGTCTTCTCCGCCGCCGCCATCACCTCCTTGATTTCCTTGATGCCGCAAAGGACGGCGCTGAATTTGACGAAGTCGCTGCGCGTCTTGCGCGCGATGATGGTGGCAAGCGTCGTCTTCCCCGAGCCCGGCGGGCCCCATAAAATCATGGAGTGCAGCTCGTCGCGCTCGATAAGTTTCCGCAGCGGCTTGCCCGGCCCCAGGATGTGCAGTTGTCCGACAAATTCCTCCAGCGTCTCCGGCCGCATGCGGTCGGCGAGCGGAGACTTTCCGCGCCCGGCGCTCGCAGAACTTTCCGTGATGGGTGGCTCAAATAAGCTCATGAAAATCGGCGCATCGGTCCATCGAGCCATCGGGCCATCGTTTCTTGAAGATCGCTCGATGACCCAATCATCCGATGACTCAATAGCGAAATTCTCTTTGCCTCGCCACTTCGTAGAGAACGATGCTCGCGGCGGTGGCGGCGTTGAGCGAGTCCATTCCGGCGCGGATGGGAATACTCACGAGCATCTCCGCCTGGCGCGCGATTTCTGCTGGCAGGCCCGCCGCTTCCTGGCCGATGAGGACGGCCAGCGGGCCGCGCAAGTCCGCGTCATCAATGCGCACCGAGCTGTGCCGGTCGGTACCCACGATACGAACCCCGGCCGCGCGCAGCCGTTTGAAGAGCGATTCCGGCCTCTCTCCCATCAGCATGGGCACATGAAACACCGCTCCGGCGGAGGCGCGCGCGGCTTTGGGATTGAAGGGGCTGACAGTCGCTGCCAACGTAATCAACGCACTCGCGCCAAACGCCTGGGCGCTGCGCAGGATCGTCCCCAGATTTCCCGGGTCCTGCAGGCCGCAGGCGACGAGCAGCAAAGCATCCCTGGCACCGAGAACCGCCTCCAGATTCGTCGTGCGCAATTCCACCAGCGCCGCGATGCCCTGGGGCGTCTCGGTCTGCGCGATCTGGCGGAACAGGCGGTCCGGCGTCTGCGTCACCTCGCACGCTTTGGGCAGGCGTTCGAGCAATGGCTGTGACCGCCGCACGCCTTCTTCCGAAATCAGCACACTCTGCACCGTGGCGCGCTCGCCCGCGCGCAGCGCCTCTTCCACGAGCAGCGGTCCTTCCACCGCCAGCCAGCCATCCCGCGTCGTGCCCTCCGCCAGGGCGCGCCGAAAAACCTTGATGAGCGGATTCGCAGAACTCTCGACCACGCGCAGGCGGTTGGGTTGGGAAGTGATTTCGGCCATCGCTTGCCTTCCAGGACAGCTTAAACCCGCCGGCCCGTGGCGTCGAGGCCCATCGCCACCGGCGGCACGATTCGTGCAGCATCGGGCGCCCTTCATCGGCCTGTGGTAAAATCCCGCCCGCTTTCGACTGAAATCCACTCCGCGGAGGACCACATGCGCAAACTGGGTTTGCTCCTCTTTGTCCTGGGCCTGACGGTTCCAGCGGCCGCTCAGGAATTGAGCCGGCCCGGCGATTTGCTTTCCGACCTGCCTTTACCGCGCGACTACACGGTAAAGCGCATCTCGAGTTACGACCGGACGGGCGGCAACGACGACTCCCGCAAGCTCTCGCCCGGCCAATCGCTGACCCTGCTCGAGGAGAACGGCCCCGGCATCATCACCCATATCTGGATTACCATCAACAGCCCCGAAAACTACCATCTGAAGAAGCTCGTTCTGCGCATGTACTGGGACGGCGAAGCGGAACCGAGCGTGGAAGCGCCCATCGGCGACTTCTTCGGCCTCGGCAACGGCGACTACTTTCTCTATCAGTCCCTGCCGCTCGCCGTGGGCTCCGGACAGGCGCTCAACAGTTTCTTCCCCATGCCCTTCCGGCGCTCGGCGCGCATCACCGTCGCGAACGAAGGCCAGCAGGCAGTAGACAATTTCTATTACAACATCGACATGAAGGTGCTGAAGCGCGACCTGTCGGCGGACACGCTCTACTTCCACGCCCAGTACCGCCAGGCAGCGCCCTGCAACGGCTGGACGAACGACTGGAAATCGAACGGCGACGAGAAGGTGGATAAGAAACCCAATCTCGATGGCGCGGGCAATTATGTGTTCCTGGAAGCTGCCGGGCACGGCCACTTCGTGGGCGTCACGCAGAGCATCCACCAGAATCAGGACGAGTGGTGGGGCGAAGGCGACGACATGATCTTCATCGACGGGGAGAAGATTCCCTCCATCAACGGGACCGGGTCGGAAGATTACTACCTGGGGGCGTGGGGCTTCTCTGCCGGACCGTCCAACTATCTCCTCTTCGGCGTGCCGGTGAATGGCGGGCACCGCGCCGGCGCGCGCTGGTCCGTTTACCGCTTCCACCTCGACGCGCCGATTCCGTTTACGAAGTCCATCAAAGTCACCATCGAGCACGGCCACGCCAATCACCGCTCCGATAACTTCTTCAGCGTGGCGTATTGGTACCAGAACGAACCGCACGCGAAGTTTCCCGCGCTGCCTCCCGTCGACTCGCGCCTGCCAAGAATTTATCCCGTCGGCGGACCGGGAAACGCGGGGAAGCCGTAGCGCAGACCTCGCTTTTGAGGTCTGCGGCCTTTCTGGCTCTGCGCTCCGCCCCGCGTTGTCACCCTGAGCGGAGCGAAGGGTCTGCAGTTGGGACGCAAGATTCCGGCAATTGAAGAAGTTGCTATGGCAGTTTCTTCTGCGTTCGGCGGAAGAGAAGGAAGTAGAGCATCGCGGCGGCGGCCAGAACGCCGCCGGAGACAGGCAGGGCCCAGCCTTCATCGTACTGGGCCCAGGGCAG
>JBEKUI010000294.1:0-5281 GCA_049515175.1 Terriglobia bacterium
AAGCGGAGGCGACGCGCCGCCAGGAGGAGTCTTATCGGCTGTTCACGGACCAGGATCTTATCGATTTGCAGGTCGTGTCCCAGCTTGCCTGGTTTGACGAAATTTACCTGGCCTCCGATCCGGTGGTCAAATCCCTGGTGGCGAAAGGGCGCGGCTATTCGGAAAAAGACAAAGCAGCGTTGCGGGAAAAGGGAATTCAATTAATTAAAGGAATACTTGAAGAGTGTCGGGAAGGAATTCGGCGCGGCCAGATCGAGATTACCACCTCTCCCTTCTTTCACCCCATTCTTCCGCTACTTTGCAATAGTGACGTGGCCACCGAATCGCATCCGGGAGTCGCTCTGCCCCATCGGACCTTCCGACATCCCGAAGACGCCCGCGCGCAGTTGCGCGAGGCCATCCGGTTTCACGAGCGCGTGTTCGGGGCGCGCCCGCGTGGCCTGTGGCCGAGCGAGGGAAGCATTTCCGACGAGGTCCTGAGACTGGCCATCCAGGAAGGTTTTGAGTGGGCTGCCACCGACGAAGGAGTTCTGGGCCGTTCTCTGGGGTTGGGCTTCCACCGCCAAGCGGATGGAAGCGTGGCGGGCGGGCTTGAACTCTACCGACCGCATCGTTTTGCGGACGGGGACAAATCAATCTCCCTGTTCTTCCGCGACCACCAGTTCTCCGACCTGGTCGGGTTTGTCTATTCGCGTCTGGATCCCCAGGCTGCGGCGGCCGACCTTCACAACCGGATTCGAGCTGCGGGACGGAGCACGGGAAGTCGTCCGGCGGTGATTTCGGTCATCCTGGACGGCGAAAACGCCTGGGAGTACTTCCCGAAGAATGGCCGCGAATTTCTGCGGGCCTTTTACGGGCGCATCGCTTCCGATCCCGAACTGCGCGCCGTAACCGGCAGCGAAGCGCTCGGCATCACCGAGCCTGGAACGCTCTCGCACGTTGTGCCGGGGTCCTGGATCAACGCCAATTTCGATATCTGGCTGGGAGCCGAGGAAGACAACCGCGCCTGGGATCTGCTCAGCGATGCCCGCGATTTCTTTGCGCTGCGGAGCGGCGACTCCAACCTCAAGCCCGAGGATGTGAAGCGGGCGGAGCAGGAAGTCTGGATTGCGGAAGGCAGCGACTGGTGCTGGTGGTATGGCCCGGAGCATTCCAGCGCCCACGATCCCGAGTTTGACCTGCTTTTCCGCAAGCATCTCAGCAACATCTACCGCCTGCTGGGCGGCTCGCCTCCTGATGAACTGGCCGTTCCCATCAAACGCCCGGCTGCCAAGGCAATCATCGCGGAGCCCACCGGGAGGATCGAGCCCATCGTGGACGGCAAAGTCAGCAACTACTTCGAGTGGCTGGGTGCGGGCGTTTACTCGCCTGATTACCGCTCTGGTTCCATGCACGGCGGGACAGAGTGTGTCGAGGCGCTCTATTTTGGCCACAACGGCCACGCGTTCTATCTGCGTTTGGACCTCTATCCCAATTTCTGCAAGGAGTACCCGCGCTTTGAAGTCCGCATCAACGTGGAGGGCGGAAACGGCGCCAGTCTGCACGCCGTGGTGGAGCAGGGGAGGCTCGGCCTGGTGCAGCTCTGGCTGAAGGGTGAGCAAGTTCTCGTACCGCTGGGAACGGGGAACCAACTCCACATTGCCTTTGGCCGGATCCTGGAGGTGGGAATGGAGTACTCGCTCCTGGGCCTCGCGCCAGGCCGCAAAACGCGTTTCCAGGTTTCCCTCTGGGCTGAAGATTTGCCCCTGCAGGTCGTCCCTCCCGAAGGCTGGCTGACCTTGGAACTTACCGAAGACCTCGTAAGCTGGTAGGCTGGAAAACAGTGACAAGTGAAGAGTGGCGAGTGACGAGCCGAGAATGACCCCGTTTCTCACTGCACTCATTCCACGCGGGGGCATTCATGCTCCAACCGTTCGGAATGAAAACCTTAAGTAGAACATCAAGGTTCGTGCGAGGAATCAATCCAGAACAGGATCGTCTTCGAAGCGTATTCCCCGCCGGCTTTTCACTCTTGGCCTGTCACTGCTTCTTTAACTTCCGGGGCGGATATGGGAAAGGGCGGATTGGATCTGTGTGCGGAGCTGCGAGTCGGCGGTGGCCAGATTGGATTTCAGAACCTCAACGGCCTCGGAGGTTCCCACGCGCGCCAACCCGTGGATGGCATCTTCCCGCGCGGCAGGAGAGCCTTCCTTGAGGATGCGGGCCAGAGAGGTCACGGCGACCGGGTCCGTGACGTAGCTGAGGGCAAACGAAGAGGTGGTGGCTGCGTCGCCGGCACTGGGGTCGAGCGCGGTCGCCGCCAGTTTGGCGCAGGCCTCCTTGAGTCGCTCCGGGTCGTGCGGCGCCACCTGCACGTGCAGGTCGTCAAAGAATTCCTTCTGCCACGAGACGTTCGCGGATGAGCTCAGAAGCACCGTTAACTGCACTTTGAGGAGGTATTCCCCGGGATTGCGGAAGGTGTACCACTCATTGAAAACCAGCCGGTGCGACTGCGTTTCGTGGGGGGCCAAGGTGATGGTGCTCTTAGGCCCAGGGCCATATTGTCGGTAAGGGGGAATCTCGGTGGCTGAGCCATCCGGACCCACCAGTGCGAACTCGTAATTCCATTTGGCGTGTGGGCCCATGTTGACGCGGACAGTATCGGAAGAGGAGTTTTGCAGCTTGAGGTCCAGGAAGACAGGTCCCCCCACCTGGACCGCTGGTTCGGAGGGGATCTCAAAGGTCACGTTCACGGTCCCTTGGGCCCGCGCCGTCCCTTCCAGTGCCAGCAGCATCACATAAATAGGCAGGACTCTCTTCGCCGAGTTCATTCCGCCAATCGACATTCCGCTTCCTGAAGTCACCTGATTGTAGCAGGGACACCAGCAATGGTGTTGCGCTATTTGATTGCGCAGCACCGTCTCAGGTTGCTTGGGGCGTGGGAAAGGAGTCTTGCGGCGACGGACGAGGCAAGCGAAGGCGGATGTTTCTCCCATGACATTGAAAGGGGCAGAGGAGGTACGGCAGGATAAACTTCAAGTAATACTTTAAAGATTGGTTGAAGCCTGCGCGAACCTTCAGAAACTGCCCTCTGACTTATCGCGATGCGCCGCCACGCTGAATATTCAAGTAGGTGTTGAGGAATTGTCGACGCGCCGACAGAGGGGCCGTGGACTGCAAAAAGTGCGCGGAGGAGAGGGCGGGCAACCCGCAAAGGAATTGAACGCCAGGCGGCCTCACCTTGGGGCGACCGCTACTGGCCGAGCCAGTCAGGAATAACGACATCGACAGGGTCAGCGCCGACAGGGATGGTCGTCACCAACGCGGAGCGGACATTGGCGAGGCGCACCGGGTCGGCAATCAAAACCGCCAGGGTGGCCGTTCCCTCGTCGGCGACGGCGAGGAACCGTTCGTCGGGGGTCAGGGCCAGGGCGGCCGGCGCCCGGCCCATCGGAGTCGAGGACAGCACGACGCGGTTCTGAACGTCCAGGATCGTCACCGAACCATCGCCGCTGTTGGCGATATAGAGCAGGCTGGAGTCGCGCCGAAAAACGCCGGCCTGCGGATTGCGGCCCGAAGGAAGAGTCTGTGAGACGTTGTCGTGGAACGCGTCGACGATGGCCAGCGTGGAGGCCTGAGGGCACAGAACGAACAGTTCACCGCCGTCGGGCTTGAACAAGAGCAAACCCGGCCGCATGCCCAATTCGATGTGCGAGAGCACCTGGCGCGTCGTGGTGTCCAGGAGCGTGATCTTGTCCTCTTCCGTGTTGGAGACGAACGCCTTCGAGCCGGAAACCTGGATGGCCAACGGCCCGGCGCCCTTGCCCGCCGGCAGAGTGCCCAGTGGCTTGCGCGCCGCGGCGTCGAACAGGTGCACAACGCTGGCCGCGGGGTCGCTGGCGAGCAGCGTCTTGCCATCGGACGTGATCGCCAGATGGCTGAGGTGGCCGCGAACGCTGATCTGCCCTACCTCCGCGCCTGACTCGCAATCCAGAACTCCGATGTTGGTGGAGCCGGGGTGCGGTTCCGGCTCCAGCAGGTAATAGGCAAACCGGCCGTCGGTCGAGAAAACCAGGCTGCGGGGATGTTCATTGGGCCGGGAACTGAGGCGCACCTTCAGGTCGGGAATGCGAATCCGATCGATTCCTCCGGCTCCAGTGACGAAGATCTCCTGGCTCCGCGGGCGCAGAATTGCCGCTTCCGGTGCGCGCGAAACGGTAAGCGAGGCAACGACGCGGAGTCCGGACATGTTTACCACCGCCACGGAATTTGTTCCACGTGAAACAATGAAAGCGCGGTAGGGAAGGGGCGGTGCCGGTCGACGCGAACAGGAGCTTGAGAGAAGTGCCAGAGCGAGGCAGAGCATGCCGGTTATGGCAAGATATCCCTGCGAGTGCGGCCTGATCGCTGAAGATCGTGGATTGAAGATTGCCAAGGTCGGTCCTATGGTAAATCTGGAATCGACAATCGGCAATGACTTTGAGATCATGCGGTTCGCCCCGCGGGGGAGCAGAATGACACGGGAACCGCGGGTGGGTCGTTCTCGTATGATGGGGGGAGAAGGCCGCAGGTTCGCGTCGGCTCACGAAACTCCGTTCTGCACGTCAAATTTCCTATGTCTCGGGAGGCAACATCCTCATGCACAACTTTAGGTTTTGGATTTCGGCGTCCCTGCTGTTGGCAGCCACCTTGGGAATCGCCCGTCCCGCCGGCAAGCTGGCGGAGGCAGGCTTTGACCCCGCCAACCTTGATCCGTCCTGCAAGCCTTGCGCGGATTTCAACCAGTATGTGAACGGCGGCTGGATCGCCAAGAACCCCATTCCGCCGGCTTATCCCAGCTGGGGGTTCGCCTACATCGTGAACGAAAGCAATCGCGACCACCTGCACGATATTCTGGAGGAGGCCGCAAAGAACACGGCGGCGCCCAAGGGGTCTGTGGATCAGAAGATCGGGGACTACTACTCGGCCTGCATGGACGAGTCCGGAATTGAGGCGGCGGGTCTCAAGCCCCTCGATGATGAATTTCGGCGCATCGAGAAGGTGAAAAATCTCAAGAACCTCCGCGACGAAGTGCTGCGGCTCCAGGGTTACGGCGTCGAGGCTCTGTTTAATCTCGACTCAACCCAGGACTTCAAGGACAGCACGCAGGTCATCGGCGAGGTCGACCAGGGCGGCCTGGGGCTGCCCGACCGCGACTACTACACGAAAGATGACGAGAGATCGAAGCAGACCCGCGACGAGTACCTGAAGCACGTCGCCAAGATGTTCGAGTTGATGGGCGATGACGCTGCCCAGGCCGCGG
>JBEKUI010000295.1:0-5278 GCA_049515175.1 Terriglobia bacterium
GCTTAGCCTGGCGGAAGTCGGCGCGGGAAGGGCAAATCATCACGTCGTCGCCGCGTCGCGCGGGCCGGCCTTCGCGATCGATGCTGACGAGGGTGGGATCCTGCTGCGCGGCCTCAGGGTCGTTAAACGTCCGGATGATGAGGAAGTACTTCAACCCTGCCCTCCGGCACGCCTCGCGGAAGGGCTGCGAGTGCGCCAGTTCATCGCCCACAAAGACCGTGTTCACACCCAGTAATTTGGCGAACTGGACCAGTTCGCCGGACGCGCGGACGGGTCGGTAGACCTTGGCACCCAGGATGGGATCCGCCTGGGATCGTGCAAGGACGGAAGAGAGAACCAGCATCACCGCCAGGCTGCACAGTGCCCGTCGCATTCGTCACCTCGCATGACCTGGAGATCCGGGTCGCATGGCACGCCTCCGCCACGCCCGCGAAAATGGCTGCCCCCGCGACTTTGCCACAGTCCTGGGCCTTCGACTCGTAGCGCAGCACCCGGCCAGATTCAGGAGAATAATACGCGAAACCCTTGCCTTCCGGAGGAGGATTAGGCAGAATATCTGCTCAATTCCCACCGAGGAGCAATCGTGCCGCTTATACCCCGGGATGTGAAGTTCTACGCGTTCTTCCGCGAACAGGCGGGCAACATCTGCAAGGCCGCTCAGATGCTGGCAGATCTCTTCGACAACTATCAAGACGTTGAGAAGCATGTGGCCGAAATCAAGTACGTCGAGCACAAGGGCGACCAGCTCACCCACGAGCTGATGATGAAACTCAATCAGACTTTCATCACCCCGTTCGACCGCGAGGACATTCATTCCCTCGGCTCCGCCCTCGACGACGTGCTGGACCTCGTGGATGCGGCGGCCGGCCGCATGGTGACTTACAAGGTCACCGCCGTAACCCCTGGCGCGCGGCAGCTGGCCAAGGTGATCCTGCACGGCACCGAGATCCTGCAGAAAGCCATCTCCGAACTTGAGAAGCCGGACAACATCCTCGATTACTGCGAGCAGATCCAGCTCATCGAAGAGGAAGCTGACCGCATCAAAGGCGAGTGTGTGGCGCGGCTGTTTGAGGACTCGACGAACCCCATCGAGATCATCAAGTGGAAAGAGATTTACGAAGTCCTGGAAGCGACCACGGACAAGTGCGAAGACGTTGCCGACGTGCTGGAAGCCGTGGTCCTGAAAGCAGCCTGAAAAGCATCGGCCGTGCCCGGAATTGATGCGCTCCTTTCCCCCGGGCGAGGGGGCCGAGCGGCAGGGCCCAAGGTCGCTCCAGCCGCGACTTGACTCGAACCGGCCTTTCCTTAAATCAACAAACGCCCAACGGCCAAGATCTCTTGCCGGCAGGTGGATAAACTCAGCGATGCCCACGTTTTGGTTTGTGATTTGTATCATCCTCGTGGCTCTGGTCTTTGACTTCCTGAACGGATTTCACGACGCGGCCAATTCCATCGCCACGGTGGTCTCCACGCGCGTGCTCTCGCCGCGCGTCGCGATAGTCTGGGCGGCCTTCTTCAACTTCGTCGCCGCCTTCACCTTCGGGACCGCCGTCGCCAAGACCATGGGCAAAGGGATGATCGACCTCCGCTTTGTGAACCTCTACGTCATCCTGGCCGGATTACTCGGCGCCATCTTCTGGGACCTCTTCACCTGGTACATCGGTCTGCCCGTCAGTTCCTCCCACGCCCTCATTGGAGGCTATGCGGGCGCGGCCGTGGCCAAAGCCGGCTTCGGCGTCATCATTCTCAGCGGGTGGACCAAGACTCTGGTTTTCATCATCCTTTCGCCGGCCATCGGACTCCTGCTCGGCGCTGGTTTGATGATTGCCGTGTACTGGATTTTTCAGCACTGGGCTCCGCGCAAAGTCGACAAGTACTTTCGCAAGCTCCAACTCCTGTCCGCAGCCCTCTATAGCTTTGGCCACGGAACCAACGACGCGCAGAAAACCATGGGAATCATCTCCGGCGTGCTGCTTACAGGAGGCATCCTGGACCACTTCTATATCCCCTTCTGGGTGGTGCTCGCGGCCCACGCCGCCATCAGTCTCGGTACGCTGGCGGGGGGCTGGCGCATCGTCAAGACCATGGGGATGAAGATCACCAAGCTGAAGCCAGTGAGTGGCTTCTGCGCGGAAACTGCCGCCGCCGTGAGTATCCTCGGCGCGGCCGTGGCCGGAATCCCCGTCTCCACTACTCATACCATTGCCGGGGGCATCATGGGCGTGGGCAGCGTTCAGCGCTTGAGCGCCGTGCGCTGGGGCCTGGCGGGCCGCATCGTCTGGGCCTGGATCCTCACCATCCCCATCGCCGGCGCGGTCTCCGCCCTCGCCTTCTTGATCCTGCACAAGTTCTTCCCCGCAGCGTAAGAACAGGAAGTAGGAAATAGGAAGTAGCGAATAGGGAGTACGGGGCCAACTAGAACTAACAGGTCGTCGCCGCGGTCACCACCCAGCAAAGACTCTTTCCTTCCCAAACTGCACCCACCGAAGAGTCATTGCCTTCTGCCTTCTGCCTTCTGCCTTCTGCCTTCTGACTTCTGACTTCTGACTTCTGACTCCTGAATTCACTTCTTGTCCACCTCGCCGCCAACCTTCAGATACGGCCGGATGGCCTTCCACTTCTTGTGTCCAATCCCCCGAACGATCAGCAAATCTTCCACCCGGCGGAACGGGCCGTGCTTCTTGCGGTAGGCCACGATGCGGCCGGCCAGCGCGGGGCCGATGCCCGGCAGCTTTTGAAAATCCTCCGCCGTCGACTGATTGATGTCGATCACGAAGGAAGGCGAGCTCGCTTTTGGCTGATCATTGTTAAATCCCGGAAGGCAGGCAGGAGGGACGGGCGGCGCCGCGAGAAGAATTGCCAGCAAGAGGGCGGGCGTCACCGTAACCTCTCCAAATGCCGCGGCAGTCTACGCCCGGCCAGACGGACGATGGCCCGAAGGAGTTCGCGATATACCGGCAGCGCTTCCGGGGCGTGACGGCGCAGGTCGCGCAGATGCTTCTCAATCGTTGGCCAGTCGCCGCGCACGGCGGGGCCGGTCAGGGCGCGGCGCGCGCCCAGCTTGGCAAAGTTCCTCACCGTCTCGCTCACAAAACCGGCCAGCATCGGACGCGCAATGCGGGACGGAACGCCCACCTGATCGAGCAGCCGCTCCGACTGATCGAGCAGCGCCAACAGGGTAGGACAGACCAGGAAGGCCGAAGCGTGATAGAGCACCTTGCGCCCCGGACGAATCGGAAAAGGCTTGCCCTCGAGCCGCCGCACGATTCGAGCGCCCACCGCGCGGGCGCGCGGGTCGCCCTCGATGGCCCAATAGCAGTCCGGCAAGTTTCGAACCCCTGTCGCGGGATTCGGGACAGTTTGGAAAGGATGGATCGAACCAATGGCCGCGCCGCGCCGGGCGAGCGGCTTGAGAACCGACGAAGGCAGCGAGCCGCAGGTGTGCAGCACAACCTTCCCTCGCCAGTCCGCGCCGCGTGCCGCCAGAGCCTGAGCCACCGGCTCGATGGCGGCGTCGGCGGTGGTCAGGAGAATTACATCGGCGCGATTCAGGCGAGGATCGTCGAGACCGGCGGGCGTACCGGCGCCGATGAATCGCACGGCCTTCCGCGCTCGCGCGAGTTGCCGCGCCGCAACCAAATCGATCACCACGCCCGCTTGCGCGAGCAGCCGGCCCAGTGTTTGACCCAGCCGCCCTGGGCCGACGATCGTGACGCTCGGTCCGCGCCGCATCGCGCTACTCCAGCACCTTGTATTTCCCGGCCTTGTGCCAGTCGGGCCAGCTCAACCCCTCGGCGTCGTAAACAATCTTGCCCGCGCGCACGGTAATCATGCAGCGAAGTTTCTGGCTGGCCTCTTGCCGCGCGTGACCGGAATCGACCAGGCCGAAAGTCCCTTTCTGCAGTTCAAGCACGGCGATATCGGCCACCGATCCCACCGACAGCGTTCCTAGCTCCGGCCGCTTGATTTCTCGCGCCGGAGTCACCGTGGAACGGTAGATGACTTCTTCCAGGGGCATGCCGAGGCTCAGGACCTTCGACATGCAATTCACCAGGGTGGCCTGCGGGATCAGCGAGCTGCGCTGGTGCAGGTCGGTGGAAATCGAATCCGGCCCGAATCCCTGTTCCATGGCCGGCGCCGCGATGCGGAACCAGAAGCTCCCCGCCCCGTGCCCGAGATCGAAGATCACACCCCGCTTTCGAGCTTCGCGCATGTACTCGTTCACCTTGCCGTTGTCGTCGAGCAGCGGAATGTGCTGCGCGTACATGTGGGTGTGAATGTCGCCGGGGCGCATGTGCTTGAGGATCAGGTCGGCGTAGGTGCGCGTGGGTTGCGGGCGGAAGTCCACCATCACCGGGACGTTGGCGAGTCGCCCGGCTTCCACGGCGCGGTCGATCGCCTCCCATTCCGGCCCCTCGTAATGCGCCGCCTTGACGCCGATGAGAATCTGCGGGTGCTTCTTGATCATCTCGGCAGTGGGGCGGGCGTCCATTTCGTTCAGGCTTTGCTCGCCGACGGTGTCCATGCCCACGGCGACAATGTTCAGAAAGGCCAGCACGCGGACTTTGGCTTTGTCGATGATGCGCGCCTTGAACTCTTCGAAATTCTTCCAGCCCGCCGAGCCCGCATCGACCGCCGTCGTGACCCCGCTCGGGAAGGCGCTGAGGTCGGGATAGATTCCCCAACCCCCCGGGTCCTCAACATACAGGTGGGCGTGAATATCCACCAGCCCCGGCGTCACGTAATAGCCGGAAACGTCCACCACCCTTTTCGATTCTGAGGCGGGAATGTTCTCGGCCACGCGGGCAATCTTATCGCCCGCGACCGCGACGTCGCGCACGGCGTTCACCTGATTTGCCGGATCGATGACGTGCCCGCCCTTCAAGAGCAGGTCGTAGGTTTGGGCGCGGCCCAACGCCGGAAAGACCACCAGGATGACCAAGGCCCACACGCGAGCCATTCTGCTGACCACTGTTGCCTCCTTGAGGTATTGCGAACCGCCCCGGGAATCTGGTCGGGCCGGGCGCCTATTGTAGCCTGGGATGTCCCTAAAGGGCCAAACGAGGGATGCTGGCCACCCGATTATGGACAGCATGTCGTCTCATCAGTCTCGATTCTTCGGGTGGACAATTTTACCTTCCCCCTTTATTATCAACAACATTCTGGCTTCGTTCCTCGAGATGTGAATATCAAGCTAGCTCCGGTTCTGCCACTAAGTCTTTGTAGGTGATGGTGTTGGTGCTAAGGCAGGCGCGCGTGAGGCGGTGGAACAAGCTCC
>JBEKUI010000296.1:0-5235 GCA_049515175.1 Terriglobia bacterium
CGTGATCCTTAACCGAGGCCGCCTTATCTCGGATTTTGAAAATCACGGCGTCCAACTGCTCCCATGTTGCTTTGCTCATGCTTCGATCTATAGTCATAAGAGTCCCCTCTTGGTTCTTTCGTTGTATTTTAGCCTAGACATAAGCGGGTAGGTCGGAGTTCGGCTTTCTCGAACTGTGCGGTTCTTCCGATCAGGAGAGCCACAGAGTTTCTGAGGGGCGAAACGCTGACCATATAGATGCATTACCTGCCGCGCGCACCCAGGATGATGTAAATTAAGCCGCGATAATAGAGATTGAGGGCCACCAACGCGTAACACAGGAAGACGAGAGCCCCGATGCCGCCTGCACGGGCATATGAGGCTGCCCTCGCTGCTGGCGTGAAGGTCCAGGCAACGATTTTGTTGCTGCTCGGGAGTTCGACGCTTTCGCGCGTGATACACCGCCCGGAGCCGCCGGCTTCCCGTTGTTGCTCCAACCAAGCCACAGCCGCCTTAGTGTCCATGTCGCCGTAGGTCTTGGGATCACCGCGACGCAAGAACTGGGCAACCTCCTTCGGATGGACATCGAGGTTGCTGGAGCACATGACATCATCTTCAGACAGGTAGTGGAACCCAATACGCCCCGAGTCCGTGAGCACGCCCACGTGGCCCAAGTCCCGAAACGACGGAACAGAATTCGCAAGCTCTGGATGGCTTTGGGTATAGCTCCGCAGGGTGTCGATCACGCGGACATTCTCCAGCCGCCGGTCTGGGTCGCCAAAAGATACGAGGATTCCAGTCAAAAACACGACGACCGACGAGACAACGAGGAACACCTTCGAGAACCGATGCCACGAACGGTTCTCAAGGTCGGGATCTCGCCTGACACCGAAGGCCGCTCGCAACACGTTTCGCATCCTGTCTATGCTCCCTCCCGCATTGCCAATGCAGCCTAACTCAATACGGATCAGCCGCGAGCGGCGCTCGCGATTCATTCGAATGGGTTTGACGGTCCCGTGCCGTTCGGCGGGTGCAGCCGCGTGTTAGACGGCAGGGGAACAAAGCTCAGTGTACTCGCGGAAGGTCGTCGAGGTACTGGACCCTCACAAAAACCTCAAATCCGGCGTGAAGCTTCTGAAACACCTCACGATGACTCTCCTCGAACATTTCCGCGCGCATCACTACCTTGTCGCTACCGGGTTCCCGCAGCAACGGCGCGAGCAACGTTCCGGCGCAGGCTGTTGCAAGTTGGCCGCAGACTTTCTCAAGGAAATCTCTCGTGTTCTGCCACCAAGCGTCGTCGTCCGGTCTGAACTGTTGCATCGCGTGCAGCAACTCGCCCAGGCGTCCACCGTCCCGGCGGAGTTCGGATGTTACGGGAGTGTAGTACAGCGTTGCTATGAACTCACCAGCTTGCGGATCGTAGACCGCCACCTCGGCAATCCGGTCACTGATCTGGAACACATCCTCCAACGTACGTTCGAGTTTTCCGAGTTTCCAGTCGTTCTTTTTGCGCTGTGCGATACTATCCTGCGCCTGTAGATACTGCTGCATTCGTGCCTGAATGCCCGCTCTCAACTCAAAAGCGGCGTAGAACAGCCCCTCTGGCGTCGCTGCATCGAGTTGCGTCCTGGCGCGTTCAAGATACGCCCTGGCAGAAACGTGATAAGGCATGTCCCCTCAACCTGCTCTCTAACTCCTGCTCAGGCTGACCTGGACAAAACCGGTCCTGGCCAGCCTCAGACTAAACCGGCGGCGGCGGGCGAGGCGCGAGTCAACGCCACCGGCAAGCCACGGCGACGGAAGCGGGAAATTAGCCTGATTTCAACTGTGCCTTGGTGTGCTTGGGGAGTGCGGTGATCACGAACCGGAGCAAGGAATTTACGGACTTAGGGGAGCGAAATACCGAGGCCACGTCCGGATCGAGCACGATCGCAATTGTCCCGCCCTTCATCAAAGGCTCAAAACGGTTAGGACGCGATTTCCGGTAATCAAACCGATACTCCCGCCGCATCTCCCTTCGGCTTGGTCTCCTACGACTTGACGTGTTCTTCATAGTCTTTTCGCTCTCGTCTTGCGGCCGGTCGTGCACTGAAGATTCTAACCGACTCACCTTGTGCCGTAAAGCATTCGAGGGTGGCTGTTTTGCTGATGGGCGCACGGCGGTGGGGACATCCGTCAGCCGACGGACTACAGAGAGACGTAGAGGCGGCCTTTAGGCCGTCAAAGCAATTTGCCGGGCTGAAGCCCGCCGCTACAGGTGACGGGCGACGATCCTGCCGGCTGCTTACAACAGTTCGACCCGTACCCCACCGACGGATGCGAGAGCGCGGTCGCGCGTCACGAGCGGGGCATCCAGCGCTTCGGCAAGAGCCAAATACGCCGCGTCATAGGCCGTCAGGTTGTGGCGCAATTGCCAAATGCGAGGAAGCAGGACGAAGTGCGGATAGCGGTTGAGGGGAAGGTCGGTCAGGTCCGTAAGGGCTTGGGCGCCTCGGGCCGAGGAGATGACGCCCGCGCGAGCGTAGCGGCGCAGGACCTGAGCGATTTCTACGTCGAGGAGATGGGGCGCGTGCAGAGTTTCGCCCGATGCAAAGATTCGCTGGCTGACGCGCGATGCGGCGGGCGTCTGAAGCAGGACCTCAAGCACCGCGGAGGCGTCCACGACGATCAACGGCCCTCCCTCTCGGCCCGGACGGCGGCAGCCGGCGCGGGCCGCGGGCGGACCCGCGCACGCCCGGCCAACCGTTGCTTCAATTCTTCGAGGGTCGGCCGCTCAACCGCCATGCGGACCTCTCGAAGCAGATAATCCGAAAGCGACATACCTTCCAGCGCCGCGCGCGCCTTGAGTTGTCGATGCAGGTCGGAGGGAACGTTCCGAATCTGAACCATCGTGGACATGTGATGAGTATAGTTGCATGCTCAACGCATGTCAATCGATGCGGGCTTGCCCGGAAAACTCATGTCCCCCACGGACCACCTGGCCTGCCTGGATTCGGCCCATGTCGACCGCTGCTTGCGCACCGTTCCTGTCGAAACAGGTCTGTCCGCGTGTTAAGCTACACGGCGCGATGAGACCCGATCAGGAGATCCGACCATGAAACGAGTTTTGATGTTGGGATTCATTCTGCTTCTTTCCGCGCTGCCGTTCGGTAGGCAGCCGCAAGCGGCCGAGCCCGCGGCGCTGGCGCCCTCTGCCGCGCCCGAGACGCCGCAGCAGGAATGGTTTCGCGACGCGAAGTTCGGCATGTTCATCCACTGGGGCGTGTACAGCGTGCTGGGCGATGGCGAGTGGGTGATGAACGAAAAGAAGATCCCGGTGAGCGAATACGAGAAGCTGCCGGCGCGATTCAACCCCACGGAATTCAACGCCGCCGAATGGGTGGCACTGGCCAAGGCCGCGGGCGTGAAGTACATCACCATCACCAGCAAGCACCACGACGGCTTCGCCATGTTCGCCACGAAGCAATCGGATTGGAACATCGTGGACCGCACGCCGTGGAAGAAGGACCCCATCAAGATGCTCGCCGACGAATGCCAGAAGCAGGGGATCAAGCTCTTCTTCTATCACTCGCAGCTCGACTGGCATAACCCCGACTACTATCCCCTCGGGCGGACGGGCCACACGGCGGGGCGCCCCGCGGGCGGCAATTGGAACAAGTACCTCGATTACATGGACGCGCAACTCAGCGAGCTGCTCACGAACTACGGCCCCATCGGCGGCATCTGGTTCGACGGCATGTGGGACAAGCCCCAGGCCGATTGGCGCCTGGCGAAAACCTACGGCCTCATCCACCGCCTGCAGCCTGCGGCGCTCATCGGCAGCAATCACCACCTGAAGCCATTCCCGGGCGAGGATTTCCAGATGTTTGAGAAAGACCTGCCCGGACACGCGACGCAGGACTTCAACGTGGGCCAGGAAATCGGAGAGCTGCCGCGCGAGACCTGCGACACGATCAACACCGCCTGGGGCTACAACAAGAACGACCACAACTTCAAGAGCCCGACGGACCTGATCCACTATCTCGTACGCGCCGCGGGCTACGATTCCAATTTCCTGCTCAACGTCGGGCCGATGTCCAACGGGAAAATCCAGCCGGAATTTGTCGAGCGGCTGAAGGCCGTCGGCGCCTGGCTCGATAAGAACGGCGAGAGCATCTACGGCACGCGCGGCGGGCCGATCACGCCGCGCCCCTGGGGCGTCACGACGCAGAAAGGGAACACCGTTTACGTCCACATCCTGAACTGGCAGGACGCGGCGCTGCTGCTGCCGCCGATCGGACGCAAAGTGGAATCCGCCGCGATGCTGGGGAGCGGCGACGCGGTGGGAGTCGTCGAAGCCGACTACGGCACGGTGCTCAAGCTGCCCGCTTCGGCGAAAGACCCGGTGGATAATGTCGTAGTGCTCAAGATGATGTAGGGGCACGCTACGGCGTGCCTTTACGCGCGGGTCTTCACAAAATCGCGGATGGTTTCAAAATCCTCGCGCAGGATCTTCTCTTCGCGCGGGTTACGGAGGATGTAGGCGGGGTGGTAGGCAACGAACGCCTTCGTCTTGCCATAATCAAAGAACTGACCACGAACTCGGGTAATACCTTCCTTAATACCAAGCAGCGTCTTCATCGCCGGTGAGCCGAGGCAGCAGACCAGGCGCGGTTGAATCGACTGCAGCTGGCGGAAGAGAAATGGCGAGCAGGCGTCCACCTCGTCCTTCTCCGGCGTGCGATTGCCGGGCGGCCGGCACTTCACGATGTTGCAGATGTACACTTCCTCGCGCTTCATGCCCACCGCCTGAATCATGCGGTTGAGGAGCTTGCCGGCGCGGCCCACGAAGGGCAGGCCTTGCTCGTCTTCGTCGGCGCCCGGGCCTTCGCCGACAAACACCAGCGCGGCGTGCGGGTCGCCTTGCCCGAAGACAATCGTCTTGCGGCCGCGCGCGAGCTTGCAGCGCTGGCAGTCGCCCAGGTCGGCGCGGATTTCCTCCAGCGTCTCGCGCGCGCGCGGCGGCGGCGGGGGAGCTTCGAAAAGGCTCAACGAAATGGGTGGGGGTGAGATCGCCGCGGTTCGAGGTTCGTGGCCTGGAAGGCTCGTCTCGGGAACAGGCAGCCGGGAGTCGGATGTCGCGGGCGGCGCGGCAGAGACGATCGGCGCTTCCGCGGAGACCCCTGTCTCGAGTTTCGAGTTTCCAAGTTCGATTCCCGCGCCCGGCTCGCGTCGATAAAACTCCTCTATGCCGAGGTCGCGATAGAACTCCAG
>JBEKUI010000297.1:0-5153 GCA_049515175.1 Terriglobia bacterium
ATCATCATACATTGGTAATATCCTGCCTCTACCCCCGAACCCGTCGGCGCGGAGAGCCGTCTCGACCTGCCACCTGAGCCTGTTCCGCATGCCAGACTCCTCTGAGTTGACTGCTTTTCTTCCCAACCCTCGCCGACCCTTAACACAAAGGAGAAATCTTATGATCGCGCCGAAACATCCCCACGTGCCGTTCCGACCTCCCCCGCTCGCTAGGGGAAGTGGCCAAGTCGTGACTCCGGACCCTGCGCCTGTTCCCATGACCATTCCTGCGCAACCGGGCCTGGCCCGCTGCCGTGAGAAAGGCTGCATCTTCCCCGTCAACACACCGGGCGAAGGGACCTGCGCCCTGCACCGGCTCGCCGAGAAGGAGCCCAAACTCTTCCTTTCTTTGCAGCCGAGCAGCTTCCTTCTCGACCAGGCTAAGTTCGTCGTCCCCGACCGGGACTTCGACTACTCGCGCGCCCGTGACCGGCGCCGCCTGGCTGTGCTGCGCGAACAGACCCTTGAAGACGTAGCCTAGAACAAGCCGGGTGCCTTTGCAAGTGTTTTTGTGGCCGTCCGTAGCCCGATGAGCGCTGCGTCTGCCTCCTTCCCGAAGGGCGATCGCAGGCGGCGGATGGCGCCTCCAAATCCTCGCGAGGAGAACTGCCATGCATACAGCCTTGGGTGATTACACAATTCCCGCCCCGCCCGAACCCGCCGTGCCGCCGACGATGCTCGTCCCCACCACGGCGCTGCGCATCCTCTGCCGCCGGACCGGGGGGACCCTTTCCAGGGCGACCTTCTATCGCTGGATCACTGACGGAAGAATCCGGTCGATGCGGTTGGGCAAGCATATCTTCATCCCCTTGCCCGCCCTGGAAGAACTTATTCGTCAGTACTGGGACGCAGATTGAGCCTTGAATTGCGAGGGGCCCGAGGGAGAATCCACAGCGGTCACCTTGAATCCTGAGTCCTGGATGGCGCGGTGGAGGTGCGCAACGTCGGTCCGAAGGGGATCGTAATCCACCGCGGCGACTTGGTCTTGGAAGCTGACTTCGGCCCCGGTGACACCGGGCAACTGACGCAGGCGGTTTTGGAGGCCTGCCGCGCACAAGAGGCAGTCCAGGCCGTCGATGCGCCCCTCCCACCGCATGCTGCGCTTTGCAGGCTGCGAGTCCGCGGACAAGACCCCGCGCTCTTTCCGGGAGGAAACCGCCCATCGCCAGCCTGCCCCAGCGGCGATGAGGAGGAACGCAGCAAGAGCAATCAGAACCGCAGTCCGGCGATCACAAAATAACTGCCGTCCGGTGCTTGTCTCGTGTGGCATGTGTTCCACTTGGCGGACTGTTGGAGAAACGACGTTGCGAGCTGGTTACCATCTTCGCATAGCGGCCGCTGCTCCGAAAGACCAACTGGGAGGCCTGCGTCGCCTGCCACACGGAGAAGCGCGGCCCCTGGGTCTTCGAGCACGCCGCAGTGAAGATCGAGGGCTGCACGATCTGCCACACCCCCCACGGCAGCGTGACGCGCAACCTCTTGACCCGGCGCGAAGACCGGTTCACTTGCCTGGAGTGCCACGTGGATCCCTTCGCGGCCAATGTTCCGCACGGACGCCTGGGGTTCCAGACGCGCGGTGAATGTGTGCGCTGCCACGCGACCATTCACGGCTCCAACGTCAGCGAGTACTTCTTGCAGTAGGGAGGCCTTATGAAAAGGACGCTATTCGACCGCATTCTAATGCTTGCCGTTTGCTCCCTTGCGCTTCCCTGCGTGGTGCTGGCCCAGAGCCAGCCGCTGCCGGAAGACGTGACGCTGGGCGCATTCGAAACACAGGGCTCAGTGACCTTCGGCTACCGTTTCACCGACATCAGTGGCCGGAAGCAGAAATTCACTGAGCTTTTCAATCTTCAGCAGGGCCCTCGCCTTCTAGACTTCAACCTGATGGGAAAGGTTCAGGAAGGTGTGCCGCAATTCGCCGACAGCTTCTCCATCAACGCCAGCGGGCTGGGCGGTGACCCGTTTGCGGGCGGCCAACTGACACTCAAGAAAGACAAGCTTTACGACCTGCGCATCAACTACCGGCAGAGCTACTACTACTGGGACCGCAATGACACCGTTCTCCTCCCAGCCGGCCCGGGCCAGCCACAGTGGGCCGGCCTGACTACGAACCACGACTGGGCCACAGTGCGACGGTTCGGTGACGTCAATCTGACGATCCATGCCACAAACAACCTGCGGTTTCTCTTTGAGTACGGCCGCAACAGCCGGCGTGGTGTGAACTACTCCACGCGCACCATGGACTATTTCGGCAACGTGGACCCGTGGGGCGGTTTCGAGCGCGCCAATCCTTATTACGTCGAGGCTCCGATCGATGACCACAGCCAGCGATTCGCCGGCGGCTTCAGCTATTCACTGAAGAGCTGGAGTTTCCATTACAAGCTCGGCTATCAGGATTTCCGTTCGATCTTGAACTGGCAGAACGTTTCCTCGGGTGAACGCAGCATCAACAGCAGCATCGCCGCGACGGGAAACGAGCTCCTCGATTTTGCGCGCGATTTCGAGTCGCGCGAACTCAAAACTCCGGTGAGCGAGTTCTCCTTCCTGGGCCGGCCCCATCCCCGCGTCGATGTTCGCGGCGGCTACGTCTACTACCGCTACAAAGGGCCGTCTTCCGTGCAGGCGGCGTTTGATGGAACCGCCCGCACCAACAGCGGCGGCACGGCGTTCGCGCCTTACTCCGTCGAGAATAACGGCCACGCTGACCTGACCGAGCCCAATCACGTCGTGGATGGCGGAATCTCCGTGAAAATCACCGATTGGTGGAACTGGCACGTGGATTACCGCTATTCGCGCTTCCTAGTGGACAGCTTGGCGAAATACAACAGCCTGCGCGACAACACGATCCAGAACGAGGGGGACGTCACCTACCAGTGGAGGTCAGGCACGCACCTCGTGGACACGAACATGGAATTCATGCCCACGCGCGGGCTGATTATCCGTCCCGGCATTCGCTTCATGAGCCGCAATGTCAAAGTTTTCGAAGACGGCGTGCTTGATGACGTCCGCTCCAAAAAGATCAACACGGTGTGGCCTATCCTGGGCGCGTTTTACCAGCCCACCAAGAAATTCAGCGTGCGCCAACGATTTCCAGAGCAATCTCCTCACTATCCGCTGGACGCGGGATTTCTAGTCCCCTCCCCGCCTGCCTCGCGCGATTCAATCCGAGTCGCGCGAGGTGCAGGCCCTTCCCAGAGGGGCCCGGCGAGGCTGCCGAGTGCTCATGCCTCGCCAGCACCCTCACAACCCCAAGTTCTCATACCAGGTAATATTCCCCGTCGAGGCGCCGATGGCGACGAGGTCCGGCCGCCCGTCGCCGTTGATGTCGCTCACGGCCAGACAGGCTGCGGCCATGTTGGTGTCGAGCGTCTGGCGCTCCCACTTTGCACCCGTGCGGTCGGCTGCATGGTAGACGTGCAGGCTGGTTCCCTTCCCACGATAGCCCGCCGCAATCTCGTCGTTCCCGTCCCCGTCGAAGTCAGCGACCGCGAGCGCATGACCATCGTGAAAACTGTCGTCGATAGCCTGGCGGCGCCAGAGCTCGCCGGGCCGAGCCTCGAAATAGACGACGACTTGCTCCCCGTGCCAGGGTTCGATGGTGGCGATGAATCTTCGCCCGTGAACTTTACCCACGGCCACCTCACTCGAGCCCCGTCGTGGCCGCGACGCTTGATCTCCTTCGGCAAGTCGTTTCTTTGACCATTTCAAATCAGGGATCTGCCCGGTGGACTTGAACAGATGCACTCCTTCGAAGCTGGCGGTCAGGATCTCGTCGCGCCCGTCGCCGTCCCAATCCGTGATGCAGATGCCATGCATGACGGTCAGCGAGTCGTCGATGAGGTGTGATGCCCAATCGGTTTCTTTCTCGTCCGCCGCCGAGGCATGGCCGCGCTCCAGCGCCTCTGGAATCTCGTGCCAGGTGAGCGGCGCGCCGACCTTGTATTCCGGCGCCTCCGAGCCGATGCCCAGAAGGGGCGCGTTGACAAGTTGCTCCCCCCCGCTGCCGTCCAGGTTTGCCCAGCGCAGCCGATGCGAGGTGGGATAGCGCCCGATGAGCTGAATGGACCATTCCTCATCGCCCGCGGCGGGCGGCACCGCCCACCAGATTTCCCCACCGTTCCGGCTGTCTTCGAGTGCAAAATCGCTCGCCAGCGCCACACCGCGCGGCGCGTGGCCGGGCCTGAATAGCGGCGCGAGACTGATGTTTTTATGAGTCTGGGTTGTGATGGACCGCGCGCGCCAGGAAGGGTTCTCCCACCATGTGACGATGTTTTCCGCAGAACTCAAGGCGAGGATGTCCGGCCGGCCGTCGCCGTTTACATCCGCCACCGCCACCTGATAGCCATTCGGGATCTTTGCGACCTCGCGCGCCCGCCAGCGGACCATGCTCGGCCTCTTGGCTGCCGAAAGGGCCGGGACCGTCCCCGCTGGCCCAAGCACCCAAGCGGCGCCGGCGGCAGTCGAGCGCAGGAACTCGCGCCGCGAGGTGACGGGACTCCGCCCGGATGGATTATCTCTTCGCATCGTCGGCCTCAGTTTAACCCAGATTATTCGCGGAGCAAGGCGAGATTGATGCCTCGGTGTGGGCGTCGTATAATGCCCAGGAGGGGCGAACCTCAGCCATCAACTCACTTGCTCGCGGTCGTTGTGCAGGCAGGCCCCGTAGCGTCGACGTGGCTTTACCCTGCAAAGCGACTCCATGCGACTATTAATCTGACTTATGATATGAGAAAAACTATAAATTTGACTTCAAGCATCACCCCCGCTCAGAATACTTGAGCGCTACGGAAACTCCACGGCGCCAAGATTCTGAAGGAAGGATCAATGCCCATCCGCACGATGTACCAAAAGATCTGGGACGCCCACGTCGTCCGCGAAGAACCCGGGCAGCCCGCCATCATTTACATTGACCGCCACCTCGTTCACGAAGGGACTTCGGCGCAGGCATTCTCCGGCCTGCGCGCCACAGGACGCAAGGTGCGCCGCCCGGACCTCACTTTTGCGACGATGGATCACTCCGTCCCCACCAAGGACCGCGACTTGCCACTTTTGGACACGGTTGCCGCGGCGCAATTCGCCGCACTCGAAAAGAACTGCCGCGACTTCGGCGTCCT
>JBEKUI010000298.1:0-5033 GCA_049515175.1 Terriglobia bacterium
CATCGCGATATTCCTCGCGGCAGCCGTCCTTCTGAAGCGCAACCTCGCCAACGCTCCGGAGTGACGCTAACGGCGTGCGCAGCTCGTGGGATGCATCTGAAGTGAAACGACGGAGTTGCTCAAAGGACTGCTCAAGTCGTGCAAGTAAGTTGTTGAAATCTCTCGCGAGATGTCCAAGTTCGTCGCCCTCCTCATCATTGGGGAGACGCTCATTAAGCCGCTCCGATGTGATTTGATCTATACGGCGCGCCATCTCCTGCAGTGGCCCCAGGGCCCGCTGAGTGAGTACGTATCCTCCCAGACCCGCCAGGATCAACGCGATTGGCAGGACAAGCGACGAGGCCATGGCCAATTCCTTAATGCGCGCCCACAGGGGCTCCTCACTATAAGCCAGGCGAATCACAAGAGGACGACCGTCCAGGGGCCAGCAGCGACTCACCATCCGGACTGGCGTCCCATCATCGAGGCGCGTCGATCGGGGGGAGAATTGATCTTGGCCTTCGGCGGGAAACGGGTTTCCTCCGAGCGACCTGTCGCCGAGCCGCTCATTACGATACAGTACGCGGCCCTCAGGCGAACGAATTTCCAATAGTCGTTCCAGCAAGCTCTTGGAATCCGGATGCTTGTGATAGTCCTCGCGCAGACGCAGACTCCCCCCGGCGTCGAAATACAGAAGCCCTTCCACGTTTTCGATCTCCTGAATTGCGTGATGAGTCAGTTGGTCTCGCAATTGAATAAACAGAAGAAACGCAGTAATGCTCCAGGCGACCGCCAGCATGCTCGCCAGCACAAAGACATACCAAAGGGCTAAGCGTGTACGGATATGTTTGGGACGAAGGTTGCGGATCACACGTGTTCCCTTTCCTTTAACAGGTCGACAACTCGTTTCGAGTTCCTCTCTCTAAATCACCTTGGATGGTCCCAAGGAAACCAACGAACCCCTGAATACTGTCTGACGCAAGCCGTTAGAATAAAGTAATACAATCTTATGCAATAGTTTGATGCGACTCAATGAGCCCGATTCGTTCAAGTTGCATTATACATCCACAACATGTTTGCACGAGGCTTAAGAGTGGTTGAAGCAGTAGTCGAAGCAAACGGCAGGATCAAAATCCGTTGCGCCGTTGGGATCACACTTCGGGGTGCATCCTAATTTAGATCCCGCGCGGAGGAAGTCAGCGGAAGTTGCCCGAGGAATCTGTCCATGGGCTCCCGCGCAAGGTGGGAAACAGAGTGGCGTACTGCGCTCAACGAAGAAATTGGGTTTCTGTGGGCGGCAAATGGAACCAACGAATTCCTTAATACGGCCTGACGCAAAACGTAAGAATAAAGTAATGCAATCTTATGCAATGGTTTGATTCGGGGCAATGAAACTGAATCCTTCATTAAGTTACATTGCACACAGACAAGATGCTCGCGCGAGGGGCTTGCGCGTGGGTGAACAGTGGGCCTCAGGTGTTAGACGGCTGGAAACAGAACGATCCAAGGGCCGCAGAAGTGGCGGTTGAAGCAATCCGGCGGACAAAAATCTGCTCCGCCGTTGGGATCGCAGTTCAGGATGCATCCCATCCCGATCGCGCATGGAGGAAGTCTGCGGAAGTCGCTCGATCTGTCGTTGAGTTCGGCTACATCTGGCGTACGGAATGAGGAAGCGGGGAATTGCGGAAATGCTCGGCAGTTCATGGAAAGAAGCGAGCCCTCCGCTCCAGCTTTAGATAGGCTGAAGCAATTTTGTTTGGAGAGAGAACGTAGAGTCGCTGTGGCCCGCATTAAGAGCGATAAGAGGGCCATGGCGGAGAAGGAGTAGGACGTATGGCGAGCAAAAGGGCCGGTAACTTCAGTTACCTAGTGGCTTTGTTCTTTGTTGCGGCGTTGACTGCCAGTGCCCAGTCATTCCAGGTTCAATGTCCAACCAGCACCATCACGCACCCATCAAATCTCACAAATGTGAATGCGGAACCCGCATACACGGCTCCGACGGCACTTGGGGTCGGCGTGAACGGATATCTGACGCCAACTGCGCACGTGAACGGTGCGATCAAGTGCCAGCAAATCTCGGGCGGTGACGGCTTCGCCAGCATGGGCGACGGCACGCAGACGTACCTTTTCTCCTTCGGACCGTTGTCCGGGCTACAGAAAATCGCGAACGGCCAGCCCGGCACGGACTTCCCGAACGAGTTTAATACCGTCTATGGGGGAACGTTGGTGCCCGGTGACCCAGCCACGACCGATTTGGCGACCAGCATCGGTCCAAACTTTCTTTCGGCGTTTCCATATAACGGCGCTGTGGGGCTGGCTCCCGACGTGGATAACGGAGGCGCCATCGACGGGCACGTGGATCCCCGTCCCATCATGGATGTCGGAGTGATGAACGGCAACATTCCGGCGCCGTTGTTCGCGATCGATGAGGATGATGAGTTCTTCCTCACCCTCACCAACGTGGGCATGGTCATGCGACCGGACCTGTTCGAGCAGCACACGGTCCACTTCCACGGTTATCCCAACGCTTCGGCGTTCTACGACGGCGTCCCGGATGCCTCGGTGGCCATCAACATTGGCGGCAGCTTCACCTATTACTATCTGGCGCCTGATGCCGGCACTTACTTCTGGCACTGCCATATCACGCCTCCTGAACACTTGCAGATGGGCATGGTGGGGCAACTGTATGTGCGACCCCGGCAGAATCGGGTCAGTGGCAGCCTGTACACAGGACTCGTGGCGCAGCAGGGCGATCCGCGCACGAAATGCGATTCCACAGACATCCTGTGCAGCAATCCCTTGCCAGCAGTGAACACTGGCGCCCCTGGCGGCGGCACGTACGCCTATAACGATGGTGACGGCTCCACCCGGTACGACGTCGAATACCCTCTACAGATTCACGGATTCGACCCCAATTTCCACTTTGTCGGCATGACTTTCAACCCGGAAGCGTTTGCAGACATGAAAGACAAGTATTTCCTGCTCAACGGACGCAGCTATCCCGACACGGTCACGCTTGGTCCCTTGGCCACGCAATCGACGGACGGCTCATTGCACTACGCGCAGCCGCTGCCTTCCATCATCAACATTCCGGCAGGCGGAAGGGCGCTCTTGCGCATTGCCGACCTGGACGTTACGGAATATCAGACGTTGGCCTCGCTGGGGATTCCGATGCAGGTCATCGGGCTCAATGCCAAGCTGCTGCGCGACCAAGCGGGAAACAACATGTATTACAACACCAACTCGATCACGCTGGCCGGCGGCGAGTCGCTCGACGTGATTCTGGATGCCAGCGATACCACGAAGTATCAGAAGGGCCAAGTGTTCTATCTCTACACCCCCAATCTCGATCACCTGTCGAATGACGCCGAAAATTTCGGCGGGCTCATGACAGAGGTCCATATCTGTAACACTGTCACCGGCAGCACATTCGGTAATACCTGCAACTAGGAGAGCGGTAATGAGGGAGACAAAAATGAAAAACGCAATCTCGAAGACAGGACGGCTTCTGGCCCCCATGGTGTTGGCGTTGTTGGTCACGGGCGCGGCTCGCGCTGCGGCTCCTGGCATCACCAGCACGACAGGCACGGCGGGGACCTTCAATTTGACTGCGCAGGCCGCCTTCATCAGTCAGCCGGACGGGCAGGCGATTTACTCCTGGGGGTATGGCTGTGCGGACGGCTCTACCCCGGGCTTTGCCCCCGCGGCCATTACCACTGGATTTTGCCACACGATGCAGGTTCCCGGCCCTACCCTGATCGTCACGGAAGGGCAGACGGTCTCGGTGACCCTGACGAATAATCTGCCCACCTCGGCCGGCAACACCTCGATTCTGTTTCCCGGTTTTCAGGTGACGAGCCCCGCAGGCAGCGGCGTAGCCGGCCTGCTGACAAAGGAGGCGGTGCCGGGTCAGTCGGTGACCTACACGTTAACCGCGTCTTCTCCGGGCACACGTGCCTATTACAGTGGAAGCCAGAGCGACCTTCAAGTCGAGATGGGCATGTACGGCGCCATCATTGTGCTTCCGGATCCGGCGAAAATCCCCAGCGAATGCACTTCCGGGCTGCATGCCTCGAATATGGCAGCGCAGGCCCACTGGAACGAAACTGATTTCCGGCTGGCCGCAGCCGCCTACGACCACCCCAAGACCTGCTACGATCGCGAATACCTTTTCCAGTACTCGGAGATGGATCCCAACATTCACCGCTTGGCAGAGGAGCAGGTTGCGGCGGCAGCCGCGGCTTGCACGACCGGCGGCCCGGGCAGTATGGGATGTAGCCTCAACGTCCCGACCGAGCCTTACCATCCCGCCTATTTCATGATCAACGGCCGCTCGATGCCCGACCTGATGGACCCCAACTATGCGCCCGAGTATCCGCACCAGCCTTACAACGGCAATCCGCACATGCACCCGGGTGAGCTGACACTGATCCGCGGTATCGGCACGGGCCGGTGGGAACATCCCTTCCACGAACACGCCAACCACGTGCGCATTCTGGCGCGGGACGGGAATTTGATCCTCACTCCCGACGGGCTGGCGCTTGCCGGACCGCCGTTGTTCAACACTGACACGTATCCCGGGCAGGCTTTCGATGGGATCTTCTACTTCACCGGCAGGGGCTTGAACTGGGACATGTACGGTCACAATCCCAACTCGAAAGACCCGAATGCCACGCTTACTTGCACACCGGATGCTAACGGTTACAATACCGGAGCCCCGACTGCGATCAACTTCTGGGAATGGTGCCAGGACCACGACAAGCCACTGCAAGTAAACCCTTTCGGCGACGTTGCAGCAGGCGGCCCGGCCACTCTGCCCGATCCGAACCTCTTCACCAACGGCGCTTGGTTCGGTGGCAGTCCCTACCTCGGCCCTGATGCGACCACTCGCGCGACCTTCGGAACATGTACCGGCAGCAACACCTCAACCAGTTGTGGCACCACGGGTACAACTCCGCCCTCCGGCACGATTGCGAATAACCCTTCGACGGAGGCCGGCTTTGCGTTTATGTGGCACTCGCACAACGAGCGCGAGATTACCACCAACAATATCT
>JBEKUI010000299.1:0-5033 GCA_049515175.1 Terriglobia bacterium
TTGCCCCTGAAAACCGCCGATGGGCGGCCGACCGATGTGGAGTTCGTCAGCAATTCCTATCAGGTGGACGGCAAGAAGGTGATCCAGTGTAATGTCCGCGACATCACCCAGCGCAAGCGGGCGGAAAAACAACTCCGCCGCCTGAACCGGGCGCTGCGCACGATCAGCGAATGCAATCAGGTATTGGTGCGCGCGACCGATGAGCTGGATCTCAACAACCAAATCTGCCGCATTCTGGTGGAACACGGCGGGTACCGTATGGCCTGGGTGGGCTATGCCGAGCAGGATGAAGCGCGGAGCGTCCGGCCCGTGGCGCAAGCAGGGCACGACGAGGGTTATCTGGCAGAGGCCAGAGTCACTTGGGCCGACACCGAGCGCGGCCGCGGCCCTACTGGAAAGGCTGTCCGTTCCGGCACCGTCTGCGTCGTGCGCCAAACCTCCACAGAACCCAACTATGAACCGTGGCGCGCCGCCGCAATGCGCCACGGCTTTGCCTCCGCGATCGGTCTTCCCCTGGTTGCGAACGGCCACACCCTCGGCGCCCTCACCCTCTACGCGGGAGAAGTGGGTGCCTTTGACGACGCCGAGGTGAAACTCCTCACCGAACTCGCCAACGACCTCGCCTACGGAATCCAGGCGCTGCGCGTCCGCGCCGCGCACTTGCAGGCGGAAATATCTCTGATCAGGCTCCGCAAGGCCGTGGAGGCGTCGGGCGAAGTCATCTTCATGACCGACCGGGACAGCATCATCACCTTCATCAATCCCGAGTTCACGCGGGTCTATGGCTACACGGAAGCGGAGGTAGTGGGCAAGACCACGCCGCGCATCTTGAAGAGCGGCACCCTCCAGCCGGCAGACTATGCCAGCTTCTGGAAGACGATTCTCGAAAAGCGCGTGGCGCGCGGAGAGATTGTCAATAAGACGAAAAATGGCCGCCTCGTATCGGTCCACAGTTCGGTCAATCCCGTGCTGGATGAGGGTGGCCACATCGCGGGGTTCCTGGCGATCCAGCGCGATGTCAGCGAGCGGAAGCAAATGGAGCAGCAGTTCCGGCAGGCGCAAAAGATGGAAGCCCTCGGCCAGTTGGCGGGTGGGGTGGCGCACGATTTCAATAACCTGCTCACGGTTATTTCCGGGTACAGCGAGCTGCTGGCCGACGGCTTGGGCCAGGATGGCCCGCGGATCGAGCAATTGAAACAGATCCAGAACGCCGCCGGGCGCGCCGCCTCGCTCACTCGCCAGCTCCTCGCCTTCGGCCGCCGCCAGACGATGGTGATGGAGGTGATGGACATCAACTCTGCCGTGGCGCGCGCCGAAAAGATGCTCCGCCGCGTGATTGGGGAAAACATTGAATTGGTTACCCGCCCCGCCCCGGGACTCGGCCGTGTGAAGGCCGATCCGGGACAAGTCGAGCAAGTGGTCATCAACCTGGCGATCAACGCGCGCGATGCCATGCCGCAAGGGGGGAAGCTCATCATCGCCACCGCGAACGTCGAAGTCTCTCCGGACGATAGCCGCTGCCGCAGCGGCCTCAAACCGGGCGCCTACGTCTTGCTCACCGTCGCAGATACCGGGAGCGGAATCGATCCCAGGATCAAGGCGAATATTTTTGAGCCTTTCTTCACCACCAAGGAGAGGGGAAAAGGAACCGGGCTGGGTCTGGCCACCGTCTACGGAATCGTTCAGCAGAGCGGTGGATTCGTAAGCGTGGAAACGGAGTTGGGGAGCGGCTCCACGTTTAAGGTCCTCCTCCCGCGCATCGAGCAGCCCCTCACACCGCCGGCCATGGAGCCCGCCGCGAAGAACCATCGGCCGTGCACGGAGACCGTGCTGGTGGTTGAGGACGAGCCGCCCCTCCGCACCATGGTCCGCGGCATATTGGAATCGTGTGGCTACCGCGTCCTCGAAGCAGGTCACGGCGGCGAAGCCCTTGCAATTTGCGAACGCCACGAGGGACCCATCCACCTGGTGCTGACCGATGTCGTCATGCCCCAGATGGGCGGGCCGGAATTGGCGCTCCGCCTGGCGTCCCGCTGGCCGCAAGTCCGCATCCTCTACATGTCCGGCTATACGGATGACGCGATTGCCGATGCCGTGGAGCGTGGGGCGAATCACGACTTCATTGCGAAACCGTTTACTCCCAAAACCCTGACGAGCAAGGTGCGCGAAGCCCTCGATGCGAAACTTCCGCAATGAATTCGCGGGGGGCGTCAACTTTCCGGCAATTCAAGAGTAGAATCCCAGCCTCCTCCGCCCTGTCCACTCAAAGCCCTGCCCTTCGTTAGCGAACGGGTCAGCGGATTGAACTCTGGCTGGCCTTTGTAGCGGACGGAGCGCGCCTGAATCTCAGGTCCGGGGTTCGTTGAAGAATCCCACTTAGAAGCCACCCCTAGGAATTGGGGCACTACTCAAGCGACCTTCCAACGTCGGACTATTCGGGACCCATGAGCAGACCCGAGAAACTTCTGTACCGAGCCGAGGATCCGCACATTCCATAAGTAAGTCGCCATCCCCAACCTCCGGAGGGGGTGGTTGAGGCCACCCAACAACCGCCGTGAAGGGCGTTTTGGCACGGCGTCTATCTCCGCTGTCGCGTGAGCGCGGTTCATTCCAGGCACCTTTTGTCCGAATTCCGCACCCGAGGGACCTCGCTGATCCGTTCCGAAGTGGTATTGTATATGCGTATATACGAATACTCTGTTGGAGGACCCATGCAGGCGTTGGAGGGTTATTTCAAAGGTTTGGCGGACCACAACCGGATGCGCATCATCAATCTGCTTCTCCACGGAGAACTCTGCGTGTGCGACATTCAGCGAATATTGGATGCCTCACAACCCAATGTCTCCCGCCATTTGAATTACCTGAAGCACTCAGGGTTGGTTTTGGACCGCCGCGAGGGATTCCGGGTCTTCTACCGGTTGAGCGCGGAGGGTGATTCAGCACTCCAGGGCTTGTGGGAGTTCCTCTGCGGTATCTTCAAGAGGGAAAGAATCCTTCAGGCGGACCTGCGCAAGTTGAGACAAGCGATCCGCGAGGGAGCTTGCGCAGTCCCTCCAAGGCAGGAGATCCACCGCACTGCGGTGTCGCAAGAACCTCGCACGCCCACGCAACGGCGATTGGGCGCTCGAAGCACAGGGCCCATTCGTGCTCGGAGTTGAACATGCCTGAAGAGAATCTCAAAGTAGCGGTCGATAAGTTCACATTTCAAATCCCCAAGGGTCTGTCCTATAGCGACGCGGGCTTGTGGGTAAAGCTTGAAGGCGATCGTGCTCGCGTGGGCCTATCTGATTTTGCGCAACAAACCAGCGGGGATGTTGCCTTTGTGAGGACTAAGCCGATTGGAACAGGCCTGAATCGGGGTGACGAGTTCGGAGAAATCGAGACAGTCAAGGTGAATGTGAGCTTCCCCTCCCCCGTCACGGGAAAGATTGTGGAGATCAATCCCTCCCTCGAGGAGGCGGCCGACCTCGTTAACCAGGACCCCTACGGTAAGGGCTGGCTGGCGGTCATCGAACTGGCCGATTGGGAAAGTGACCGCCGTGGTCTGCTGGATGCGAGGTCGTATGCTGCCTTGGTCAAGGATCAGGCCGAAGCGGAGATGAAGAAATGAAAGGCAAGGTTCTCATCGTGCCGTGCAGTGGGATCGGCAAGAGTTATGGAACGGTGGCGCGCGAGGGGGCCTATGTGGTCACCGAAGACCTGTGTCCCGAGAAGACGAGGCTCGTACCTCTCGCTCTGTTGGTTCTGGGCGAGGCCGAGACGCAAGCCGCGGTGTCCCAAGCCCAGGCCATCACCATTGATGGCTGCAAGCTGGCCTGTGCCGCCAAGGTCGTCGCTCAGTTGGGGGGCACGGTGGCGCACGGTCTGCAAGTCCTGGATGTGTTTCGCCGGCATCGGGATCTGAAGCCTTCTGGTATTGCTGAACTCGACGAGAACGGGCGCCGGCTGGCTCGCGCTGTGGCGGAAGAGGTCAAGGGACTTGTGGATGCCCTGAGTGAGGAGGCGAAGCTTGCCTGAACTTCCCAAGCGAAAGATTGGTATCGTCGCCTGTTCGGGGGAAGAGGTTGCTGAGGGCACTGTGACCCGCATGGCGGCGCTCAAGGTACTGGAGTCACTCCGACCCCGCCAGACCGTCACGATTTGCCTGCCCCTTTTCCTAGCGGGCGGCGAAGGGGATCGTGCCTTCGCCCGGTTCTATCCCACGATCGCTGTCGATGGCTGCGAGAAGAGATGCGCCGCGCGCGGCACAGAAATGTACAGCGGCAAGCCCGCGGTCAGTGTGGTTGTCAGCGATCTGGCTCCCGCCAATTCTCCCGGATTAGGCAGCGCGCGCCGACTAAGCGACACGGGGATGCAGGTGGTGAATGATGTTGCCAAGCGGATTGCCGCGCACGTGGACCAGCTACTGGACGTCCCCTGGGACCGCCGAAGCGGTGGTCTGCCGCTCCACGATTCCGCAATCCGCGAAGAAGCAAAACCTCAAACCGCTTCATGCTCATGCGGCTCGGGTATTCCCGTAAAGGTTGTGGGAGTTGCCGGAAGGCAGATCCCGCTTATTGCATTGCCGCTGATCTTCACCCAATTTCGGGAAGCCGGCAAGCTGCCCAATGATTCCACCAAGACGGAATTGATGCAGGCGGTGAAAATTTACAATCCCATTCCGCACGATGAAGAAGCCGCCTGCGCGGAGGCGGTTTTGCGGGAGTACGCCGCGTTTTGTCAGGGGAGCTACTGATGTCGCACACGGCAAGCTATCGCACCACGGTGAAATGGAAGGGTGAACACTGGGGTCACATTCAGATGGGCAACGGTCCGGAAATGGATTTTTCGGCTCCGCCCGACGCGCACGGACACGCGGGCGTGCTGACCCCGGAGGACGCGTTTGTGGCCGCCGTCAACACCTGCATCATGATGATGTTCCTCTGGTCGGCGGAGCGATTCAAGCTGGGGCTGGTTTCCTACGAGTGCCTTGCGGAGGGCACCAAACTCGTCGAGCTGGATCGGACGGAGATTTTTGCCTCCATCATGCTCCG
>JBEKUI010000300.1:0-5030 GCA_049515175.1 Terriglobia bacterium
GCTCTGCATCCTACCAGTTCGCCTCCAGGAATGCCAGAGACACGATGTCCGGCTGCCGAGTCGCCCCAAAAAACGCTTTCGTTGCTACTATGGAAGCCAGCGCGAGGCCGCGCCCAAGGAGACGTCATGTCAAGGCTGGTTCGAACGGGGATTTCGCTCGATAGCGAACTGCTGGCGCGTTTCGATCGGGCTATCGCCCGAAAAGGATACGGGAGCCGTTCCGAGGCGATCCGTGACCTGGTTCGCGACCAATCAGTCGCGTCGGATGTGGCGGCGGGCCGCGTGATCGTGGGGACCCTAACCCTAGTCTATGACCACCATCAGCCCACGCTAGCGCAGCGCCTGATTGAGGCCCAACATCACTACCATGGCAAAGTGCTGGCCGTGACTCACATCCACCTCGACCACCGGAACTGCCTTGAGGTGATTATCGTGAAAGGTCGCAGTGCGGAGGTCCAAAAACTTGCCGACCAGCTTCTCAGCCTGCGCGGGGTGAAGCACGGAAAGCTTGTGATGACGACCACAGGTAGGCGGCTGAGGTAGGCTTCGCGGGGGCCTTGCTGTCTCGGAATTCGTTCTTGCTGTCGGCACTCCCACGGCTTCAGAAACGACAAGGGCCGCTCCACCGGGCGGCCCTTGCCTTCCATTTGAAACTCTGCCTGGGTACAAAGCGCAGCTACACGCCGACTTTCTCTTCTTCAAGCTCCGTCCGCGCGCTGCCAATCTGTACGAGCTCGGTCTTGGGCTTCTTGAGGACCAACTCTTCGTAAACCTGGCGAGCCTGCTGAGCTTCCCAGGCGGCCTTGCGGCGCGCCTTTTCTTCGTCGGCGGCGGTCATGGGCACGTCGTGCTCCTTCGACCGCACGCGGGCAGCGTCAGCAGCGTTGACATTCAGGCTGATGTCCTCGCTGGCGATGGGCACGGCCTTGCCGCGAGCGTAGATTTCGTGCTTGCCGTGCGTCTTGTACCACTCCGCGACGCTGGCGTTCTTGTGCATGTTCTCGATGATGTTCCGCCACCCGATGCCGGTGTTGTAGGCGCAGAACGAAATCTCGCCGAGCTGCGTCGCATAAGGAATGATGCACATTTCGGTGCGGCGGAAGTCGTAGTTGAACAGATCCTGGAACCACATGCCGGCGATGAAGAGGAAGTTCCAGGGATCGGAGCGCCGCTTGAGGGCATCCTCGTAAGTCCGGTTGGGGTCGGAGGCGCCGTACTTCTTCCGCGCCCGCGATTCGCCCGTCAGCGCGAACGACTTGTCAAACTTCTTGAGCAGATCGACGAGCGCCAGGCTCTTGGGAGCCTGGAAGGGTTTGTAGTTCTTCAGCAGCGCCAGGCCCATCATCATGTTGGAAAACCACTTGCCCCGCGCGGAGTCGGTGATCTTGTGGATGTCCTGGACCAGTTGCGGAATGTCCAGGAACTGCGGCACCGGCGCCCATTCCTTGGTTTCCTTGTTGATCATGAGCGCGGTGCCGACGCCGCAATTGGGGTGGCAGCCGCAGCTCACCTGGCCCCACTGCGCTTCCGGCCCGTGCACCAGATCGGCAAAATCCGCAAACGAGCCCATCAGCGAGATGGGGAACCAGTCGCGCGTGGGTTCGGTAATGCCAGTCTGCTTCTTCACGTCGTGCGCGAGGTGCGAGAGCGTGTAGCGCTGCCGCAAGCGCCGTTCGGTGGTGACCTCTTCATCGCGGCCGGTGAATGAAACCGGCTGGAAGGCCACGAAGGCGATCTTCTTGGGGTTCTCGCGCGCGAAGTTGACGATGGGGCCCACCTGGTCGTTGTTCACGCCGTTGACCAGGGTGATGACCAGAATGATCTCGATGCCCGCCGCGTGCATGTTCTCGATGGCGCGCAGCTTCACGTCAAAGAGGTTGCCGACCTGACGATGGCTGTTGGCGTCGTTGCCGATGCCGTCGAACTGCAGGTAGGCGTAGCGCAGGCCCGCCTCGAAGGCGCGGCGGCAGAAGTCCTTGCTCTTCGCGAACTCGATGCCGTTGGTCGCTGCCTGCACGCTGTTGAAGCCCAGCTTGCGCGCATAGCGCACGGCGTCGATGAAGTAGGGCGACATCGTGGGCTCGCCGCCTGAAAACTGTACCGACATCTGGCGGCGCGGCTTGATCTTGGTGGCGTTGTCGAGAATTTCTTTGACGTCTTCCCAGGTCAGCTCGTGCACGAAGCCGACCTGATTGGCGTCCATGAAGCAGGGATCGCACATCATGTTGCAGCGGTTGGTGAGGTCGACGGTGAGGACCGAGCCGCGGCCGTGCTTGATGGTGCTGGAGCCGTGGTTGTGCAGCGTCTCGTCATTGTGGGCGCGAATGTCGCGGCCGGGGAAATTCTTCTCGATCCACTGCAGGAAGTTCACGTCCACAGCCATCATGTCTTCGTAGTGGCCGTGGATGGGGCAGTCCTTGATCATCCAGACCTGGCCGTCGCGCTCGATGATGGAGGCCTTGACCTCGCCGACCTTTTCGGTGAGCAGGTCCTTCCAATGCTTCTTGCCGCTGATGATCGCCTCGCGCGCTTCCTTGACGCAGCCCGGGCAAAGCGAGTCGGTCTCGCGCGGCCAGCCGAGGGGCGGCTTGGTCTTCTGCCAGGATTTGAGCAGCGGCTTTTCCGACCATTTGGGCGTGAAGGAGGGATTGGGTTTGTACTTGTTGAAAAACTGGATGCCGTCAAACGCAACGCCTGCCACCGCCGTGGCCGCTCGATCCACATATTTCATCAGCCGCTGTCCGCGAATCCTTGGCATGAGGTATTCGTCTCCTTGTCGAATGATAGCCCGCAGTTCACCGGTCGGCGGGCGCTAGAACTTGTCTGAACGGGATCTGATTTGGGGCTTTCCCTGAAAACTACCGACTTCCCCCCATGGGTGAAAGTCGACTATGGGAGGTTTGTGAAAACGTCGCGATCAGCCCCAAGCTTCCCCAGCAGGCCCTGAGGTATGCAAGGCCTATTGTTGATTCTTGCCAATTCCTACCAAGACGTTAAGCATATTTCGGCGAACGGCAACAATCTGGGGTTGGAGTGCACAAAATGTCTGGCGAACGGAGACTTGCAATCCCTTTCAAAATCAACGAGTTGGGGGATTAGGGGGACTTCTGGCTCTCCGGTGCAGGCTGACCCGGCCGGAACGCTTTCAATGGCCCAGCCCGACCAGCCTTTTCAGGTAGCGGTCGAACTCGCGAACGCGGAGCAGCTTGGCGAGGAGGGCGGTCAGAAAAAAGCCCGCCAGGCTGGCGATGACCAGCACGGCAAAGGCGCGCGGCGTGGTGTGCCAGCCGAGACGTGGTTCGAGCCAGGTGACGAGCTGGTGCGCGGCAGCGGCGGCGAGCGCCGAGGCGGCCGCGACCTTGAGGAAGAATGCTACGAGGGCGGAGGATTCCCGGTCGCGCGTGCGGCGCGCCAGAAGGACGAATAGAACGATCATATAGACGATAATTCCGATCGAGCTGGCGAGCGCCAGTCCCAGGTGCTGGCTGCGGCGCACGAGGAGCCAGTAGAGGGGCAGATTCAGAAACGTCAGCACGGTCCCCACAACCGCCGGCGTGATTGTGTCGCGGGTGGCGTAAAAGCCGCGCGAGAGGATGTTCTGCAAGCCCCAGGCAAACAGGCCAAAGGAGAAAAAGGCCAGGGTTGCCGCGGTGGCATCCAGATCCGGGCCCGTCAGGCGGGTGTGGGAGAAGATGAAATAGACGAGCGGGCGGCTCTGCGCCATGGTCAGCGCTCCGATGGGAACGAGCAGCAGGATCGTGCCCTTCAGCGTGCTGTCGAGCGCGCGGTTCAATTCCTCAAACTTTCCTTCCGAGTAGAGCTGGGCGAGGAAGGGGAAGGAGGCAACGCCGATCGCCTGCCCGACCACGCCCAGGGGCACGCGCATCAATGTCTTGGCATAGCTCAGCCAGGTAATCGAGGCCGGCTGGAGGTACGAGCCGAACCAGCGGATGATCCAGTCGTCGGTGAAGACGAGCGAGAGCGCCAGCATGATGGGGACCGAGAGCTTGACGAAAAGAATGAAGCCGGCATGACGAACGTTGGCATTCGGTGTGAAGCGCGCTCCGGCGCGCGTGGCTCCGTACACTTGCAGGAGGAAGTTCCCGGCGAAAGCACCTGCGACGACGCCCACGGCAAATCCCGTAATCCCGAAGCGAGAGGACAGCAGCACGCCGCCCAGGATGATTCCCAGGTTGTAGATGACGGGCGCGAGCGAGGGCACTACGAACTGGCCCTTGGCATACTGGACGGCGCTCAGGATGCTGCCGAGATAGAAGCAGAGCTGCGCGGGGAGCATCAGCCGGGTCAGGAAAACCACCTGGGCCTTCTGCGCCGGGTCGAAGCCCGGGGCGAGCAGGGGCACCAGGCGCGGCGCGAACACTTCGCCGACGACCGTCAGCCCGACCAGCGCCGCCCCCATCACCGTGATGACGGTGGAAAAGACGCGCCAGCCCTCCTCCTCGCGATTCTCGGCGGCGTATTTGGAGAAGACCGGAATGAACGTGAGGCTCAGCGAGCCACCCGCCACCAGATAGTTCAGAAAATCGGGCAGCGTAAACGCCGCGTAATAGGCGTCGGTGACGGCGTTCGAGCCGATCTGATGGGCGACCGTCCAGTCGCGCAAGAAGCCCAGGATGCGGCTCAGCAGCACGCTCGCCATCACGATGCCCGCCGACTGCGCGATGCGGCGCGTCACGGAAACGGTCATGGGCGAAGATGTATCACGAACAGCCGGGATTTGCCTAGTGCCGTTCCAACTGGATTCGCCTATGGACTACACTTACGTTATGCACCCTGAGATCAAAGACTTGGGTTAACCTTACGGACCGGGATTAGCCCAGATAAGTTGGAACGGCACTAGTTTTGATGTGCCGGCGGGAATGCTGGTCAGCTTGCGAGGTCGACCGGTCGCGGCAGGGGGAAGCGTGTGTGGCAGCCCCGGCAGCGCACCATGGGCCCGCGGAGAAACATGCGCTCCCAGAGGCGGCGGTGTGAGCGGCGGAAATCCTTCTTGCCGCATCGGGGGCAGG
>JBEKUI010000301.1:0-4998 GCA_049515175.1 Terriglobia bacterium
ATTCAGACGCTTCAGAACGAAATTGACCCGCTGCTTCGAAAAGAGCAAGGCTTTCGGGGCCACATCGCATTCGTTGTCCCCGATGGAACTGAAGCAGTCGCAATCAGTTTCTGGGATAGGAAACAGGGCCGGATCAGCCATCGCGGCGGAAGATGCGACGTTCTGGTGACCCTGGGAAAACTAGTCAAGGGCCCTCCCGACGTCAGGCTGTGCGAGATTTCCAACTCGACCTCCGACATCGGCGAATTGCTTCACTCCTTCGTCCAAATGGTTGAAGGATCTCCTCAAATTGAAATATATGAGGTTCCCAGGTCGATCTTTCGAGCCATTGCTGCTGAGGGGGTGGCGAGTGACTATCAGAGGGACGTTGCGTAAACAATTGGACTGCATTGGGGCGAGGCCACCCCGCGAGGGGGCGTCAGGACCTCGGTTATGAAGGTTTGTCCCACCTGCAGCTGCCTGTACCGCCCCGCGATCGCAGTGTGTCCAAAAGACGGAAGCCTCCTCGACCCTCTCCGGGAATGGCGAGCAGGCGATTCAGTTTCTGAGAGATTCTGCATCCTCGAGAAGATTGGGCATGGGAGCATGGGGCCTGTTTTCAAGGCCAGACTCCTACCGCATGGGGGTTCCCGTGCATTGAAGCTTCTCGCGGGACAACTGGCCGGCGACGAGTTTCTGGTCAAGTACTTCCGGCGCACAATCCACGAAGTAAGCGCCCTACAAAATCACTATGTGGTCCACGTCGAGTCCCTGGAGCGATCCGCTGACGGTCGCCCGTTCATCGTCATGGAGTACGCCCCCGGCCTCTCGCTTCGCGAGCTAATTGCCCGTGGAGGTTACATTCCCGCCCTTGATGTCTTGAAGATCGCAGGGCAGATCTGCGCTGCTTTGCACTCCGCTCACAGGTTGGGAATCATCCATCAAAACCTCAATCCGGACAATGTAGTCATAGCCGAGGAACACGACGGGGCCCCCCATGTCAAGGTGAGGGAATTCGGGATGGCTGACCTTCGAGAGGCGGCTGCAGTGCGTGGGAGTCCCGTGGGGGATGTTGTGGTGATGGACCATGTCGCGGTGGTCGGGACCTTCGAATACATGTCCCCTGAACAAGCGGCGGGAACTTCCTCGAGCCTGCTGGACGGGCGCGCGGACTTGTATTCCCTAGGTGTGATGATGTTCGAGGCGCTGACGGGGGAGTTGCCCGTCCACACTGACGACCCAGCGAGTGTTCTGCACCGAATGGAGACAACCGCTGAGAAGGAGTTGCTGTGTAGTACGGTCATGAAGGCATTGCATAAGGACCGTGACTACAGGTATTCATCGGCGGCCGAAATGGCTGTGGCCCTGAGCGAAGTCGCAGATTCGCTCGCCGAGCCCGCCTCCCAGGAGGCGGGCTTTGATTCAAGGAGCGGGGCCCTGAATGGCTGGGGGGCCCCCGAGGCCTCGCAACCACGAATCGAGGACGTCCCTCCCGAACCGGTGATGAGCGTTGGGGAGCAGCAATTCGAGCTTACCACTCCACGGGCGCCTGACCGCGTACCCAGAGGTCACGACAAGTCCGGGCTCGGAGCGGCCGCTGCTCCGACCGATTGGGAAGTTGACCAGTTCCGGAATTCATTGACTCAGTCGCGTGAAGGGCCCTTGGAGCGGCGTACACATGGTCCCTCGCTCCGCACCGCCTTTGCCACCGTCGGTGTCGTGATGGTGGCCCTGCTCGTTTCCTGGGTGGTGTACCGTGGGCCCGGACTATTGTCAGGGCCGGAAGGAAAAGGAACGGAGCAGCAGGTTGGCCCGGAACCCCAGCCGGCGCCTGCGCGCGATGCGACTTCGGACGGAGGGTCGCACGACATTAACCTCCGGCCGGTCGAGCCGCCTCCTCAACCCCACCCACCACCCCCGCTGAAGCAAGGCGACTACCCTGCTCACGACGCCGAAGCATCTGGCAGCGAGGGCGCGCCCCAAGCCGTGCCCCCGCCGGCTCAACAGCATCTGGACCTTGGCCAGCGCAAGCTGGAGAAGCGCGATTACGAAGGCGCGCTACAGGAGTTTGCGGAAGCGGAAAGCATCCGGCCGCATTGGGACCAGGTCTTTAGGCAACGCGGTCTGACCCTTGCGGCCCTCACGCGCTATTCGGAAGCGGCCGCTGAATGGAAGAAGTATCTTTTGTCCGCCCCAACTGGCGTTGACAAGGGGACGATCCAGCAGAGGATTACGGAATGGGAGAGCGCTGCGGTGAAGGTCGAGAAAACCCACGCGTTACTCGATCTGGGCGACCAGCAACTGCGGCGTGGCGATGCGAGGAGCGCGGCCCAATCCTTCCGTGAAGCAGTTACGCTGAATAATGGGCTTTTATGCGGCGATCGATTTACTGCTCATGATCGCCTTCCGCCTTGTGGCGCGACGGCTGAGCCTGGGCGGGGTCCGCCAGGTTCTGCTGGCCGGCGACTCCCGCGAGGCGCTAGAAATCGCGCGCCCGCTCGAAGCCAACGAGCATCGCGGCCTGCGCCGCGCCTATCCCGTCCACGCGCTCAGCAATCTTCCCGAGCTGCTGCGCCAGCACGTCATCGACGGAGTGATTTTCGCCGTATCCAAGGACGAACTGGAAAAACTCGAATCAACTTTCCTGATGTGCGAGGAGGAGGGCGTCAAGACGCGCCTGCTGCTCAGCTTCTTCCCGCATGTCATCTCCAAGGTCTATCTCGAGCGGCTGCGCGATATGCCGCTGCTTACCTCCTCCACCACGCCGGAAAAGGAATCGCTGCTGCTCCTGAAGCGCGTGGTGGATCTGGTTCTCTCGTTCAAATTCCTCGTGCTGCTCTCTCCCCTCCTTCTGATTCTCGCGCTGCTCATCAAACTCACATCCCGAGGACCGATCCTCTACCGTCAGACGCGCTGCGGACTGGGCGGACGGAAATTTACGCTCTTTAAATTCCGCTCCATGCAGGCCGACACCGACCTGCACCGCGAAGAACTCGAGGCGCTGAACGAAGCCGATGGGCCCGTCTTCAAAATCAAAGATGATCCGCGCTGCACCGGCGTCGGGCGCTTCATGCGCAAGTTCAGCCTGGACGAACTGCCGCAGCTCTTCAATATTTTGAAAGGCGAGATGTCGTTCGTCGGCCCGCGCCCGCCGCTGCCCGAAGAAGTCGAGAAATACGAACCCTGGCAGCGCCGCCGCCTGCGTATGCAGCCGGGCTTGACCTGCCTGTGGGCGCTTGAGGGGCGCAGCAAATTGAATTTCCGCCGCTGGATGGAACTCGCCCTCCAGTACATCGATAACTGGTCGCCAACGCTCGACCTGAAGATCTTCCTCAAAACCATCCCCGTCGTTCTGCTCGGCCGCGGGGCGTCGTGGGGGGCGGCGTCCCCTCCCCGTCCGATGACGGAACCGCGAGGCAACGTATGACGGAAGATGACCAAAGTATCCCCGATAACCCAGCAACCACGCCGTGGCCGAAGCGCGTGGCGTGGAGGAAGGTCCTTCCCATCGTTCAAGTTGCTCTGGCTATTGCACTCAGTGCAGCCGCGTACGAGCATAACCGCTTAATCGACGCTGAGGTTGCGGAGTGGAACGCCCAGCCCCACACGCTTGCCGAGGGTGAAGCAGTGTTCTTCGATCCGAGACGATTTACGCACTGTGTTGAACCTGCCATGGCCGTGCTATTTTCCATGGACCTGCCAGCACTTTTGATTGCATTCCCCGCAGAGCTTTTCGCACTCCTGCTTGAGCATTTCGGCTATAAAGGAGAACGTGTGTTCGATTTTGCCCTCACTGCTCCAGTCCTGTACTCCGCAAAAAACCCGCGCCCAGCCTTGCAGAAGTGGCTCCACGATTATGAAGCGGGCGCTTTGCAGAAGCAAAGCGCGACCAGCCGGTTCTCCACATCACTTCCCATAAGTCTTAGGGCTGTATCGGAAGCGCACCAAGTGCGCCTAGCCGAGGAACCGGTGATGGCCCAGAGGGGTGCGCTTTCGATACAGCGACTTGAAGTCCCGTTCGCGTCAATAACCCTGCACAGGTTATCCAGCCCGAGCGGGTGTTTGCTGCGTGATGGAGTTGATGAAGTGCGTTATTGACGAGAAGGCAGTACCTGGGGAGCTTGACTTAGCGCCACTTTTGGGCTAGCCGACCATACGTCCAGTAGCCTCGGCGATCGCCGTTGGTGATACCCGAGGAACCCGCGCATGCGGCGGGTTAACCTCGTAGAGGAGGCCACTTCGGAGGTTGCGCCCGTCGGCGTTGAACGCCGGCTGGTCGCCCTTGGCCAAAAACTATGGCCCCATCACGGCGGCCCGGGCGTCGTTATTAATGATGGGGGGCATACGCAGGAGGCCTTCCATCGTGTTGACGATGGTGACGGTGGTGTAGACCCACACATCCAGTTCCGACGATCAGAAGCAGCAGTGTTACAATCAGAATGAGCCGTTTCATTTTGAGCTCCTTTCTGCCTGCGAAGGCGGGAGACCGGCATCCGCTTCCTCACCAGATCCTGGCTGGCAGCGCGACGCGCACTGATCATCCACGAATCACGCTTACGCGTGCCGCGCCGGGCGTCGGCTCGTCCTCCGCCAGCACCACCAATAATTCCAACCTGGTAGGTGGCAAGTGAATTGCCAATCAGGGCTCCCAGCCAGAAATCTTTCGCCGTTGTTTTGTAATGGTTAGAGGTGGTATGCCTAGCCTACCGGAGGACGGGGACGGACGCCGGCCCATCTCAGCCAACCGCTGGCCGACTTCGGCCAGTTTGGTGCCAGCCTTGCTACCCCCACGGACGTCGGATTCCGCGTCCTAGGAGCGGTGCTTACGGCACCCTCGAGAGCCAAAGGGGGCAGAAAGCACTTTGCTCAGACCCATATGGCTGCAGTTCCTCAAAGGTGCTAAGGGACCACCGCAAAATAACTTGAACAACTTTATGGCTTTGGCTTTTGGTTTCTCGGCCGGATGGTGTAGTTCCATTCGCCGTGAAATTCATGGGGCTCAATATTTAAGGAACGCAT
>JBEKUI010000302.1:0-4953 GCA_049515175.1 Terriglobia bacterium
GCCAGGAAAATGGCCGCGTCACCCAAGTCCGGATGATGGTCGACCAGCAAGGTCCTCTTGCCATGATCGTGCGCGAGGTGGGCGGCCAAATGGATGCTCAGAGTTGTGGCGCCCGCCCCTCCTTTGGCACTCATGAAGGTCAAGATCTGCCCCGTGGTCAGCTCCCGCTTATCCTTCTTTCTGCCCCCTACCCGTGCCAAAGCCTCGAGCAACTGGTCGCGGTCGAAGGGCTTCACCAAGTACTCCGTGCAACCGCTGCGCATGGCGCGAATGATCAGGTCCGACTGCGACTTGGAGGAAATGGCAAAGATCGCCGTCTCCTTCAGGACCTCACGCAGGCTCTCCGCGGTGCGGCCGGCTTGTTCCCGATCCCGGTCGAAATCGATGATGCAAATATCGGGGTGTAAATCGCGCAGACGATCGATGAAAACCGAGTCTCCCGCTTCCGCCAGATAATGTTGGAGCTCGGTAGCAAGCTGAGCCAGTGGCATCGACTCCAAGAGCAGCCGAAGTTGGCTTCCGGACTCCGTATCGAGGCACAGCGTAGCCACCGAAAGTGAATCGGAAGTCGGCGCCTTCGCGCGCTCCGGATGGCGAGTTGTGGAGTCGGATCCCATTTCCCCTATTTCGGTTTGGCCGCTTCTTCCGGCTTGGCAGCGGGAGGTTTCGGGGCGTCCCCAGATCCCGAGCCCCTCGACAACCCCTTGTCGAACCCCTCCACATCCAGGTTCGGCATCGGCAGCTTTGGAATAACCGGGGGAGCCGCACCCGCACGCACCGGGTCGATGATGTGAGGTGTAACGATGACCACCAACTCCGTGTGCGAACGATTGACGTTCTTTGAGCGGAACAGGTGCCCGATGATGGGAAGATCGCCAACCCCGGGAATCTTGGACATCTGGGTCTGCGTGCGCTGGTCGAGCAAACCCGCAATCCCGAAGCTCTGGCCGTCTTTCAGTTCCACTTCACTTTCGGTGCGCCGAGTGGAAATGGCGGGAACCACAAATCCCGAAATCGTGAGCGCGTTGGTAAAGTCCAGCGTGCTGACTTCAGGAGCCACTTGCAGCCGAACCGCATTCTCTTTGGTGATAAACCCCGTAAAGTCCAGCCGCACGCCAAAGGGGCGGAACTGGATGGTCACAGCGGTGAAGTTCGTCCCGCCCTGGACGACGGGGAACGGGAACTCGCCGCCGGCGATGAAGCGCGCCGGCTTGCCGTTGAGCGCCAACACGTTCGGCTCCGCAAGAATCTGGAGAATGTTGCGCTGCTGGAGATCCTTAATCGTGGCTCCCAGGTTGAGGTCGGGCCGGAAGAGGAAAATATTCAAGATGTCGCTGAATGTGAAAGTCGTCGCCGCTCCCGTCGTCGCTCCGGGAATCTTGCCCCCGACGGTACTCTGCCCTGCACCGCCGCCCGCCGCTGAGCCTGATGCCCCCACACCCGCGCCGCTCACGGCGCCAAACTGCTGTGTCGAAATCACTGCCGGGGTGTTCAGCGCGCCGGTACTAAAGAGATTGACGCCAAACTGCTCGATCTTGCTGCGGTCAATCTCGGCGAACTTGACTTCCAGGAGGATCTGCTTTTCGTGCGGAGGTTCGGCCAGCACCAGGGAATTCACAGTCTTGGTCGAGAAGGTCCCTGCCATCTTGAGGGCGCTGTCGATAACTTCCTGGCTTGATACGGCGCCGGAAATGATCAGCTTGTCCCCTTCCGCCTGCACTTGAATGGGCTCGTTGGGATATGCGAGCTGGATTCCGTCGCGCAGCGCCGCAACGTCGAGATCCACCAGCACGTCCAACATCCGGGAACGCCCCGACTCATCCCAAAGGATGAGGCTGCTGGCGCCCACGCTGCTGGCCGTGACCACGACCTGCGAGGGCGTGGTCGCCACCGCCTGGATCACGGTGGGATTGCTCACCAGCACGCGCCGCAAGCGGGTCTCGAGATTAACCACGAGTGATTTGCCGGCCAGCACGTGCAGGGTCTGGGTTTCTGCCGCCGCGCCTGCTTCCTGAGCTCGCGCAGGAACAAGCGCATCCCCCGTCGCCAGCAAGGCTGCGAGGACAGCAATCCCGCCCCGGGTTTTCCAGCTGCTCATCATAGACTGCAAGGAACCTGCCGAACGTCTACTGCTCCTCAAATTTCTCCACACTCCGTTTTTCTCCCTGAATGACTTCGACAGTATAGAAATCAGGTGGCTTGGAAGGAGCCTTGACCGTTTTTGCAGTCTTGGCCCTTCGGCCTTTCTTCCCCGCCTCGGGAGGCGGAGTCTCTTTCTTTTTCTCGCCCGTGACCAATTCCTCCATGCTGACCGGCCGCGTCTTTACCTTCTCCTTGTCCGCACCGCTGCGAAGCACAAACTGGATCGTGGCCTGGGTGCTGGCCAGAAGGAGTTTTTCGGAATCCTCGGGGTTGAGCAACAGGGTGACGACATTGACCATCTGCGGTTCCCCTTTAGGATCCGGTTGGATTCTCTGCCCCGCCGTAATCACCTCGACATCCTGCAGAATCGTCTGGGTGACGGAGGTATTGGTCCCCTCCGGGTGCAGAGTTGCTAGGACATCCACCCGTGAGCCGGGATAAAGGAATCCCGCCACGCCGACGACTTCGTTGGAACGAACTGAGGTCGCTCGCATTCCGGGGGGAATCTTGGCGGTCAGGCCGAGACCCGATCCTGGGGCGGCCAAATCAGACTCCAGAATCGGCTGCTTCTCCTGCACGGGATAAACTATCGAGCGGCCGACGACTTCGTCCGCCTTCCCGAAGGAACCCGCCAACTGCAGCGACACCGGCCAGTCCACAAGGGCCACATCCTCGCCCTTGAGGACTCCTCCAGCCGGGAGCGGGCGCGCCGCCGCCACGAGTTTGCGGGTCTGCGGCTGCGCCGCCGCCAGCCCCTTCAGACGACTGTAAACGAGATACGTTGCCCCCGCCGAGAGGGCCAGGGCGAGAACAAGTGCGATGACAATGCGTCGTGTATCCAAGATTCAGCCTCGCAAGAGCGTCATGCCGGAAACGTAGAGAACTCCGGCGGCAATCGCCAGAGCATAAGGAATCCTGATGGCCTGGGGATTTTCCAAGTTAATCTCCGGATGCGGAGTTAGCCCCAAAATCGCGTGAAACCGAAAAAGTGAACCCACATTGCGCAGGGTCCGCCGTGCCTGCTTGCGGGCGATCATATATCCGATCGCGAGCACTCCCCCCGCCAGCGCCGTGACAATCAAGACGGCTGGCAGTTGGTGCAGCCCGGACCAGACACCCACCGCGGTCATGAGTTTAACATCACCCGCACCCATTCCGCGAACCAAAAAGAAAATAAAAAAAACTCCCCCTCCGACGAGACCCGCCGCCAAGCCATCCAGCAACCCCCTCCAACCGGCAGTCAGCGTCCGAACCAGGAGTCCCACAAGCATCGCCGAATAGGTCAGCTGATTAGGTATCCGGCCCCAACGAAAATCCCAGACCACTGCAATGCCCACGCACACCATGACTCCGATTGCGAGATAGTCGCTCATGAGCAATGCGCGAGCCTATGCACTGGCCCTACAGACAAACCGAATAAGCGCCTGGGGCCCACCCCGTGGGCCCCGGCATATCAGAAGCGGAAACCGGCCTCTAGGTCGTGTAAGTCCCGAGTTTTGCCCCAATCGAAGAAAAAGCCAGGTTGATGGCTGACGCCACGGTCCCCATGCCTACAGTGGCGGCCAGGGCAATCAGGGCCGCGATCAAAGCATACTCGATCAGGTCCTGACCCGAATCCTCACGGTGCACCAAGACCAGTATTTTCGTAATAGTTGCCATCCCTGGTCCTCCCTTCCAATCTCTTCGTCAATGTCCTTACAGACTGCCGAGAGTTAGGTTGTGTAATGTCCGAGCTTCGCGCCAATCGAAGAAAAAGCCAGGTTGATGGCTGTCGCCACGGTCCCCATGCCTACGGTGGCGGCCAGGGCAATCAGGGCCGCGATCAAAGCATACTCGATCAGGTCCTGCCCTGAATCCTCACGGTGCAGAGCAACCAGAGTCTCCCGGATATTTCGAATCATCTCCATTTGTTTCCTCCAAGACCTCGCTAGTTCCCTCTGCGGATCACTCCGTACGCCGCCAGTCGGTTTGTAGCCAAGGCTTCGGACCCCGTAGCTGCAAACTATCGTCCATATCGGCAAATAAATCAAGTAGTATTTCTTACTCCAGCAGGATTAACGATTTACGGTTTGAGTAGATTAACCTCAGAGCGACGCTACTGTCCACAAGCAGCGACACGAGAGTGGCCCCCCTTGTTCTCGGCCAGCAACTCGTTGATTCGGCAAGCAATGGAACCAAAGTGCCATGGGGTGGATTTAGCCAAGAGCGGAACATGTTGGTCCGCGTGACCTGCCCTCCGAAAACTGGGCCAGTTGAAATGTGAGTTCTCGGGTATAAAAGCCGAGAGGAGAACTCACGATGAAGAAGAGCCGATTAGGAGTTCCGCTTGGCTTGGCGCTGCCGAAATGGGAGAATACGCTGGCTGTGCGTGCCCTCGAACGGATGGCCTACGATTCTGCCGGAGTGTCGAGGACGCTGTTCGCCTATCAGATTGTGATTGTTGCCCGTCCGGAGGTCAAATTGTGACCCGCCCGAAACCCAAGGTCGTCGTGGTGATGCCGGCGTACAACGCGGCCAAGACCCTGCACTTGACCTACGGCGATCTCCCTCGCGAGATGGTGGACTCTATCATCCTCGTGGACGACCACAGCTCGGATGAGACCGTCAAGGTTGCCCGCGAACTGGGCCTGGAACTGTTCGTTCACAACCGCAACTATGGCTACGGAGCCAACCAAAAAACCTGCTACCGCGAGGCGCTAAAGGCGAACGCCGACATCGTCGTGATGCTCCACCCCGACTACCAGTACGATCCCACCCTGCTTCCGCACCTCATCCACCCGATCGCCCAGGGCGAAGCGGACATCGTCCTCG
>JBEKUI010000303.1:0-4916 GCA_049515175.1 Terriglobia bacterium
CTTTCGCCTCAATGACTACGATTTCGGTGAAGGGACGGTTCCGACCGTCACCTACACCACTCTGCCGCAATTCATCTATGGAGTGGCGTCCACTGCGACTAAGACTTTTCCCACTTCGGGAAACGAACCATTCAATTTCCTCAATCTCGACCTGTATGCACAGGACACGTGGAAGGTGACCCCGAAGTTGACCTGGACCTTCGGCATCCGGGATACGCTCAATTCCAATCCGCTGAATCCCCACAAACATACAGCGCGTCTAGGCGGCTCTTTCAGTTCAACTCCCCACGACGTCAATCAGCCGCTGAGCGCCGCAATTCAGGCTGATCTTGGGAACCTGTTCGTTTCCACACCGGTCGCCATCCTGCAGCCGAGAACAGCGATCGCGTGGCAATTTGCACCCCATTCCGTCCTTCGGGCTGGCTTCGGGATCTTCAGCGATATTATGCCGGGCAGCGTAGCGGACACGATCGGCATGAACCCGCCCTATGTGCGGAGGTTCCAAGGGGGTCTGCTTGGCACCGTCGGCGGCATGGCCATTGCGCCGGGAGTGCCGGCGAGCGCGGTCGATGCAACCGTAGCCGCAAATCAGACCTTCAGTTCAGGATTTGCAGATAGCGAACTCTCGTGCGCGTCCCCGCGGGCTAATCCTGCAGGTTGCCTTCCGCCTGTTGCCTTTGCGGCGGCGCCCAACAGCAAACTCCATGCGCCGTACTTCATGGAATGGAGTTTCGGCATCGAGCATCAGTTCGGAAATACAGCCAGCTTGGGCGCGCAGTACGTGGGCACGCGCGCGGTGAACCAGCCGTATCTGACGCAAGCGAACGGTTACCAAACGGTCTGCCCAGGCTGTTTTGCTCCGTTCTCGTACCTGCAACCGACAGACCCGCGGTTTGGAGCCGTGACGCAGTTCTCCACCGGTGCGAACAGTCATTATAGCGGGCTTCAAATGACAGGAATGAAGCGTCTCGGACACGGACTTCAGGGACAAGTAAACTACACCTGGAGCCATTGCATGGACACGGTCTCGAACGGCGGCTTCCTCCAGTTCTCCGCAGGCGCAATTCTCTCCCCCCTGCCGGGAGAGCTGTCTCGGGACTACGGTCCTTGTGACTACGACATCCGGCACAACCTGAACGCTCAATACGTCTATGAATTGCCGATGAAGGTAAGAGGCCGCCTCGGACACGTTACAAACGGCTGGCAAGTCTCTGGAACCGTGTTTTGGCACAGTGGTGTCCCGTTCACCGTCCTGGGCACGCCGTACTCCGCGAACGGAAATGGCATGGTACAAGGCGGTGGGCCACAATTCGCAAGTGTCGTCCCTGGTGTACCGCTGTACGAGCGCAATCCCGTTCCTGGAGTCAGCCAGCCGGGCACGATTCAATGGCTCAATCCTGATGCTTTTGCGTCCGCGGTTGACCCCAGTACGGGGGCTTGTTCCGGTGGCGACAGCCCCAAGAACTGTCAATTCGGAAACCTCGGCCGCAATGCCCTGCGCGGTCCTGATTTCTTCTGGAGCGACTTTTACCTCACGAAATGGTTTCGCTTGACCGAGCATTCCAAGCTGCGGCTCGAAGCGCAGTTCTTTAATGTATTCAATCATCCAAATTTCGGACTTCCGAGCATGAGCCTGGCCGGCATTCCGGGGAAACCTTCAACGCAGACAGAGTTTGGGGCATTGACGTACACGACTTCTCCGCCAACCGGGCTGCTGGGCGTCGGCTTGGGCGGCGACAACTCACCTCGCATGATCGCCTTTCAGGCGCGCATCGAGTTCTGACAAAAGGGGGAGGAGCTGACAGGGCAGCGCGGCGACAGGACCGCTACCAGTGGTAACCACGATTAGTCCGCCGTCTGGATTCACCGTGGGTTCTTGAGCGCGGGCAAAGGCCCCCACTTGGAAAGGCCCCAAGCGTGGCTAGCCGCTAATCCCCATGGGCGCTCGTCGGATGTCTCTTTCGAGCCGACTTCCGAGACTTCGGTCTTACCACCACGCGCCCGCACTTCCGGCAGACAAGGTTCTTCCCGGCCGCTGAACGGTCGAGCGGGCCGCCCCCGCAGTACGGGCAGGGGTCTCCGCCTCTCGGAGTGTTGGTCGTAGATTTTTCCGGCATCCTAAGGTGAATGATAGTCCTGCACGGCCGCGCGGGCAAGTGGTAACCACGATTAACCCGCCGATTGGTTTAACCGTGGGTTCTTGAACGCGGGAAAAGCCCACGCTTGGAAAGTGCCCCAAGCGTGGCTACCCGCTTGGCCGCGTGGGAAAGCCGGCGTTTCCGCGGCGAGCGCCGTGGACGTGCGGCAAGCGGCTGCTGCGAAAACGGCCAAGATTACAGTGCGTGAAATCACCAGCGGGAATATTCTGCGCAAGTGCGAATTCCAAGCATTCGTCGGATCCAAATCTCCCGACCGCCATCCGCCGTAGCTATTTCAATTCTGCCGGGACGGGGATGGTCACCGCGCCCGTGGCGGCCCACTCGGTGCCGCGCAGCAGCGTAATGACGAAGCCCGGACTCGGCATGGCCTTGGCGTCGTGGCCGAGCGCGGTCTGGAAGACGCGGCCAAGCCCGTATGGCAACGTCCAAATCAGCGGCTCGTCTTTGCCTGTGCCGCAGCCTTCGTTGGGTTTGTAGCAATTCTTCGGGTCGTCGAAGGCATTGGCCAGCACGTGAATATTGGGCTGCATCGAGAGCTGGTGATAGAGCTCATCGTTCTGCGCGAATGACGCGGGCAGGCCTTTGGTGATGGGATGCTCGCGGTCCACGATATTGACCGTGAAGGGATGATAAGGCCCGTGGCCGGCGGTTTCGCGCCAGGTTCCGCCAATCAATTTATCGTATTCCGGCCAGCCCCAGAAGGCGTTGTTCGAGGCGTGGTAGCTGACCAGGCCTTTGCCGTTGCGCACGTAGTCGAGCAGCGCCTGGCGCGCGCGGTCGTCCCACCAGGGGCCGGAATTTTTCCAGTCGTTGTAGTTGAGCACCAGCACGTCGTAGGGCGCGAAGGTTTCGAGGCCGCAGCCGCGACACTCTTCGTTGACGCGCACGTCGAAGCGGCCGCTGCGCTCGAGAATCTCGCGCAGCACCGGCGTCGTCGCGCGCCAGTCGTGATTGCTCACACCGGTCAGAATCAGAACCTTGATCTTCGGCGGTGCCTGAGCACGCCCCAGGGCAACGATGGATAAGGCCAGAATCATTGTGGATAGAACTTTGCGCATTTAGGTCCTCCCTCAGTAAGATGGCGAGGAGTCGGGCGGAGGGATTCTACGCGATTTTGCCCGACTTCGGGGCAGCAAATCTAACTAGTGTTCTGTCCCATAACTAAGTGGCATTAGTATTGCTCGGAGAATAGGCATCTCTGGTGCACAATGGAGGTGCCTATGGCGATGGGACGGCCGAAAGCGACGTTGGTGTTAAGCCCGGGGCAGCGCGAACAGCTGGAAAGTATGGCCAGTTCGCGCTCGCTTCCGGCGGGACTGGTCAGTCGGGTACGGATCATTCTGATGAGTGCTTCGGGAAAAACGAACCAGCAGATCGCCCGCCAGTTGGGACTGGCGAATGCCACGGTGGGTAAGTGGCGGCGGCGATTCCTGGAGCGGGATGTGACCGGGCTGCACGACGAGTTGCGTCCTGGCCGCCCTCGTCCGATCAGCGACGAGCGTGTCGCTCAGTTGGTTCGCAAGACGCTGGAGACGAAGCCGAAAGAGGGTACGCAGTGGAGCATCCGACAGATGGCGCGCCAGACGCGGCTGTCGAAATCGACGGTGCACCGCATCTGGCAGGCGTTCGGGCTAGAGCCGCATCGGCAGCGGCATTTCAAGCTTTCGACGGACCCGTTTTTCGTCGAGAAAGTGCGCGACATTGTGGGTTTGTATTTGGATCCGCCGGAAAACGCAGTAGTTCTGTGCGTGGATGAAAAGAGCCAGATTCAAGCTCTGGAACGCACGCAGCCGATGCTGCCGATGGGACTCGGCTACGTCGAGGGGGTGACGCACGATTATCGGCGCCACGGGACCACGACGCTGTTTGCGGCACTGGATACGGCGAAGGGCACGGTGATCACCCGGTGCCGGCGGCATCACCGGCATCAGGAATACTTGGACTTTCTGCGGCAGATCGAGAAGAACGTGCCTGCGGAGTTAGACGTGCACGTCATCGTTGACAACTACGCGACGCACAAGCATCCGCGCGTAAAAAGGTGGCTGGCGGCGCGACCGCGCTTTCATGTGCACTTCACGCCGACCTACGCCTCGTGGCTCAACCAGGTGGAAATTTGGTTCAACCGGATCACCCAGCAGGCCATCCGCCGCGGAACGTTTCGCAGCGTGAAGGAACTCGTGGCGAAAATCGACGGGTTCGTTCAGAACTCCAACGCCAGCGCTAGACCCTTTGTGTGGACCGCCACGGCGCATTCGATCTTCGCCAAGGTTCAAAGACTATGTGAACGTATTTCCGGGACAGCACACTAGATGTTTCCACCGAGGACCTTAATTGCGGGGATTTTTCACGCCTCATGATCTTTGAGACCCATATTTGGCCCAGTGGCGAGGATCGTATGATTTCGATACCCTCATTTGGCCCACCCTGGGAGGTAACCAAAGTCCTTTAGTCTGGGCTGAGCCCAGAACGGAGGGGCAGTGGATTGGAGAGCCAAGGTGGAGTTGTTCGAGTAGACGCGGAGAGAGTACCAGTCTTGGATTGGCACCGCCCAGGGCGGCCGAAGCTCAGAGTCCGCCCCTCGCCGCTTCGTGAGCGCTCTCAAGACATGCGAAGCAATGTGGAAACTCCTCGCAATAATTCGTAATCCGTGGGTACCCCCTTGCCACAAATTCCGTGCTATGCATCGAGAAGAGTGGCGAGACTGTTGTCTTCTGCAATGAGCCGCTTGGGCTGGCCCCTCACCCATATTCTATCGAT
>JBEKUI010000304.1:0-4895 GCA_049515175.1 Terriglobia bacterium
CTGAGTGCCGCCGCCCGCTCGGCATTGCGGCGTATGCGTCGCCGGCCCACCTTGGTGACGGCGTTCTGGAAACAGGCCGAACTGTTCTAGCTGTCACTATATTATGTAATACTCTTTAGGGCAAGCCGCCTTCCTGCGGCAGATGCTCGGCGCGTGGCCGCCGCCCTCGGGCGGAGTCACCTGGTAGCCGGTTCTTCACGCTTTCCATCGCCCACCCCACCCCCACCTGGTCGGTTGGCTGGGGTGTGACAAGTCGTAGGGGCGGTTCGTGAACCGCCCGGCAAGGGCGTCCGTCAGCTGACGGACGCCCCTACATGGATTCTCGCTTACGCGGGAATGACTGTGAGTGGGGTCCCACCTGTCGGCGTAAAGCCGTCTCCACATCAAACTGACCCCTCCTGCCTCGGCTTACCTTTTCACCGCCGCGTCGTCTAAGATAAATGAGGACGGTTCGAACCGAAGATTCAGATGGATGGCGCCTGCTTGGAACTGGCCGGCAAAGCATTGACCTCCGGACAGACCGAAGAGGAAGTGGAGCGCAGCTTGATCCGCCGCGCGCAGCGGGGAGATCGAGCAGCCTTCGACAGCCTCGTCCGCCGTTACGACCAGGAAGTCCTGCGCATGGCGCTGCGCATCGTGCAATCGGCGGAAGAAGCCCAGGACCTCTACCAGGAGGCCTTCCTCAGAGTTTACCGGTCGATCGGGCGCTTCCGCCTGGAGTCGAAGTTCTCGACGTGGCTTTACCGGGTGGTGATGAACGTATGCCTCGATCACCTGCGCCGCCAGAAAACACGCAACGAGACGCAAATGCCGGAGGGCGGCGACGGCCAGCCGGATTTCCTGCACAGCATTCCCGAAGAGCGCCCGGTGCTCAACCCCGAGCGCGCGCTGCAAACGCAGGAAATCGGCGCCCGGCTGCAAGCGGCGATGACTCGCCTCAGCCCACGCGAACGGATGGTTTTCGAGCTGAAGCATTGCCAGGGGATGAAGCTGCGCGCCATCGGCGAACTCTGCGGAACGAGCGAAGAAGCCGCCAAGAATTCGCTCTTCCGGGCGCTGCAGAAACTCCGCGGGGACCTGCAAGACCTGGTTTAGAAGGGTGGAGATGCCCATGAAGTGCACTGAAATCGAGCAACAAAGCTTGCTCTACATTCACGACGAACTGGCGCCCAACGAGCGCGCCGACCTCGAAGCGCACGTGGCGGCGTGCGAGCCTTGCCGGCGCGGCATGGAGCAGGCGCGACGGCTGGACCAGCTCCTGCGCGAATGTCCCCGGCCCGAGCCCGCCCCCGATCTGCTGGTCGTGTGCCGACAGTCTCTGGACGAGTCGCTGGATCGCGAACAACTGGGCTGGCGGGGGCTTTTCCGCTCGTTTGTGTGGCATTTTGGAACACTGCCCGCGACGCGAGCCACCGCCATTTTGACCCTTCTGGTTTTTGGTTTCGGCCTAGGATGGACAATTCGTCCACATGCAACCGCGTTGCAGCCTGTAACCTCCGGTGACAATTCCTCCGCGTTCGATACCTCCAATTTGAACAACGTCCGCATCCGCAGCATCAGCCAAGTCGCTCCCGACCCGCAGTCGGGCGGGGTGCGTATTACCCTCGACGCCGAGCGTCGGGTGACCCTGGAAGGCTCGCTCGACGACCCGCGTATCCGTCAAGTGCTGGTGGATGCGGTGAAGGGTTACGACAATCCGGGGATCCGGCGCGACACCCTGGACGTGTTGCGTGCCCGTACCCAGGATCCCTCGGTCCGCGAGGCTCTGATGTACGCACTGCACGATGGCAATCCGGGTGTGCGGCTGGCCGCGCTGCAGACGGTCGGCAGTATGGAATGCGGGCCGGACACCCACGCGGGTTTGCTCAAAGTGGTGGAGAACGATGCCAATGTGGGAGTTCGGACCGCCGCGATCGACACGCTCGTCCGCCACCTCGAGGAAGAGGGGCCGGATGAAGCGGTGACCACAACCTTCGAAAGACTGGCCAACACTGACCAGAATCCCAGTGTTCGGATGCGCTGCCTGGCCGCCCTGCGCAATCTGCAAGGAAGCGATGCGAGGTGAGCTATGAAAGTAAGAACTCTTCTTCCCGGCCTGATCCTGGCGTTGTCGTTTAGCGCGTATTCATTGGACCCGGGCGAGGCGCCATCGGTCAAGCGGGGCGAGCCGCAGCGGCAGGGGAATTATTGGGAGGAGCGCGAGGAATGCAGCGCGCCGTTGCGGGCCGGCAGCCGCATGACGGTCCGAGCAGACTTCGGCTCGATCGACGTGCAACCGGCGGCCGGTGAACGCATGACCTGCCAGGTTCGCGTGCGCGTATACACGGCCAACGAAAGCGACGCCCGGCGGTCCTTCCACAACTACGAACTGACCCTGCAGCCGACCGAGGGCGGGCTCTTCCTCAGAGGTTCGCTGCCCTCCGAGCGTAAGAACAACCGCTCGGTTTCCGCCGAGTTCAACCTCACCGTGCCGGCGCGCACGAATCTTGACCTCGAGACCAAGGGCGGAGCGATTGGCGTGGGCAAGCTGGACGGCTCACTCCAGGCCGTCACGGCGGGGGGCGACATCCGCACCGCGGACCTGGCCGGACCGGTGCGCGCCGAAACCGCCGGCGGAAGCATTCGCTTGGGGTCGGTGGCGGCCCACGTTGAAGCTCGCACGGCAGGAGGCAGCATTCTCGTCGGCGACGTCAACGGCGCGGCGGTGCTTGAAACCAGCGGCGGCGAAGTTTCGGCGGGCATGGTGGCCGGCACGCTGCGCGCCGAAACCGCAGGAGGAGACCTGGTGCTGCGCGGCGCCAAGGGCGGCATTGAGGCCCGGACTGCCGGAGGTCAAATCCAGATCGGCGAGACGGGCGGGAGCGTCGTGGCGCAAACCGCAGGGGGCAGCATTCGCCTGCAGGGCGCGCGTGGGCGGGTGGAAGTGAAGACCGCGGGCGGCGGCATCAACCTACTGCAAGTTCGCAATGGAGTTCAGGCCTCGACGGCGGCCGGGTGCATCCTGGCGCAAATTGACGCCGGCCAGAAAGCCTTCGCGGCCTCGGACCTTGAAACACAGGCCGGAGATATCCTGGTTTACCTCCCCCCCAACCTTCCGGTGACCGTGGATGCCGCCATCGACATGGCGGCTGGGCACAAAATCATGTCAGACTTTCCGCTGAACATTAAGGGTGACGGCCAGGCTTTTGCACCCAAGAAACTGCGCGGAGAAGGGGCGCTCAACGGTGGCGGTGAATTGCTGCGCGTGCGCACCGTAGCCGGCAACATCGAGATTCGCAAGCTGGACACCCAGACGCTGGGTATGCTCCGCTCTGAGCAGGATTCCTTCTGGAAGCGCTGGCAAGAGCGCGAGTCACAGCGCCAGCAGAAGCAGGGCGACCGACAGGAACCGCAGTAAGAAGGACAACCGGCATTTCGTCAAGGAGAAACGCCAATGATTTCGTTGCAGCGGACGGGACTCGTTTTGGGGCTGGTGGTTCTCATTTCGCCCTGGGCCGTGGCCAATCAGTGCCTGGTCCAGGAGGAGCCGCGGGGCAATGCACTCTCCGGCGGCGCTTCCGAGGATGGAGCTGCGAGGCAGAGGAGTTGGGTGGCGCGTTACCCGCTCCGGCCGGCGGGGAGCGTCAGCGTGGAAAACGTCCAGGGTGACGTGCGGGTGGAAGCGTGGGACCGCGCGGAAGTCGAAGTGGCCGTGCTGAAGAGGGCGCTCGGCCCCGCGGCCAATCCCGACGACGTCCGCATTGAGGTGGAATCGGATGGGCGCAAGCTGGCGGTGCGAGCCACGTACCCTGCGCCCTCGGAGGAGCCGGTCCGCGTCGATTTTCGCCTGCGCGTGCCCCGGCAGGTTCAACTGGAGCGCCTGCGCACCGTGGTCGGCGACATCCGGGTGCGCGACACCGAGGTCCTGGTCGATGCGCGTACGCTCAACGGTAACATCGAAGAGATGAATATCACGGGCGGCGTCGTGGCGCGGGCGATCAACGGCAGTATCGCCGTGTCTCTGCGCTCGCTCGCCGAAGGCGCGGCGCCGGTCGAAATGGAGACCGTCAATGGCCACCTTTACCTGGGCCTGCCCGCCGAGGCCAACGCCGATTTGCAATTGCGTGCCGTAGCCGGGCGCATCGACGGCAAATACACTTTCAAAGTCAGTGAGGTTCCAGGCGACGCCTGGTGGCGGACCACGCTGGGACGCGGCGGAGCGAAAGTCCGTCTGCGGACGGTACGCGGCGACATCCACGTCGCGGAAAGTGATGAGTTGTTGTGAGAGTCTGGCCGCCAGAAATCGAATCCGGGAGGAATGACATGAAACAGAAATTGGGTTTGTGTTTGGTGGGTTGTCTGATCGTGCTTGCGGTGGGCGCCGGAACGCTGGCGGGCCAGGAGACCTCGACGTTCGAGAAGCGAGTCGCCCCGCCCCAGGCTCCCAGCCCTCCCGAAGCTCCCGATGTGGTTGAATACTGGAACAACGATGATGAAGACGCGCCACCGCCCCCGGAGATGTTGGAGGGCGACGCGGCCACGGCCCACGTCGTCCCCTTCCCGCATCAGCGCATCGAGCGGGACAGGATCTTTATTCGCGGTGACGCGGGCCCCTGGCTGGGCATCATGCTGAGCGACATCAATGCCGCGAAGGCCAAGGAGCTGAAACTGACGGGCGAGAATGGAGTTTGGGTGAAGGACGTTCGTGAGGACAGCTCGGCGGCCAAAGCCGGCATTTTGAAGGACGACGTGATCGTGGAATATGCAGGCGAGAAGGTCCGCAGCGCCGCGCAACTCCGCCGCTTGGTGCACGAGACGGCGCCCGACCGCAGCGTTCCCCTCGTCGTCAGCCGTGCCGGTCAAACCAAAACCCTGACCGCGAAGATCGAGCCGCACCCTGAGAGTGCATTTGCTTT
>JBEKUI010000305.1:0-4867 GCA_049515175.1 Terriglobia bacterium
GCTACCAAGCTCCTCTTCCCGGCAGCCTGGCCAGTGTCAAAGGTCCAACATCCGACTCTCGGAGACCGAGAGTCGGCAAAAGGTAAGATTTAGAAGCCTTATCTCCGACAGGCTCCTAGTGATTTAGCGATTGGGTGATTGAACTGGTGCGGCATCGGGTAGGTCAATCGGCGCGTTAGTGAGCTAATCAAGCAACAATTCACTTCTTCCCGAGTCCCGGTACTATTTGCCCTTGGCTTTGAGCAGGTCCTTGAGTTCGTCCATAAACTCGCGGATGTCTTTGAAGTCGAGGTAGACGGAGGCGAAACGGACGTAGGCGACCTTGTCGAGCTTCTTCAATTGATTCATGACCAGCCCGCCGAGCTCGGCCGTGGGCCGCTCGCGGTCGGGCGATTCGGCGACGAAGGATTCCGCCTCATCGACGATTTCCTCCATATTGGCCATGGAGACGGGCCGCTTTTCGCAGGCCTTGAGAATGCCCGAAAGCAGCTTCTGCCGGTCGAACTTCTCGCGCGTGCCGTCTTTCTTGATGACAATGTAGGGGATCTCCTCGATCCGCTCATACGTGGTGAAGCGGCGCTCGCACTTAACACATTCGCGGCGGCGGCGGATCGTGTCGCCGATCTTCGCCTCCCGCGAATCGACGACCTTGTCTTCGATGTGGCCACAGAAAGGGCAGCGCATGTTTTCACCAGAATTCAGAAGTCAGAAGTCAGGAGTCAGAATGAAGCTGTCAGCCATCAGCCTTCAGCCGCCGGCGAAGGTTGTTTCATCCTTAATCCTTCATACTTTGTAGTTCGTCCTTTGTACTTCGTACTTAATCACTCACCATTCACCAATGCTCGTTCCTCCTCCGCGAGGGCCTTGAGCTTCCGGAAGGTCAATCCTTCGTGAATCAGCAGAACCACGCCCAGCGCCAGGCAGGGCACGGAAATCATAATCCAAGTCAAGATGGCCGCGCCCGTAGCCGCTTCCACGCTGATGCCGAACAATTTCGTCAGCGCCAGGATGACGCCGACCTGGTAGCCGCCGCCCACACCGGGGAACTGAATCATAAGCCCCAGCACTGCGAAGAACATAGCCATAGCTGCACCCAGCCAGGTCAGACGGTCTAACTCGCCGCCCAGGCTGCGGAAGACCAGGAAGAAGACGCTGCCGTTGACGATCCAAAGAAGCACCGTTGCGAGAATGCTGGCCAGGAGATCGCGCCAACTCTGAATCACCCGCAGGCCGTCGGCGAAGGAGTGAACGAAGTGTTCGAGGTGGCGGCGCGCGCGCGGGCTCAGGAAACCGAAACGTCGGAGGGTCCACGCCGCCGTCCGGTCCGCACGCAGGCGGAAGAAGACCAGGGCGATGACGATCAGTGCTGTCGCCGCGAACATCACCAAGCCGGCTTCGTTGAGGTGGGTCAGGATCTTTCCCGCCTTGCCTACCGCGAGGTCTAAGGGTGAGATGTAGAGGGCGGCGGCGAACAGCAGCACCAGCATCACCGTGTCATAGACCCGTTCAAGCAGCCACACTGCTACCATCGAGGTAATCGGCACGCCCTCTTTGCGCGCAATATAGGCCGGCCGCACGAATTCCCCGGGACGGCCCACCAGGTAGATGGAACTGAATCCGAGGATTTGCCCCACGAAGAGCACCCATAGGGAGGCCTTCTTGAGGGGCCCCAGGAACCACTGCCAGCGATAGGCCCGCAGCAGGTAACTGGCGAGCGTCGCGCCCAGGGCGGCGAGCAAGTAGCCCGCCCGCGCTTCGAGAATCAAAGACCAGAAACGTTGCCCACTGAACTGGCGCCACTCGGGGCTGCGGCTCAGGTTTAGGGCGATTAGCCCTAACAGCAGGGCCGTCACCCCCAGCCAAATCCAGTGGCGTCGTGGGCTCCGCATAGGAAACTCGATCGGTCGCGACTTTCGCCCGCCAAGCTATCGAAAGGGGAGGGGGAAGTCAAGCAGGGCGAACGGCGGGGGAGTGAGAGATCAGGGGGTACGCAGGATTGCAGAGGCTGAGCTGTGAGTGGTGAGGTGACGGGACGGGCAGCGAGTTGAATTTCTTCCCAGACTCCCCAAAGCCATCGGGGGCGAGCCCTTGGAATCAGCCGCATTGCCTGCTGATAGGGTCCGCCCCCGACTGGAGAACCGTTCCAGCGGGTTCATTTGCCGCTCACGAAGACTCGGCGGTAAAGGACAGGCTCACCGGAACGGGCAAGCACCCTCTCTTTGGGCTGATGCTTGCCATAGCTGAACACGAGTGACGCCTCCGCGAGGTAGAGAGCCCGGACAGCGAGCCGGTTCTGCGTGCTGCGGATAATCAACTCGCTTCGCTCAGGAGAGGGATAATCAGCGACAGCTTGCGCCATCACCAGGATGTTGACGTTCTTCCCATAAATCCTGGCGACGTAGGGCGCCTGCGTGGTGTCGATGCGGAATGAATAATCGCCGGCAGGCAGTGTGGCGGACCCCCACTGCGTCGCAAACGGCAGGGTGAATGAACCAGCATAGCCCCGGGCAGAAGCCATTCCGGCCGACAGTGCGCCTGCCAGAATTGCCAGAACCACCAGGGCTGGCCAACGGTAACCTCGATTCGACTTCATAACTCACCTCCAGTTGGTTTGTGCGATCGTCCCTACACGAGGGTCAATCGCTGGCCGCACCCTAAGGCACCGGGAAAAACCGATCAATAGATGGCGGGCGAGTTTTGGATGAGCACTATCTGAACAGCTAGCTCATTGAATGCGCTTTCAAGACTTGCTGCGTCGGATGAATTTCCCGCCCTAAGAGCGGTAACGAGTGCCAAGTGACGAGTGACAAGTGACGAGCCAGCGTCATGCAGCTGTTGTTACTTGCCGGCGTGGCCATGTCGAAGATCTCTGTTCTCCTTCGGACGCCCGCAGGTCTCTGCTACGAGTCTTGGCAGTGCAATCGCTTCGACCACTGTAGCCGCGCCAATTGACGCAGCGCAAGGCGTGTGTGTCGGACCGCAATCCTTCTGCTACAATGCGCAGTGATTGACCCAAGTCAATAAAAGGCGGGGCGGACAATCTGTCTCACCTCTGCGAACTTCCCGACGAGGCTGAGTGGAACAGGACCTCGAGCTCGTTAAACGCTGTCTGAGAGGCGAGGATACTGCCTGGTCGGCCTTGCTGCAGGCCCATACACGAAAGATCTACAATCTGTGTTACCGTTTCACGGGGCGACCCTCAGAATCCGAGGACCTGACCCAAGAGGTCTTCATCAAGATCTTCCAGACATTAAAGAGTTTTGACGCTGCTCAGGGGACGTTTGTGACCTGGCTCCATCGGGTGGCGCGGAACCACCTTGTGGACCACTACCGGCGCACCAGGAAGGATCGAATCACCTCCTCAATAGAAGATGAGCTGGGAGGGCTGGAAGAAAAGCCCGGCGCAACGATCGAGCCGGTAGCGCATCTGGAGCACCGGGAACAGAAGGAACGCCTGCAACGGGGCCTGGGAAAGCTCTCCCCTGACCTGCGGGAGGCGGTGGTGCTGCGTGACCTCCAGGACCTGGACTACGCCGAAATCGCCCAGGTTCTGACCGTGCCGGAGGGGACGGTAAAGTCTCGAATCAACCGAGGAAGGTTGGAACTCGCAAGGGTCTTAAAGCGTATGGAACAAATGAAGGGTCCCGCGAGGGCGGGGAGCGAGCCATGACGCACCTAGAACTAGAAAACCTGGCGAGCGATTACCTGGAGGGCCGGCTGGAAAAGGTCCAGCGGGCTTCCGTGGAGGTCCACCTCGGGGAATGCGGCGCCTGCCGGGAGCTGATCGGCGACTTGCGGCATGTGATGGAGCTTTGCCGCGCGGCCGAGGATCTCGAACCCGCCCCCTGGCTCATCTCCAAAATCCTGCGGGCGACGATTGGGGAGCGGAAGCCGACCTGGCGCGACCAGGTGAGGGCTTTCTTCCGCCCCACCGCCCAGCCCCGTCTGGCCTACGCCGTGGCGATGGCGATCTTCTCGATGTCGGTGATCGTCAACGCGGCGGGACTCAACCTGCGGAACCTGACGCTGGAGGACTTGAATCCCCGCACCTGGTTCTACCAGGCGAACCGGACCGGCCATCTGCTCTACGCGCGTGCGGAGAAGTTTTATTACGACCTGCGGGTGGTTTACGAAATCGAGTCGCGCTTCCGGCAACTCCGGCAAAAGCCGGGTGACGAAAAGCGGGAAGCGCCACGGCAGGAAACCACTCCGGGCGGTTCGACCGAGCGCAGTAACCCTCGCAACACCCAGCTGGCTTCGGCAGGGGGGCTGGCGACCGTGGCGGCGAGTTCAATTCCTGTGGCCTCAGAAATGGCCGATCAAGGAAGGGGTACATCGCGATGAAGTGCGCCAATCATGCGGATGTTGAATCTGTGGCCTACTGCGGTTACTGCGGGCGGCCGCTGTGCAACGAGTGCAAGAAGGATGTGCGCGGAACGGCTTATTGTGAGAGCTGCCTGGTCGCGAGACTCCAACCCGGCTTCCCGTTCAGTCCTGTGGGGACCTCCGGAGTGGGTTCGAGCCCGGGCGTTGCGCTGGCCTTGGGATTCATCCCCGGCGTGGGCGCGATATACAACGGCCAGGTGCTTAAAGCCATCATTCAGGTGCTCATTTTCGGGTCTCTGATCGCGGTAGCAGACCGGGTGAGCGGTCCGATGGATACGATGTTCGGCCTGGGCGCGGCCGCCTTCTATTTTTATATGGTTATTGACTCGTTCCAGACGGCCAAGCGCAAGGCGCTGGGCCAGCCGGCGGAGGAGTGGCTGGGATTAGGCGATTTCAAGCTGGATGCTCCGGTGGGCGCCGGGTTGCTGATCGGTCTGGGCGCGCTCTTCATGCTCGATAACATGGGCGTGCCGGTGTTTCA
>JBEKUI010000306.1:0-4832 GCA_049515175.1 Terriglobia bacterium
TAAGAAAACTTGGTGAAAGCAATACGCGACGGGCAATGCCCCGGAAAGCAAAGATCATCGATGCGATTCCTCCTGAAGAGGGTCACGGGTTTGGCAATTCCGCCGGCGCTCGTTTTGCTGGTGGCTTGTGCGTTTGCGACTCGTTTGAGTACCGCGCAGACTGCTTCGCTCGGGAGCAACGCTTCCCCTTCCCAACAGACACTCGCGCCACAGAATAGTGCAGGCTCCTCAGGACTAACTCAAATCGTCCCGGGTGTATACCTGTACAAGGACACGTGTAACGTGTATGCCATCGTAAAGGGGGACGGAGCTGTCCTCATTGATTTTGGTTCAGGCGGAATACTGGACAAGCTGCCGTCGGTCGGCGTGCACCGAGTTGGCTGGGTTCTCCATACTCACTTTCATCGTGACCAAGCGCAAGGAGATCAAATTGCCAAAGCTCGCGGCATCAAAATAGCGGTCCCAGCCGGGGAGCGAAAATACTTCGAGAACGTCGAGGCCCTTTGGAACGAGAAGAAAGTCCTCGACCTCTACGACATGCGCAATGAGTTTTTTGCTCTGCGAGAAAATATCGCCGTTGATGCTGATCTTGAAGGTCGATTCACATCCGCATCCAGTTCTCCCTCGGACAGCGTGTTTTCATGGAATGGAATCGAAGTCAAAGTAATTAAGACCCCCGGCCATACGGAAGGCTCCGTGTCATTCTTGCTGGAGACCGGCGGCAAACGATTGCTTTTTTGCGGAGATCTGGTTGCCTCCGGAGGCAAAATTCCAAGCATGCACGATCTTGAATGGACATATGTAGGGAACCGGGGGATCGCCACGGAGATCGACTCCCTCAACAATGTGCGCGACATCGCTCCGGACATGATGTTGCCCTCACACGGATCGCCCTCCGAAGATATGCTCCATTGGACCCCGCAACTCTTAGCGGGGCTCGCCAAGATCTACCACGCGTACGACTGGCTAAACTACACACAATTCCGGCCTAGCCCCGGTCCCAAACAACTGACCAAGCATATTTGGCAGATGCGTCGAGCGTTCGACTACGGCGTGGGTTACTTGATCGTCGCCGACAGCGGGCATGCTTTCCTTTGGGACGTCAACGCAAAAGAAGTGGATTTCCTCAAGGATATGAAAAAGATCGCCGGCTTCGAGAGTATCGATTTCATTGTCCCCAGTCACTACCACGACGATCACGTCGGGGGCATCAACGCCGTCCAGAGGGTTTATGGCGCGCAGTTGTGGGCGATGGACCATCTGGTGGATGTTCTCCAGCAACCCATGGCTTACAACCTGCCCTGCCTGTGGCCAGCAGCGATGAAGGTTGATCGTGTCCTCCACGATGGCGAAAAGCTGTTGTGGGAAGGGATCCCGTTGCAGTTTTTTTATCTCCCTGGTCAAACCGAGTACACCGAAGGCATGTTGATCGAGATCGACGGCAAGAGACTGCTTTTCGATGGGGACAACGTCGCCTGCCCGTTGCCGGGGACGCCTCTGCAGGGCCATTTCGTATGTCGCAACTACCAGCGAATGGGTGGCGGGCACGTTTACGCGGCCAAAAAACTTTTGGAATTGAGACCCGATTACGTCTGCCCAAACCATTTTGAGTGGTCGCCCGCAACACCTGAACTCCTCGACTCCTACTTGCGGTCATCCGAAGAGATCCAAGGTGTCTGGAGCCGGATCATCGACCAGCCCGACCCCGCCATGGGCGTTGATAACAACTGGATTTCTTTTTATCCCTACCAATCTGAGGCCGGGCCGGGTGACACGCTTCAATATGAGCTGCGTTTCCGGAACTATGTTTCCCGATCTGGCCACCTCAAGGCGACGATCAAATTGCCGGAAACTTGGGCGGGCAGCCCCGGCTCTGTGGAGATTAGCGCTCCGGCAAAATCCGAGGCCTTGGCAAGATTTGAAGTACACATCCCGCGCTCGGAAGCCCGCCTGAATCGCAGGTTTGTGCTCACGGCGGATATTTGGCGGGATGGCGAACATCTCGGCGAGTTGACGGAAGGGCTTGTGAATATGAAGCCCATGAAAGCTCACTGAGCGCCCGACCCAGGCGAGGTTACGACCCCTCGTTTTTATCCAAGTCTTCGGGTGTGGGATCACGTCCCTGGGTTTTCCCGAAGCCTGGCGGCATTGCGGTAACTGGAGGTGCGAAGTGGCAAAGCGAAGAACTTCTGCCGGGTCCGACGTCACCCGGCGCGGTTTTCTCAGAACGGCGGGGGCTGGATTGCTAGCGCCGACAATGACAGCGGCCCCTCCTGCCGGCCTAGCCACTCCATCGTCCGATTCTCCGGCGCGTTATGCTCCGAGGGGCGGACTGACGCAGGTTTCACCCAACCTCTTTGTCCTCCGGGACACCTGCAACGTTTACGTGTTGAAGAATGGGGCCCGCGCCATCTTGATTGACTTTGGTTCGGGGCATGTTTTGAAGCTGCTGGGCCAGATCGGGGTTACGAAGGTGGAGGCAATTCTGCATACCCACCATCACCGTGATCAGTGTCAAGGTGACGCGCGCGCGGTGGCCGAGCGGATCCCCATCCATGTCCCCGCCCACGAGCGGCACCTCTTCGAAGATGCGGAAAATTTCTGGCGAAACCGCCGCGTCTTCCACCTCTACTACGTGCGCAATGACTTCTTCACGCTCACCCGCAACGTTCCGGTGGCCGGTGTCTTACGCGACTATGAGAAATATCACTGGAATCCCTACGAATTCTTGATCTTTCCGACCCCGGGCCATACGATCGGTTCGATCAGCCTGGTTGGCCAAGTCGATGGGAAGAAGGTCGCCTTTACGGGGGACCTCATTCACTCGCCCGGGAAAGTCGTGAACCTGCATGAACTGCAATACTCTTATGGCGGCACTGACGGTGTGGATTGCGCCGTCTTTTCCTTGGCCAAACTGCGGGAATTGGGGTGCGAATTGGTCTGTCCCTCTCACGGCGAACCCTTCCCGAACCCCGACGGCGGTATCGGAGACCTGATCGGCAAGCTCCGGGGCTGGTGTGAGGCATACGCACCTGGAGATAGCCTGACCGTCGATAACAAGCCTTTTGCCGTCACGCCGCATTTGACCTGTGCCCATCAGACCTGCTCGACGTCGTATGCCCTCATCAGTGACAGTGGCAAGGCGATGGTCATTGACTACGGCACAGCCAGCGGCGGCTTTTTTGATACTTTCATTCCCGCCATCGCCGTAAAGGACCGGATCCGTTTTGTCGAGCACACTATTCCCGAGCTAAAGGCTAAGCACGGTCTCAAGTCGATCGAGGTGGCCATGCCCAGCCACATGCATGATGATCACCTGAACGGGTTTCCTCACCTGGTCAAACACTACGGGGCAAAAATCTGGTGTTACGACAATATGGTGGACGTCCTCCAGAACCCCCGCGGATATAACCTGGGGTGCATCCTCCAAGAACCCCTGAAGGTTGACCGCTCCTTTCGAAACGGCGAAACGTTTAAGTGGGAGGAGTTCGAATTCACGGTTTGCCATTCTCCCGGACACACCGAATACCAGATGGCGATGTTCACCGATATTGATGGTGCTCGCGTAGCCTTTACCGGTGATGCCTTCTTCCCCGCCAATGATGCGCGTCATCAACTTCGTCACAACCTGATCTTTCGGAACTGGGTGGAGAACGATAGTCACATGAAATCGATCCGGACGATTCTCGAACACCAACCCACGATTGTTGCGCCCGGCCATGGAAAACCGTTCCTAAGCAACAAGGCGGATTTGGAAGAGTTGAAGGGGCGACTTGAACAACAGCAGAAGTACTTTTTTGACGCGATTGCGGACCCTGACTGCAACTTTGGCCTCAACCCCAGTTGGGCGAGATTATACCCCTACCAACTTCTGGTGAAGCCGGGGTCAAGTACCGAGATCGAACTGCGAGTACGGAATTACCGCTCGAAACCCATGCAGGTGGAAGCGGCACTAATCCTCCCTCCAGGCTGGAAAGCCTCCCCGGAAACGGTGAGCTTCACCGCACAACCGCAAGTGGACGGGAGTCAAGGTTTCACGCTGTTGGTTCCCGAGAACTGGGACCGCTCGAAACCCCGCGTGGCGTTGGCGGCTGATCTAATGGTCGATGGCCAATACCTGGGAGAGATTGCGGAAGCGGTTGCTGACGTCCAGGTAAACTAACTGGGGAATGTTCCCCCACTCGCAAGGCCCTGAGGTTGGCCGGCCGTGTATGACCCAGAGTTCCGTCGTTCTTCAAAACCTATCTCACCCCAGACTTGATTATGGAGCAAATATGTTGAAGCAGCTTCAGATTACGCTAATCATTCTCGCAACTGTTTCTGCGGTTCACGCCCAGGCGCCCGCGCCGGAGAAAGAGAATCCCAAGGACTACACAACCCACGTGGTCGGATACGCCCACATCGACATGGCGTGGCTCTGGCGCTGGGAGGAATCGGTCCACGACATCATGTTTCACACTTTCAGTAACCAGCTCAATTTGATGAGCCAGTATCCTGAGTTCACGTTCGCGCAGGACCAGGCCATCGTGTACGAGATGATGGAGCACTACTATCCGGATATTTACAAGAGCATGGTCCAAAGGGCCAAGACGAAAAACTGGATCCCCGTGAGTTCCACCTGGACTCAGATGGATGCAAACATGCCCGACGGAGAATCACTCGTCCGTCAGTTTCTCTTCGGTCAGAAGGAGACCAAGGAGAGGTTTGGCCATTACGTGCGCGTCGCCTGGCAGCCCGACGTCTTTGGCCATTCCTACTCGATGCCACAAATTGCGCGAAAGGCGGGGGTGGAGTTTTACATTTTCAACCGGCCCCATGACTCCCATCGACCA
>JBEKUI010000307.1:0-4802 GCA_049515175.1 Terriglobia bacterium
GAGCCCATCGACGTTGTAATCCATCTTGATGTATCCGACTTTGTACTCGCCAACCATGCGGTCGATAACGCTACTCAGGTAGGCGCGCACTTCTGGGTTGCGGAGGTCGAGCAAATATCGCGTATGGTCGATGATCCGCTTGCCGTGCCGCTGGAAGAACCAGGCGTCGGGCTTATCCTTCAGTGGAGAATTGATGCCAATCACTTCTGGCTCAAGCCACAATCCCGGCACCATGCCTTTGGCCCGAATGCGGTCCAGCACCTGTTGAAGACCCCCAGGCCAGCGTGTTTTGGAGGGCTGCCAAGCCCCGACCGATCCCCACCAGTCCTCACTCAACTCCGCATACCAGCCCGCATCGATCACAAAGTACTCGCATCCGGCTGCTGCCGCCGCATCGATCAGCGGCAGTTCTTTGGCGGTCGTCGGATCGCCTTCCAAACAGTTCATGTAGTCGTTGAAAATCACTGGGAGCCGGCGCGTGTCGGCGCGGGGGCGAAGGCAAGCTGTGCGCCTATACTGCGTCAAGGCATCGATCGCCTGTCCAAAGCCGCCGCGGACACAGCCGACCGCCGCCGGAACGGTGATATACGTCTCTCCAGGTTTGAGGTTTTTCCTCGCATGACCGTGAAGTTCATCCGGCCCGCCAATATAGGCGTAAACGGCTTTGTCTCCGGTATTCGCAAGTTCCCAATGCCATGTGCCATTGTGTTCAATCTGCCAGAACCAGGTGACGCCAAGCTCAGTGTTTTCCACCAGGCCCATGGGCAGATACCGTTGCGTCGACCAGGTGCCGACGCTGTCGAACCCAGCCGGCGAAACCGTGAAGTTGCCGTTATCGACAAAGCCCGCCTGCGAGGGCTTGACCGTCCTCCATTGCGCTTCGGCTTGCCATGTGTTGCGAGCGAAGTGGATGCGAAGTTCCTGCTCGAACCGGCGCGGCGAGGCAAGGTTGTTAAGCATTGCCGAACTCAGGTATTCGATGCCTACATTTTGGCTACCGACGTTGGTCACGCGCGTGCTTCTGCGCACCACCGGCAGGTTTGCGAATGTTTCATAGATCGACTCAATATCCAGGCCGAGTACCGGGTCGGACTGATAGATGGTTAAACGTTTTCCCGCCGGGGTTGAAATTTCCCGCCTCCCCATGTAAATCAGCCTCGCGCCCGGACTTCCCCCCGTGAGTTTCAGACCATGATGGTCGTTTGGGTCTTCGCCAGTGCAGTGGAGAGAGGTCTCAATACCTGAAATGGCGGTCGGGAGAGGAATATTCTTGGGGGGCGTAACCCCTGCCGGCAATACCGTCCTGGAACGGATCTTCTTGTCAAGAAACTCGAAGGAAAATACCAGGCCCGGTGCGGTCCACTCAAATGGCTCATAGACCGGCGGAGAAAGCGTGTCTTTGTCCCGGTTCGCCGCTTGGCCGGCCGCAGCCAACTCCGATGCATACGCCTGCAGCCTCGAAGTCAGTGCGCCAGCAGTGAGCATTCCCGTTCCCTGCAGAAAAACTCTCCGCTCTATTCCTGGCATTTCATTCCTCCGCTTCAGCGATTTCAGCCGGAATTTCCCTTATCCACTTCCCGCCGACCGAAAGCGTACTCATAACCGCCTCCGCGTGCAATGCTTCAACCCAGTTTTCAGTGCTCGGTGCCTCCAGCGACCACCGAAGGAGCCCAGTCCTTTATAGCCATACAGCTCCCCAGCCTGGCCGCCTTGGATGAATGGTCGCTAGCCTTGATGGTCGCCAACTCGGACGCTGACTCACTACCATCATCTCTCCCCCTCGCGGAGTGGAATCAACCCGGCCCGTACCGCTTGGTACGGGAGCACCCTCGCCACGCTCCCGCGGGCGGCCCTGAAAGGTCCTCTCCTACCAAAGCGTATGGGGATGCCGCCCCGAAGGGAGGCGCTGCGGTCGAAACTAGGACGCTACCCGTTTCCGCGCGGCGTCAATTAAGAGGTGACGTGTTCCGCCGGATTCGCTCGATCTTCCCCGCCGCGACCACCAGCACCGCTGCCACTACATACGCCAGACCCGCAGCGACGAAAGCCGGTTCGTAGCCAGCCCGATCCACCACGGCGCCTATAACAGGTTGCGAAACCGCGCCCAGCAACGTCCCGGCTGACCCGGTGATTCCGTATAGAACTGCGACATGCTTCCCCGGAGTAATTTCCGTGATCACAGTATGGATATTGGACGACCAGGATTGATGTCCGAATAAGGCAACGCTTACCAACGCGATAGCAAATAACGGTCCGGGCGCAAAGCAAGCCGAGGCGCCGACGATGCAAAGAGACGCCGAGGCAAGGAGGATACTCTTGCGGCTGCGATCCAAACCGAATCCGCGCCGGATCAGCGCGCTGCTCGCCCAGGCCCCGCCCAAGGCACCCAGGCCCGCGACGAGATATGGTACCCAGAGAAGTCGCCCAACCAGCGCAAGGTCAAGGTGCCGGACTTCAAGGAAGTAGGCTGGAATCCAGAAAAGATAGAAGTACCAGGCGGCGTCCGAAGCGGCACGGGCAGTCAGCACACACCAGTATTTTCTCGTTTTGAGTACTTCGAACAGAGATATATCCTCTTCACCCGGAGGACGCGCGCCCTGGTCGAGCGTGCCAGCCGGCGCCGGATCGCGCACGCCGTAACGCTGTCGAATTCGTCTATGGAGCAAGAGCCAGGGTGGAACAAGCAGAAGGCCCACGGCACCCGTGACCAGAAATGCTGCTCTCCATCCATAGTTGAGGGTGATCCACGCCACCGCGGGAGGGGCGAGCGACATGCCGACACTGATGGCCGACAGCAACAGCCCGACGGCCTTCGCTCGGTGCGCAGAAGGGAACCACTCCGCTGCGCCCCGCATGGCCGCCGGATAGTAGCCGCCCTCCCACATCCCCAGCAGTGCCCGGCACACGAACAGGCTGCGAAATCCCTGCACAAGGCCGTGTGCCATGCTGGCAATGGACCAGAGGACCACGGTAATCGTGAAACTCCGCCGGCATCCCAAGCGGTCGGAAAGCCGCCCACCCAAGATGTAGAAAATCGTATAGGTGACCAGGAACGCGTTGACGACCAGCCCGTAATCGGCGTGCGTAAGCGAGAGGTCATGCCGCACCTGGGGCATCACGTAAGCCAACACGGCGCGGTCTATGTAATTGACCGCAGAACCCGCAAACAGGAGAAAGGCAATAAACCAGGCAAAACGGCGGTAAGCAGGTGGTTCAATATCCATGGGGCGGGTATAATACGCCGTTTGCAGTGGAGGACAAAATGACGGACCGGGAACGCATCTTGGCCGCGGTCAGGGGTGAGACTCCCGACCGCCTGCCTTGGGTTCCACGCCTCGAATTCTGGTATCGCGCCCGCTTGCGCGACGGTACCTTGCCGGCGGAGTTGCGTTCGCTCACACTTACCGAAATCGCGGACCGATTAGGAATGGGATGTTACTCCTCGGTGCCCGATTTCACCGGATGTCCGGATGCGAACGATATGGTGGACCGGGCGCTCGGGATCTATCAGGTCCCCGTTCTTCCATATGCAACGACTCTGGACAAAGTCGATCGACGCGTCATTCGGCGCGGCCAGGAAACGGTAGTGGAATACAATACTCCGCTTGGCGCCATCCGCACCGTCACCGTAATGACTGATGAGATGCTCGATGCCGGCGCCTCTGTGCCCTGGATTGTCGAACACGCCATCCGGAACGTCAGCGATTTCGAAGTCATCGGCTACATCTTTTCGCATCTCAAAGTTGAACCACGACTCGGTGGCTATCTGGCGCGTCGCCGGGAGGTGGGCGAGCGCGGGGTTGTGGTTGGCTACGTTTCAGGGACGGCCTGTCCCATCCAGCACATCATGAAAGAGCTGATGCCGCTTGAAGAATTCTTCTTCGCTCTTCATGACTACCCGGAGAAAGTCCAGCGCCTGGCCGAGCAAATGGCGCCCTTTTACCAGCAAATCCAGGAGGTCGTGGCCGAATCGTCCGCCGAGGTGGTCCTGCTGGGTGGCAACTACGACGACTCGATTACCCACCCTCCCTTCTTCGAGAAGTACATCCTCCCTCCTTTGCGTGACTATGCCGAGATGTTACATCGCCAGGGAAAGTACTTGATGACTCATACGGACGGAGAGAATCGGAGGCTGCTCCCCTTATACCTGCGAGCCACCTTCGACATCGCCGACTCCGTCTGTCCTTATCCCATGACGCACTGCCGGCTCGAGGATATCCGTGAAGCCTTGGCAGATCGGATTACCATTTGGGGAGGGATCCCCTCCACTCTGCTCTGTTCCTCCAGCACGACGGAGGAGGAGTTTCGGCGCACGGTCGATGAACTGTTTCAACGTTACGGCCGCGAGAGTCATTTCGTACTCGGCGTCAGTGATATGGTCACGGCGGACGCCGAGTGGGATCGCTTGCGGTACATCACCGAAAAAGTGGCTAAGGCGTGAACGGTTGACCACCCCCCCAAGAGACTGGACCGGTGAAGGTGTTCGTTTCCGCGCGTGTAGAGGGAAGAGAAGAACTCGCGACGGAGCCGAGCCTTTGACCCGGCGCATGCGTCTGCTATGTTTCCTGCCTCCACCGTGCCTCTCCGCTGACACTTGTCCCCCCTGGATGACTGCTGAGCGCTCCTGTGCTCTCTCTCCTGATTCGCCAGCCGTCCGGCTGCGGCAGCGCCGCGATGATTCCTAGCCCAACTTTCGCAGTTGAGAACAATTTTGAGTGAAATTTGACCTCTCCGTTGGTCGAACCTCTTCTGAATCAATCCCGGCTTCTCGAAAAGCGGTTGTAGTGCCGACCTACCCCCTT
>JBEKUI010000308.1:0-4752 GCA_049515175.1 Terriglobia bacterium
CGAGATCCCAGAAGTGTTTTCTCAAGAAATGTTCGCGCGGGGAACCCAACAACTCAATCAAGAATGGATTCACGTCGACGATAATGCCGGTCTCAGCATCGAGAATCAGAATGCCGTCTTTGGCAGTTTCAAAAAGTCGGCGATAGCGAATTTCCGAAGCCGCCAGCGCCTCCTCCGCCTGCTTGCGCTCCTGCCGCGTTTTCTTCTCTTCCAAGGCGCGGCGCACGGAGGAGGCCAGCCGGGCGCGCCGGTCTTTCAGGACGTAGTCGGTGGCCCCTTGCTTGATGGCCTGCACCGCACCTTCATCGCCCAAGGTGCCGGTCACCAGGATGAAGGGGAGGTCGGGCGCCTCCTCTTTCACGAATTCCAAAGCCTCCATGGCGGAAAACTTCGGCAAGCTGCAGTCCGACAAAATGATGTCATAGGGCTTGGAGCGCAGCTTCTCTTTGAATTCGCCGGGAGTGCTGACGATGTCAGCGTGGGGCTCAAACCCTGCCTTCTTTAGATCGTGCAAGCACAACTCGGCGTCGGCGGGGGTGTCTTCCACATACAGAATATGGAGAGGCACCGGTGGGGTGGCGCTCTTTTTTGAATCTGGTTTGGGCATGACGCACTTTTCCTTTCCGTGAATGTCGGCGGTCTGCCCTCCCCTGGTGGTCGGGTAACCTACTCCCCAAGCTGCCCAAGGAGTCTCGTGCTTTCACTCCGTCCACGGGCCGAATGGACCGCGACACCATCTTCCCGGCCTTAAGCTGCCTTGTCGGCTGCCGCGAGCGGCTGGTTTATCACCAGCCAAAACAGCCCAAGGCTTTTCACCGTCGCGCGAAACTGGTCGAAGTCCACCGGCTTCTGGATGTAAGCGTTCACCCCGAGCTTATAACTGTTCACCATGTCCTTTTCTTCGCGCGAAGAAGTCAGGACGACCACGGGGATGGCTTTGGTTCGGGGATCGCCTTTGATCTGCCGCAAAACTTCCAGGCCGTCCACCTTGGGCAATTTCAAATCCAACAGCACCACGCGGGGCTGGCGATTGAATTCGCGGTCGGCGTGCTTGCCTCGGCAGAAAATGTAGTCCAGCGCCTCCTCCCCGTCGCGCGCCACTTCCACGGTATTCGCCAGCTTTTCCTGGCGCAGGGCGTGCAGAGTGAGCTCCACATCGTCCGGATTGTCTTCTACCAGCAGAATCTCCACACTTCTCTGAGTCATCATTCACCTCGTCTATTCTTAGAACCTTTTCTTTCGGGACGGGCCGGCGCTACGCCACATTTCCTTCAGCTCCCACCGTACTGACTTTATCGCTCCCCTTCTGACCTTCGCCGCTGCCGAGGGTGAAATAGAAAGTGGCGCCCTTGTCGAGTTCGGCCTCGGCCCAAACTCGCCCGCCGTGCTTGTGGAGGATTCGCTGGACCGTGGCGAGACCGATGCCCGTGCCCTCAAAATCCTCCGCGCGGTGCAAGCGTTGAAAGACCCCGAACAGCTTATCGGCATACTTCATGCTGAATCCCACCCCGTTATCGCGCACGAAAACCACGGACTGCCCGTTATCGCTGAGGGTTCCCACTTCGATGAGGGCGTGCTGCCGCGGGCGGGTATACTTGGCGGCATTGGAGAGCAGGTTGACGAACACCTGCTTCATCAAGCCAGGGTCGCAGTCCACGAAGGGCAAGGGGGCGATTTTCCACTCAATCGATCGGGCCGAGTTTTCTCTTTTGATTTCCTCCGCCGCTTCCTGGACCAGCGAGCTCAAACCTGTTACTTGCAAGGCGACTTCCTTGCGCCCCACCCGCGCCAGGTTCAGCAAGTCGTCCACCAGTTGGCCCATTTGTTTTGTCCCCTCGCGAATGCGGGTGAGGTAGCGCCTGGAATCCTCGCTGAGCCCGGCGAGATCTTCTTCCATCAGAATCTTGGAAAAGCCATCGATGTGCCGGAGCGGGGCGCGAAGATCATGGGAAACGGAATAGGTGAAAGCCTCCAGTTCCTTATTGGCGGCTTCCAGTTCGACGGTGCGCTGGCGCACCCGCAGTTCCAGTTCTTGATTTAGCGTTCGCAGGTCGTGTTCAGCTTGCCGTCGCAGGCTAATGTCCAGGAACGTCACCACGCACCCGACCACCTTGCCCTCTTTTCGGATCGGGTACGACCAGTACTCAGCCGGAAAGCTTGTGCCATCGGAGCGCCAATAGACCTCGTCGTCGATATGCGCCCCTTCGCTCTTGTGTATGACCGAATGGGCGCGACAACTTTCAATCGGGTAGGGTGTCCCGTCCGGACGCGTGTGATGACACAACGAGTGGATGGACTTGCCCAACAGGTCGCTGGGGTGCTGATAGCCGAGGAGCTCCAAGCAACTCCGATTGCACAGCGTAACCTTTCCCTCTTGATCCAGACCGTAGATTCCTTCTGCCGCGGAATCCAGGAGGAGATGGATCTGCTCCTCGCTGTCTTTCAGAGACTGTTCGGCCTGCTTGCGCTCCGTGATGTCTTGCAGGGAGCCGACCATTTGCAAGGGTTTTCCCGCCGCATTTCGAACCACTTTCGCTCGGGAATGGACGAAGCGCTCTGTGCCGTCGGGGTGAATCACCCGGAACTCGATGTCGTAAGGGGTGTTCAAATGGATGGAGTTTTCCAGCGCTTGTTTTACGCGCTCGCGGTCCCCAGGATCAACAGCGTTCAAAGCCAATTCCAACGTTGGGACCACGAAGCCAGGCTCGAAACCGAAGATGCGGTCTAGCTCTTCCGACCAAGTAAACTTGTTGTCCGTTAAATCCGATTCCCAGCTTCCTACATGCGAGATGCGCTGGGCCTCGGCAAGAGTGGCCTCGTTTTTGCGCAAGCTCTCCTCCGCCCGCTTGCGCTGGGTGATATCGCGAATAGCGACGCAAACGACCGGCCCCTCAGGAGTCTCAATGGGGCCGAGTGTGGCCTCCGCGGGAAATTCGCTTCCGTCCTGCCGCTGCCCGAAGACGTCGGAGACGACGCAATGCGCGAGGGTGTCGGATGGATTCGGGACGCGCCACCAGGACTCCGCGGGGCGTCCCCGGAAACGCTCGGGGACCAACATCTCGAAGGGCCGGGAAAGCAAGCTCCCCCGGCTGTACCCAAACGTTCTAACGGCCTGGGCATTGACCAGAGCGATGCGGCCATCCGGGTCGACGATGACCATGGCGTCCGGGGCCGACTCCAGCAAACCGCGGAACTTCTCTGCTTCGGCTTTCAGAACTGCCGTCAGGGTGTGCCGACGGTGGGCCGCAAGCAGACCGCCTAAGGCCGCAAGCAAGAGCGCCCCTGCCAATGCCTCGGTCCGGGCAGTGTGCCGGAGGTTTTCCAGAGCCTCAGCGCGATCGATCTTGCGAACCAGCCCCCACCCCGTCATGGGGATACGTCGCGACTCCGCCAGCACCGGAACACCCCGGTAGTCCGTGGACTCCAAGGGGACCTCACGCCCCTCGACAGCGGCGCGCGCGGGCAGCGGAGCGTTAGGCAAGGAAAACCGCAAGTTCCGTGAACCCGCTGGAACGTGACGCAGGGGGGAAAAGAAGACGAGATCGTTTTCCCCGCGGCGCACTAGAATTGTTTCGGCGGTCCGTGTCGGCACACCCTCTCGCTGCAGGAGTGGAAACAGCGTTTGAGCTGCATCCATCACAACCAGCGTCATCCCGAGGGGGGTGCCTGGGGGGCTGTCCGCCTTGGCTGGACGGGGTCCAGGAAACACGGGCGCGGTCAAAGCAATAATGGTCTTGCCTGGCGTGTCACCCAACAATTCGATCCGGAACGTTCCGGTGCGCAACGCCTTTCGACAGACATCCGTGAGTGCCGGGGTCAAGGTTCTAGCGCGGCTGGACTGCACCACGATCTGAATGTCACGATCCAGGACATAGGCCCCGGCGAACGGGTACAGCCTTACCATCTCGTCCAGAACTGCCGTCAAGTCCGGTCGGCCGCCACGGGAGCGCGCGGGAGGGTGGCCCGAAGTGTAGTATGCTCGCAAGGCGGCGCGGACCGAGGGGCGAGTTGAGAAGAGTTCAGAATCGGCTCGGCGTTCCTGCAACCAGTCCTCAACCCTTTGGGCGCGCTCATCGGCAACACTGATCTGCCGCGCCCTCCAATAGGCCATCTCCCCCCGATATGAATTGGAGATGTGAAGGCCAAGGAAAAGCCCCAGGCTTACAACTCCCGCGGCAAAAATCAACAGGTAGGCCCAGTTTTCGAATAGGCGAGCGCGGCGCCGCGGCGCGCCGGGAGTTCCTGACCCAGCCGACCGGACAGGAATGGTGGAGACTTCAGGTGGGGTGTTCATTGCAGCGCTCCAAGTTCACAGAGGCGGGGGGTCGGGACATGAGGCCACGAGTCGGAACAACGAATTGAGGACGACGGCATCTTGTGCCGAAGCCGCCCGCGTTGGCAGATCTGGCAACGGATTCGCCTACGGTGGGCCGCTCGCCCGGGACAGTCTCGCTCATCTCACACCTTGGTCACTGAACGCGGGGGCTAAGGACACCTCGGCCGGCGTGCGGTCATCCAGCACGCCCAATGGAACAAAACGGACACTCCACCCCCACATCGCCTTCATCCTTGTTTATCGGCGGTTCAGGCGTTGGCAATGAGGAACCTTTTGGAAGTCGATACTGGGGGAGGAAGGGCTCCGGATACTTGAGCCGATACGAGAGCGGTAGGACCTGCCATCAGGATGGTCATTGGCTCCTCTCTGAGGACTTCGGACGGCTCCGGGCGGGCCTCTGAGGCTTCACACCGGCA
>JBEKUI010000309.1:0-4734 GCA_049515175.1 Terriglobia bacterium
AGGCAGAACCCTGAAAGGACCAGAGGCGATAAGGAGGTGCCTTCGGATCAGCCAGAGAGGCGTCCAGACGATGAAATTGCTCCACGGCCTGGTCGAGCTTGAATTCAGCGGCGCCGACGTTCTTATAAGAAACTGCCGTCACCGCCATGCTCGGAAAATCGTCGTACACTTCAACCGCCAGAGTCTTTTCGATGCCTGCCGCTGCATCGCTGGAGCTCGCGGCAGGGATCTCGACGCGTTTGCCGCGGCTGCCCAGTTTGCCCCGTGGCTCGGCGGTCTTAACATGGCCGAAATCGAGCACAAAGTCCCGGATCTCTTTGCCTTCGCTGACTAAGTAACCTCCGGCAGTCCTCGCTTCGGCTCCGGGATCGTCCAGGGTCAGGCGTTTTCCATCCTGCAGGAGGTAAGCACGGACATACCCGGAGGAAAGAATTTCAAACTCCGCCGTCGGCGTCTTGATGGTCACCGGGCCGCCGGGGTTCACCGTCACGGCCGCCGCCGAGGGCATGGATTGATCAACCGGAGGGACTTCCTTCGAGCAGCCTCCGGAGAAGACCGCGACCACGACGGAAAGAAGTAGTGCAGATAGACTCGCTCGACAGGAATCAGACCCTTGAATGTGCGTCTTCATCGCTCACCTCACTTCCCTGCTGCCAGACCTTTGAATTGACTGAAAATCTTCTCAGCGTTCGCATGATAGACCTTTTCCAGAACGTCCGGAGGCAGTTCCATTCCGTAGATCTTCCACCGCCCCTGTTCGGGGGCATTGTAATAGTCGAAGTACTCGTCAGCCGTTTCGAGCCATCAGTCCGGCTCAAGCACCCAGGGCCAGGAGCCTTACGGCGTTCTCGGAATAGACCTTCTTGAGAATTTCATCCGGCAGGCCAAGACCGTAAATCCGCCAGCGCCCCTGGGGCGGGACGGGCGCGGGCGCGTAGTCAAAGTACTCATCCTCGGTTTCGAGAAAACGATAGTAGATCTCATAAAGCTCGTCGCCGAAGATCTGTTGCGGCGTGGCGTTCCCGTACGGCGGAGGGACGGCGTCGGTGCCAAAGAGAATCCGATCCTGATACTTGTCGAAGAACTTGCGCGCCGCGCGCGGCTGCCGGCCCAGTTCGGCAATGCGCGCGCCCAACTCCACGTGCAGGTTGGGTAAGCGATCCATCGCCTCGGCCACGGAGGCCAGATCCTCGGCGTTGCAGCCGAGGTGCAGGCCCACGAATTGCGTGCGAGGATGGCGGGCCACCACGCGGTGAAACGCGTCCAGGATCTCTCGAAAACTCGGGAAGTCCTTCCCGTGGAACGACCAGTCGGGATGATTGTTCAGTTCCTCGAAGCGCTCGTTGAAACGGTCGATGGGCAGGAAGAAAGCCTCAGGGTCGGCAATATGAATGGCCACGGGCATCTTGAGGCTGGCGCACGTTTCCCACATGGGATCGAACCGCGGATCGTCGACTTTCACCAGCGGCCCGGTAGTGACTTTCTCGCGCAGGTAGAGGCCGAGCACTTTGGTGACCTTCAAGCCGCGCGCCCCGGCTCGGTGTGCCCGCTCGAGGGCCTGCGCCTGGAACTGGGGGTAGTCCGGCTGGTTCGTCCGTTCCCACCAAGGCTCCGTGAACACCGCAAAGCGCTCGGGATAGGGCTGCTGAAGTTTGCGGATGGCTTCCTCGACGCCCGCGCCGACGCCGCCGGTCAGGTCCACCATCAGGCGAATGTTCTTGCGGTCCATCACCTTGAGGAGGTCGCCGGGTTCGGCGAGCGGCTTCACTTTCTCGCCGAGTTCAACTCCGTTTTTGTTCGCGGCAACGAAGGTGAGATGGGTGTGAATGTCGATGACGGGAAAGCGCGCGCGCGGCACTTTCGTTTCTGCCACGTGCAACATGCTACTCGGCCGGAAGTCGCTGAGTAAGAGGGGATGGGGCGTTTCGACGGCGGGCCGCGGCGGCGCCACTCCCCTCGCGGAGGCGCGTCCGGCGCTCTTCGCCAGGGACGCCGCCCCAATTCCAGTCAGCCATTGTCTGCGATTCAAGGTTTGATGTACCTCCTCCTGGTCAATCTCGGTCCTTCCGGGAAAGCTCTCCACTGGAGACAGAATATGAAGCACGCAATAACTACCTCTTTTTGCGCCGCATTTCAACGCGCGCGACGGTTAATTCTGCGCCTTTTCGAATTCACGATTGAGCCCGTGTCCGAAAGCCCCCGAACACTCCTTGACTTTGCAGGCCATTTCTTCCAGCATTCGACTTTATCCGCATCGAAATCCCCTGGATGTCCTGTTTGAAGGAGGAAGCATGGGCAACCGTCGCCCCCGGCATGAGGCCGTTCTGATGCTGGCCGCCGTCTGTGTTTTCTCCGCCACCGCAAGCTCCGGCGTGGCGGCAACCATGAAACCTCTGGTCGCGGGGCGGCGTGGCGCGGTGGCCGCCGGGCACCCGCTGGTGGCCGAGGCCGGGCTGCGAATCCTCGAAAAAGGCGGAAACTCGGTGGACGCGGGCGTGGCGACCGTGTTCGCCGCTGCCGTCGTGGAGATGAACGGCTTCGGGATGGGCGCCGAGTGTCCCATCCTCGTCAAATTGAAAGACGCTACTCCCGTCGCCATCAACGGCGCGGGAATCGCTCCCGAACTGGCCACGGTGGATTTCTACAAGCACCTGCGGCGCGACGACCCACGCCTGGCGGATGTGGCGGGTATTTCCCGCGGCACGATTCCCGCCTACGGACTCTTGAGCGCCATCGTGCCCAGCGCCGTGGACTCGCTGCTGCTTACGCTCGAGGAATACGGAACGATGCCTTTTGCGGAAGTCATTCAGCCCGCCATCGAACTGGCGGATGGCTTCCCGCTCGATCCGCATTTCGCACGCGGCCTGGCCCGATACAAATCGATTATTGAGAAATGGCCGACTTCGAAAAAGGTCTGCCTGCCGGGAGGCCGCGCGCCCACGGCGGGCGAAATCTACGTCCAGGCCGACCTTGCCCGTACTCTTCGGAGCCTGGCCCAGGCCGAAAAGCAGTCCTCCGGCCGCGGCCGCGCGGCGGCCATCGAAGCCGTGCGCGAATACTTCTATCGCGGGCCGGTGGCGCGCGAGATCAGCGACTTCTGCAAGCAGGCGGGCTGCCTTCTGCGCGAAGGTGACTTCGCCGCGTTTCACGCCAAGGTCGAAGCTCCGCTCAGTACCAACTATCGTGGCATCGACGTTTACAAGGTGAGCTTCTGGAGTCAGTCACCGGTGTTCCTCGAGAATCTCAACCTGCTGGAAGGGTTTGACCTGAAGACCAAGGGACAAAACTCCGCCGACTACATTCACACCGTGGTCGAGGCGATGAAACTCGGTTACGCCGACCGCGACGCCTACTACGGCGATCCGGACTTCAGCTCAATTCCCCTGTCGCTGGTTTCCAAGGAATACGCTGCCATGCGCCGGCCGCTGATCGATCCCGCGTGGGCCTCGGCGGAACACATTCCCGGCGATCCCATGCACATGCAGGCGCGCGCGCCGGAGGACTTCGTCAAGGCGCGTTTCGCGGACCGCAATGGCGAGCACCAAGACACCACGTGCGTCAACGTCATCGACAGCGCCGGAAACATGTTCTCCGCCACACCCAGCGGCGCCTGGTTTCCGACGGTGATCGCCGGATCGACGGGCATCCCGCTCAGCCAGCGTGCGCAGGCCTTCGTGTTGACGCCGGGTCATCCCAATCAGCTTGCGCCCCACAAGCGCCCGCGGATCACGCTGACGCCCACGCTGGCGCTCAAAGACCACAAGCCCTGGCTCGCCTTCTCGACGCCCTGCGGCGACTCGCAGGACCAGACGCTTCTTCAGGTCTTCCTGAACGTGGCGGAATTCGGCATGAACCCGCAGGAGGCCGTGGAAGCGCCACGCTTCAATTCGCGCGCCATGTACAGTTCCTTCGACGATCACGCCGACGAACCGCTGGCGCTAGAGATTGAGAGCCGAATCCCGGCCAAAGTAGCCGGCCAGTTGCGTGACCGAGGCCATAAAGTGGAGATCCAAGGCGATTGGGCGAATTCCTGCGCCCCGACGGTGGTCGAATACAACTCGACGACGACCGCCATCACCGCCGGCGCCGACGTGCGCGGTTACCGCTACGCGCTGGCTTGGTGAGCATTAGACGACTTTTCCGCCGGAGGAGGTACCCCCGTGAATCCGTACGCCCGAGCGATTCCAATTTGCCATAGTGCTTATTTGTTTCTGGTGTGTGCTACGACAGCGCTCGCGGCCCCCATCCCCGGAGCAGCGGCGGATTTTCAGGCCTGGGTCGCAGGCTCTGGAAAACGTCTGACCCCGGCAAGTTTCAGCCGCGATTTGAAAACCCAGGTGAGGTTGGAAGCATTTCGCAACGAAATCGTCTCAACGCAGATGGCGATTCGATCGTCAGAGGCCCTGGAGGGATTCTCGGCCGAGTGCGCGGCGGCAGACGCGGGGACCGGCAATCCGCTTCCCTGCTCCTGGACCGAGATTCGCTATCCGGGCTACGTGCTGGTCGATGAAATCGGCCAATACGTTTCTGACCCTCTCCTCGTTGAGTCGCCGGGCCGCGTCGAGGCCAACACGACGCAGGGAGTTTGGCTAACTCTCCACATCCCCAAGGATGCGGCTCCGGGAACGTACACAGGCCGGGTGATCGTGCATGCCGGGCGGCACGAAGCGGCGTTTACGATCCATCTGGACGCCCTGGACTTCACGCTCCCCGACCTGACCGAGGGGGCCTTCT
>JBEKUI010000310.1:0-4726 GCA_049515175.1 Terriglobia bacterium
CGGCGCCGTCGTGTAATCCGCGAGGACGGCACGAACCTTCTCGGCGTCTGCAAGCAGCTCCGCCGCGACCGCGGCGTGAGAGCCGATTCAAAACACGCACTGGTTGCGGTTGGAGGTGAAGGCCGCGATCAACTCGCGTTGCCCGGGCGAGAGCGGCGAGGGCCCACGCATCAGCTCCTGCGTGAAATGCGAGAGATGCTCCGTCATGCGGGGTTTGTAGGCGAATAGGTAGAGGATCTGCGGCACCGGAATGCCTTGCGATTCCATGGCCGCGAACTGCGCGCCCGCGGGGCCCGCCTTGGCAGTCTGCTCGACGTCTTTGAGATAGATAGGGTCCATTCGATTTGCGCTCCATAATGCGCAAACGTTGATCTTGACGAAAAGTTAAATGACCGCCCGCTCAGGAGGGCGACCGGGAATCGAGACCGGCTTCACATCCGTGCGATGCGCCGTTGCGGATCAGAACATAAACTTCAGCGCGAACTGGATGAGCCGCGGCGCGAGGGCCTGCTGAATCTGGCCAAACGTTGGTGAGCTGATGTCGCCGTTGGGCAGTCGGAAATTGGCGCGGTTGAACACATTAAAGAACTCGGCCCTGAATTGCAGGCTGTTCGATTCCGTGAGGCGAAGATTCTTGAAAGCCGAGAAGTCCCACTGCCCCAGCCCCGGTCCTTGGACGATGTTCCGACCTGCGTTTCCGTATACACCGGCGGGGGTCGTCGAGAGGTCGAGGCGCTGAAAGGCGCTGGTGTTGAACCATTCTCCGACCGCCTTTGGGCCGCTGTTGGGGTTGCCAACAAGGTTCGGACGGAAGGCTGAGAATCCTGTGATCTCCGGCGCATTGTAGTTGTAGCTCTGGTCGACAACCGTCAAGGGTGTGCCGCTCATGAAAGTGGTGATGCCATTCACCTGCCAGCTACCTAAAACGTGCTGGTACCAGTTGTGAGCGTGCCTCCAGTAAGGCAGCTCCCATTGGTAACTCAGCACGAAGCGGTGACGCGCGTCAAACATCGACCTGCCCCGTTCTGCGGCGAGGTTAAAGGGGTCCTGCGCCAGGTCGTTTTCGCCGGCGGCAGGCTGGGAGGCAGACCCCGTGATGTTGAATGAGGAAACGTCATCGATGGATTTCGAGTACGTGTAGGAAGCGAGCAATGATACTCCCCGGCTGAACCGCTTCTTCAGGCTCGCTTCCAGGGCGTTATAGGAGGAATTTGCACCGCCAACGATCAGTCCCACTGAGCTGTAAGTGCAGTTGCCCTGCGCGTTGGGCACACAATAGATCCTCTGCTGGTCGAAGTTATTCTGTTGATCGGTCCATGTTTGGCCGGGGAGGGGAAGGGACGGATTACCTTCGATGAAGCGCGGCAGTTTGGTCCCTTTGGTCCCCACGTAACCGATCTCGAAGAGCCAGTCGGCGCCGAAAGATCTCTCAATGTTCATGTTCCAGTCCTGCGCGTAAGGCAAACGCAATTGGGGTGAAAGCGTCAAGAGCGTCATGGGTTCGGCAAACTGCGCTGCGAATGGATTGCCATTCGCGAAAGGGTCCGAAAGGCTCCCGGGAAAAAGCAGCTGCGCGGTCCGAAGATAAGGTGGAGCGCTGATGGGCGTCTGCAAGGGGCCACCCTGGCCGTTGTAGTACGGATCGTAGAAGATCCCGTAGGCGGCCCGGACCAGCCATCGGGCGCTGCCCGTCGGATCCCAAGCCACGCCGATGCGGGGCGCGAAGGCCTTGGTTTCGGTGGGAATCAGGCCGGCGGGCACGCCGGGGTCGCCAGGATACTGCAATCCGACCGGAGCGTTTGGCATCACGTGGGACTGCACCCCCGGCACAAACAGATTTTGACGGTTCCGAATCTCCGTGTAAGGAAAGGGCAGATCATAACGGAGGCCGAGGTTGAGGGTCAGTCGAGGACTGACCTTGTAGGAGTCCTGGGCATAGAAGTTGAAGTCATTGCCGCGCAGTCCGCGCGACAAGTCTCCGCCGCCTCCTGGCTGGTCGCCGCCGCCCTGCAGGAAGAGGAGAGGCTGGCCAATCAGGAAGTTGGCGAAGGCGTTGCTGAGAGGGATGGGGATGAAAACGAAGAAGCCGTTCGACGCAATTCCGTTGATGACGTTGAGTTGGTCACGCCGGTAGTCCGCCCCGAATTTCATCTCGTGCCGTCCGTGAACCCAGGTCAGCGATTCCGACACGGCATGCGCGTTTTCATAGGTATTCCTCGGCCCGGTGATGGGATCGCCGATGCTGGCATATCCTCCCCCTCCAAATTGGATGAACGGAGGACCAGTGGCTACATTCAGCGTGGGTTCGTATTGAAAGCCCAAAGAAGAGGGAGACGTGTTGTTCAGGTGCTCGTCAAAAAGGAACTTGTTCCGGAGAAAAGCCAGCCGCGTGATACTCAAGAACGACGGTGAAAACGTGTGGGTGAACTGGGCGATGAAGTTCTGAGTGCGATGATCTTCGCCCACCGGAAAGCCTGGTACGCCCGCTCCAGACGTGGACAAGGGGTCAAAACGCGACCCGTTCAGGAACATATAACGGAAGTTCAGAGTGTCGCGCGATGACAGGTAGTGGTCGATACGCGCGCCGAACTGGTCCTCGTTGTCACGCAGAATCTGGTTGGCGTTGTAAAGGTTTAGCACTCCATTGGCATCCTTGGCGTTCGGAAGCGGGTAAAGATCCAGCACCTTCTGCGCAGTGGGGTCGATGAATGGCACCTGACTGCCCGGCAGGGGGGCGGGGCCACCGGGTGCAAAGAGATTGAGGAGCGGCCCGCTTTCGGAGAAATCTCCTTGCCGTTCCAGCGCCGAAGGAACCCGAACGCCGCTGAGCGTCTCACCCTGGCGGTTGCGAAATCCCTCGTAATATCCGAAAAAGAATGTCTTATCCATGCGAACCGGGCCGCCCAGCGTTCCGCCGAACTGGTTTTGCCGGTATTCGGACTTCTGGAAATCGGCGGCGTTCTCGAAGAAATTGGCGGCGTCCACCTTCTCGTTGCGGAGGAACTCCCAGGCGGCGCCGTGAAGATTATTCGACCCTGACCGGGTGACGATGTTGGTCGTGGAGCCCGCAGCGCCGCCGAATTCGGCGTTGGCGGTACTGGTCAGGATCTTGAATTCGGCGATCGCATCAATGGGGGGCTTCAGTACAAACCCTCCGTCCACAGCATTGAAGTTGGAGGCCCCGTCAATGAGGAAATTGTTGGACTCCGGTCGCTGGCCGTTGACGGAATACGCCTGTCCCTCGCGCAAAGAACCTCCGGCCTGGGCAAGGCCCGGGGTAATCGGCACCACGCCGGGCTGCAACAACCCGAGCTGGGAGAAATTCCGACCGTTGAGCGGCAGGTCCAGAATTTCGCGTTGCCCGATCGTCTGCCCGAGGGTCGTGCTGGCCGTTTGGATGAGGCCGGCGTTCGCCTGCACTTGCACGACTTGTGTGGGGGAGCCGATGGTCAGGCGAACTGGAATGTTGGCAGCCTCATTGACGCTGAGCGTAATGCCATCCTGGGCGAACTTCTGGAAGCCTTGAGCGGATGCCTCGAGGCGGTAATGCCCGAGGGGCAGCAGGACCAGGACATAGGCGCCATGGCGGTCCGTGACGGTGGTCCGCGCCAAGCCGGTTTCGACCTGGGAGGCCTTGACCTGTACTGACGGCACGCCGGCGCCGCTTGGGTCGAGCACTTCGCCTCGAATGCTTCCGGTGACCTCCTGGGCCAACGTGGGCCCGCCGGAGAGCCCAACTAACAGAAGAAGCGTGATTGCCTGAAATCCTCTGGCAGTGAGTTTCTTCATTTGATCGTTACCCTTCCTTATTCTTCAGTATTCTTCAGTCCGGTTTCGGAGTTGTGTTTCACGAGCGTTTCAAGAAGAAAGCTTCGAGGAGATCGAAATGAGGCAACTGCAACGCTCATCGAAATCAATTCACCCATGCAGTACCTGAGATAGGGTCGCATCAAGGTGTGCACCTCGCCGCGGAGCATTGTCTCCGGCACAATCGGCGGCACAACTTCGGGCCCTCCGATGAGCTCGTGGGCATGCGCACCACGGCATAAAACGAATCAAGTTTTGAATGTGACCGTAAGCCCGACGAAATTCGCCCTAGAGTGACCTGAGTAGGCTAATTGGAGTGCGACGGACCGTCAATAATGCCAGCCTGCTATCTTGTTCATTAAAACCAGCTAGCACCCCGTCAATTTTCTAAGCCAGGACGACCCACGTGTGGTTAGTCCCGAATTGAGGGTATCGGAATTGCGGCAAGATGCGAGTGGGAGCAGCAAGTAGCAGCAGAGACGCATGATTACTGGTCGCGCACGATATTGACCGCGTACGAAATGACATCAGCAGGTTATGGCGGACTGTCGCGTATTTGAGAGTCCATTTCCACAGTTACGTCACAAACTGCGTCACAGAGATCTTTCGAACTACTAGCGCTGTCCCTCAAAGTCCCCAGAGAGTCCCAGTCTTGAGCACGGATTTCCCAGAGTCGAGTATGGGATTCCCTTGTCAGCTCGCCCCCGCCGAAAAGGCTCTGCGCTCAACAACCTGGCTGCAGCATTGCTACTTGAGGTGGTCATGTGTACATTATCGGTCGGTCGGGAAGTCAAAATGGAAATTCGTGCGCCGGGATAAACCGGCATGAAGTAGAGAATGCAAGAGTCTCACGAGAAAGGGCTAGCGACCCGCTCGGCCCCGAGTTTTGCGCTGGGCATCGCGAGGTGCACAGCGAAGC
>JBEKUI010000311.1:0-4719 GCA_049515175.1 Terriglobia bacterium
TCACGGCCTGTAATCCGTTGTGCGCTCGCTGCCAGTTGCTGAACGATCGAGCTTTCGCGCGGCGTCTCCAGGGGTTGAGCCCAGTAGCCCGGAGTGGCGACCACTCGAAACCGCGAATCCCGAGATCGGATTTTTGAGACGACCTCATCCAACTCCGCCGCGAAGGTGCCGCCATCTTCTCCGGGTACGAGCCGCCGTTCCAGGCTCAGCTTGCAGTGTGCGGGGTAGCTGGAGAGTTCCTGCCCGCCGGAAATCAGCGAGGCATGAACAGATCCGCAACCGAGCAGCGGATGCGGGATCCGCGCTGCCAGTGTCCTTTGGAGAGCCTCGACCTCGACCAGAACATGGCCCATGCACACAATCGCGTCCAGGCCTTCTTCCGGGCGGCTGCCGTGCGCGGCCCGGCCGAAAGTCTCAATGTCGGCCCAGGCGAAGCCCTTGTGGGCCGTCGCAATCTCTCCCCCCGTAGGTTCGAGGACGATGGCTGCGTCGGCGCGAATTCCACTCGCCACGAGCGCGCGTGTGCCGGCGCTTTGGTATTCCTCATCGGCCACGGCGGTAACCACGACGTCGCCCCGGAGGGGCGGACCATCGGCGAGCATCTGCACGGCGACGAGCGCCGCCGCCAGCCCGCCCTTCATATCCTGGGCTCCTCGGCCGTAGAGGCGGCCCTGCTCTACTCTCGGCGAAAACGGCTGCTCCATCCCCGCCACTCCCACGGTGTCGAGGTGCCCGTTGAGCATCAAGCTGCGTCCGCCGCCACTCCCGCGCAGCCGGCCGATCGCATTGAATCTTCCCGAAGCTACCTCTTGGAGACTCCAATCCAGGCCGGTCTGACGGAGGAGTTCGGCCACGAAGCGGGCAATTTTCTCCTCTCCCGTGCCACTTGGGACTAGGGACGGATTCACCGACTCGATGCGGACCAGGTCCGCGACAAGCTGGGAGACGGTTTCCAAAGTCATTATCGGCATCTGCCTGCGCGGCTAGAGGCGGCCGCCGCACCTCCGCCTGCGTCATTACAACGGATTGACCTTGAGCAGCACGAGCGTTTGGTCATCCTCGAGGGGGCCTCCGCCTTCGAAATCCCGAATGTCCGCCAGCACCCGGGCGAGAAGGCGCTCCGCGTCGGCCTCGCGAGCCGCAGCAACGGCCAGGGTCAGGCGGTCCCTGCCGTAGTCCTCCCCACGGCTGTTGCGAGCTTCGACGACGCCATCGGAATAGATCAGGAGTATCGAGCCGGGTTGCAGGGTAATCGTCCGGGCCTGGTGGGCAACCTTTGGGAGCAGTCCCAGCACGGGCCCCGTGGAATCGAGAAACTGCGCTTCCTCCTCCGTGAGCAGGAGCGGCGGAGTGTGACCGGCATTAACGTACATGAGGCGGCGTGACGCGTCGTCGTACACGCCGTAGAACAGGCTGCAATACCGGGCCTCCTGGGCGGGAGCCCGCAGTTGGTGGTTGATTCGTTGCAGCATTTCCGGCAGGCTGCCGGAGGCCGCATCCTGCGCGCGCAGCAGGTTCCCCACACTGGCCATCAGAAGCGATGCTGCCATCCCCTGCCCGGCGACGTCGCTGAGGGCCAATCCCACTTTGCTACCCGGCATTTCGATGAAGTCGTAGTGGTCGCCGCGCGCCGAGCGCGCGGGGAAACAGCGGCCCACCAGCTGAGCGGATTTGAGGCGCGGAACGCTGGCGGGGAGTAGCTGGGCCTGAATTTCCGCCGCGTCCTCCAGCTCTTTGCGCAACTCGCGGTGGCGGGCGGCGGTCTCAAACAGTTCGATGTTTTCGACGGCGGAGGCGGCTTCGCGCGCCACCAGCTTCAGGAAGTTGATTTCCTCGTCGTCGTAGAGTTCTCCCGATACCTTCGCACCCACGATCAGCAAGGCCAGCAGCTCGTCTCGCCGCAGGCCGAGGACAACCTCCGCCTGCAGCTTCCGCAGGCGACTCTGCGTGCCTTCCAGCATGGGGACAAGCGAGGGGTCCTCGGAGGCCACTCCCATTTCGAGCACCGCGGGGCCATGCGCAAGAAATTCGCACAGCGGCTCGTGGACATCGAACTCCACGCTTCGGACATCGGCCGGAACGTGGAGAGTGCCCGGCTGGAAGCGAAGCTTGTGCGTGCTGCGATCGACCACCCACAGAAGGCACCACCGCGCCCCGGTTGCGCGCGGCAGGACCTCCCCGAGCTGGGTCGCCAGCGTTTCCCAGTCCACCGTATGGGGCAGGCTGCGGGCAAAATCCTTCAGCCTCTCGCCGGACTCGAAGCGCGCGCGGTCCAACAATCGGTCGGCGGCCACCCGCATGCGGCCCCGGAAGGGCATCAGTGCAACCGCGGCGATCAGCACGGCGATGACGATGGCGGGGCCGGAAAAGGCCCACAATGCGCCTTGGATTACCAGCCCCGTCACGGCCCAGGAAATCAGGAAAACCAGCACGGCGGGCGCGCCCATGAGCGCCTGACGAGCCACGCGACGAAGAAAGGTTCGGACTCCGATCGGTTTCTTTGCGGCGACGGCGTAAGTCATGGCGGCAGGCACCACCCAGGCCATCAGCGCGAACAAGCCGGCGCGAAGTTCGTGAATCCACCGGCTGCTCCCGTCCCCATTCCACTGGCGGACGAGCAGAAGCACCACCGTCCCGGCCATCAAGGTGGTAAGGGCCGCCACTGCCCAACGCACCTGTACGCCGCTGCGCGGGTCGGGCGGTCGACGCAAATTGGCTGCCAGCCTCATGACCCAGACTGCGACCACCACGCCGCAGGACGCCACCAGGAGACCCGGCAGCAGGGCGGGCGGCAAGTTGATCCCCACGTGGCTAACGATGGTCGCCACGAGAGGCAAGAGGGTCACGCCATAAAATCCCAGCGTCCAGGCGGGCTTCTGCCGAAGCGCACCACTTCTGTCCGGAAAGGCCAATCCGAAGTGCAACGCGACAAGTGGCAACAAGGCCCATAATCCCGCGATCGCCAGCCGCACACGCTCGAAGACGAGTTGGGGCAGTGCGCTGGACATGCTCCAGCCGAGCGCCGCAATCCCCTCCTGCTTCATGCGATACGGTGAGGCTCCCTGGAGGACGGTGTCGGAGGCGCCGACGAGCTGGGCGCAAATCAACGCCAAGACAAACAGGGCGAGGATGTAGAAACTGCGGGCCGAGCGGCTGGCTGGCCGCCGGACCAGGCTGATCCCCGCCAGCAGCGCGTAAACGGCCACGGTCACCAGCAGAAGGCGTTGAGACCTCACTTGGCGACGAAAATCCTCCGTCGCGGTCGGGAAGACGTAAGGGTCCAGGGTCTTAGCCTCAGGGTCGTAGAGGCCGTACCGAACCTGAGTGTAGGCGTCCTGCCGCGCCAGAATAAATCCCTCGAGTGTCTGTTCCCATGGCCACAATTCCGTGCGCCCAAGGCTCTGCGGTGCGGGAGGGATTCGGTCCACCTGCTGCCAGCCCCAAGAATCGCGCCGCCACGCTTGCCCTCCGAGTGCGCCTGGTTGCGGCGTCATGGAGGGGTCGCGGAAGAAGTAGGTTCTGCCGTCCGCCGCGAAGAAGCCGTTGGACCTTGCCCCAGAGACCACCGCCAGATCAGAGGAGTTCTCAAGATCATGGAAGAGGATCTCGGAAGAGTTCTCGAGGCGAACGTAGAAGATCCCGCGGCTGTCGGGCGACCAGGGCCACCAGAGCGCCTCCGCTTTGGCAGGCAGCGTCCAAATGACATTGCCTGTCTGCGCGTCAACGACACTGCCCTGCAGATCGCGGAGAAAGAACTTTGACCCATCCGGCGACATGTGCGGGAGATCCTGCTCGGGATGGAGAATCCCGCGCGCCAGCGTCTGCACGTTCCCGCTGCGCACCTCCACTCGCTGCAAAACGGATTCCTTCCCCTCCGCATTGAGGTAGTACAGGGACTCACTGCCGGGAGACCAGGAGAGGAGGCGGGGGCGATCGAAATGGAAACCGGCCGGAAGAGGAACCGGGAAGGCCTGGGGCTGCTGGATGTCGTAGATGGCGAGCTGGGGGCCGGCCTCTGTCGTTCGGACCACCGCCAGCTTGGTTCCGTCCGTCGCCCAGCGCGGCTCGGTCCCCGGATGCAACGGAATCCTTGCCAGCATCAGAAAGCGATCGCCGGCGTTGGCAATCAGCGTGGCCTTTGTCCCGGTCGCATCCACCACCGCCAGATGACTGGCGTTGGACCAGGCGATTCCGCCGGGCGCGAGGCGCAGCCGCGCCAGCAGCTTCCCGCGCGGCTCTGCCAGAATCAGCTCGAAATTCCCCGCGCCGGAATCGCTCTCTCCTTCCACGGGGTTGAAGTAGGCGAAGTATTTCCCGTCTGGGGATGGAACCGGCCGCCGGGCATTGAGAGGGGCATTGAAACCCGCCCAGAGCAGAAATCCTACGAGCACCAGGGAAGCGAGCCCACCCGAAAGGAATGCAATTCGTGAGGGAAGGGAAACCGTCCTTGTCTTTGACACGCCGAATCCCATGAGGCAGTGTGATTATACAGTGAGATAACGCCCGGGCAAGCCCTGGGTGCGCGCGCCTAAGCTCGCGTTGCGGTCGGCGCGCCTTTCGAGTACCATCCGAAACTTGCCTTCAGCCCGCGCCTCAGACCGACGGGAGGTACAGTCGCCTATGCTGCCCACCGACGCCATGCTGACCTGGGACCGCCGCTCCCGCGGAGGGGTTCTGTCGCGGGTCCTTCTCACCCTCGTCCTTCTGCTGGTCGCGGCG
>JBEKUI010000312.1:0-4710 GCA_049515175.1 Terriglobia bacterium
TTCCGTCGCCATCCGCCAGGTGAAGAGCCCACGCGCCGTGCACTACCACGTCGTCGCCCCTGCCTCCCTCGAGTACTTGGCCAGCGCTGCCGCCTCCTACCAACCCAACTGATGCCCCGGCCTCAGCGTGACCGGCGGGAGTGTCATTCTGAGCGAAGCGAAGAATCCCCGCATTGCCGGAGAGAACGGCCGAGATCCTTCGTTGCACTCAGGGTGACAAATGACGGTGCTTGCGGCGAATGATGGTAGCCACGGCTAATCCGCCGGCGGGATTGACTGTGGGTTTTTGAATTCCCCTCCTGGCTCAAGAGGAGATCGAGGGGTGGTCGCCGAAAAGGCCAACCGTGCAAACCACGCGATTTATACTCCACCCACTGCTGCCCCGCCCTCCAGTCGCAGATTCTCAGAGCATCGCGACTCTCCATTACCCGCTGTGGTTGCCGGAGCGGTCCACGGCCACAACTGAATACTTTCCCGGTTTTTCCGCAGTGGGGCCGGCATCGATGAATTCCGTCCCGACCGTCGACGCGATGCGCACGCCGTTGTGGAAGACGCGGTAGTAGCAAAGGTCGCTCTCGGTGTTGGCGGTCCACCGCAGCCGCCTAGCGTCGGCGGTGGAGCCCGGAACGCGCGTGTCGCGAATGCGGGCGATGTCGAGGCCGCGCACGGGAGCAGGCGGAGCGTCATCGTAAGCCGTCGTATAGACAGCCAGCGTGCCCGCCCGGAGGGTATCGGTGAACTGGCCGTCGCGCAGGGCGAGCTTGCCTTCCGGCTCCTGCAGGTCGCCATCTTCCGTTACCGGAACGTTGCGTGGGTCATAGAGATATTTTCGAAAGTCCATCGCTGGGCCCGCGCTCCCGAGCGACAGCTTGATGGCAACATCCTGCGCGGCGCGGCTGAGGACCGCCACGGACCAGGTCTTCGTCTCTGCGTGCTGTAGCGCCACGGCGCGAAGTTTCTCATCTCCAGCGTCAACCTGATAAACGGTGGCCGGGCCGCGGAAGAATTTGGTGAGCAGGCCGTAAGCATAGTAGGGCGCGCGGGTCACGCCGCCGTTGGTGAGCCACTTGAAGAGTCCCCACTGGTTGATATAGGGCTGGCCCTTGGTGTCGGGGTAGTCCATGAAGGTCCAATAGCCCATCGCGTAAACCCCGGCATTGAGCGCGGCGATCGCGGCTTCGGCGAGTTGCACGCCCGCCAGCGGCTCGAGAGGCGTGCCGTAGTACTTGCAGGTATCCCAGCGAACGGCATATTTCAATTCCTGATATTGCGCGGGTCCAAACTCGCCGAGAATGAAATCCTTTCCTTTGGAGCGGGCGAGATCCACGGCCCAGCGGCACTTGTCGCGGAACCAGGCGTAAAAGCTCAGGTCGTCCGGGGCGTGTTCGTTGATGTAGTGGTGGCCGCCATAGATGCCGGTGATGTCGTCCATGTTCTGCGCCGCCCAGGTGAGCGTATGCCAGTACTCAATGGGCGAGGCATCGGTCGCCAGAAGTTTGATCCCCAGCTTCCGCCGCTTGATCTCTTCGAAAATCGGTTGGTGATAGCTGCGGAAGCGTGGCAGGTCGCGGTGCATCCCCGCCCATTCGCCCAGCGAGAGCTCGTTGGTCGAGCAGTAATACTTCAGGTTGGTCGCGCCCTGGTTGATCAGATACTCCAGATCGTCCACCACCGCCTGCGCGTAAGCGTGGCGGTCTTCCTCACTCACCGTGTCCTTGAGCTCGCCGGTGGTGAGATAAATCTCCGTGCCCGCGGCTTCCTTCATGAAAACGAGTTGCCGGGCCATCGCCTCCAAAGCCTTCGCATCACGAGTGCCCGGGCGATCCGGCTGCCAGGGATGGAAGAGGCGCGCGAAACGCGGATTCAACTCCCGCCAGCGCTTGGCCACCACCTGGTCGAAGAAATCCGGCGTGCTATCGTTCAAGAACATCTCGGCGTGGAATCCCACTCCGCCGAAGTTTTCTCGAACCACGTTGCGCGTGACCGTCACTTCCACCGCCCGGCCCGGCGCGCTCCGCGGCTGGCCTGGCGACGGGGAAACCTCCTGCCCCTGGGGCGCGACTGCAGCAGGGGCTTGCTTAGCGCCCATCAACATTCCAAGGCCGGCCGCGCCTTGCGCGCCCCGGCGGATGAAATTTCGACGCGTGTAAGAACCCATCTGAACCTCCCTGCGAGGAATGAGCGGGTCTCGATGAAATTCTCAGAACGCAGGCTGGCTGGCGAGTCCAGGTCTGCGCCAGCCGGCGCGCCCAAGTGGGGACAACGCGCGTTGAAAAGCCGCAACACCAAACCGCGTGTGTTGCGCTACGTTCTTCTCACCGGTCCTTTCGGTTGCGCTTCCTTTCTTCCCAAAACTCTCCACCGGGGCGGTAACGCCGGTGGCGAAGAAGGCGTGGGCGGACCCCGCCAACGAACGTCATGATTAGGGCCCCGATACCAACTTCTAGTGCAGGCCCCGCTATGAAGAACCTGGGAAACCCGCCTCCGGAACGCAGATAGACAACCCACCCCGCAATATGCACGCTAATCAATGCGACGAAGACTGCGAAACTCCGGATCTTCCTGAGATCGTGTGCGCATACGTACGCGAGAATTCCAAATACGAATCCAGTCGAAACAACAAACCTGTACCACTTGAAGTCGATTTCGAGCCAATCGAAGACGAAGACGAGCCCAACCAGCGAGCCAACCAGGAAGGCCGCAATGGCCATGGCTTCAAGATGATCTTTGAGCGTGTACTTCTCTTCCATCGCCTAAAAGACCCTCCCGCATTTGCCCTGATACGCAATCATCGCAGAGCCAAAGGCTCTGCGCCAGCGGCGCTCCTCGCTTCGATCAGCGTCCCGAGACGCCGGTCATAGACCGGCGCTACAGCAGGCGGCGTTGCGCGGCTTTCTCGCCCTCGGGTTTGGGGACGAAGATATCCTGCCACTCGAGCCCGCACTCCTTCACCATCGCCAGGCAGTATTCCATCCTTCCCAATTCCCGGCCGGCGTTGTTGGTGCCGAAGGAGAATTTGATGCCCGCCTGCTTCGCCTTCTTGATAAACGCCGCGTGGGGGATGCGGTAGGTGTTGTTGATTTCGATAGCGATGTCATTCCGCCGGGCGGCGTCGATCACGGCCTGCATGCGCTCCGGCGTCCAGAGGGCGTCGTAGTCGGCCATCAGAGCTTTGGGCAGGAAGGTCGGATTGACGTAGATATCGATGGGCTCGTGATTGAGCACGCCCAGGATGCGGTTTACGCACATATCGACGAAGCGCTGCTTGTCCGGGATCTCGCCCACCTCTTCGTCGATCCAGAGGCGCATGCGCTTGCCGTTGTCGTCGGTGAAGGTCATGGCGTCGGTGAAGGCGTAATCAAATTTCGCGATGGTCTGGCGCGAGAACAGCTTCACCCACTCGCGGCCTTCGCCTTGCAACGCGACGAAAACCGGCTGGCCTTTCATGCTCTGGAGGAATTCCTCCGCCGCGGCGTCGTTGGTTACGGGAAACCCCAGCCCGCCGTTGATGGCGATGCCGTACATGATCCCCAGGCGGCGGGATTCGCGCAGCGCTTCCTGAATCGTCAGCCCGCCCTTCAGGTGAACGTGATAATCGACGACGGGGTAGTTCTGGGAGTTCAATCGCAGCAGCTCGCGGTAGACGTCGTCTACCACCGGCCGCTCGACATTCGCCGTCGCGAGGTCGTCTGGTAGCGGCCTCACCAGGATATTGCGGAAGAAGACTTTTGACTTCGGGTCGTGGCATTGCAGCGCGAACGTTCCGCGGTCGAGGTAGCGCCCGGCCAGGTCGCCTTCGCGAATCGGCGGGTCGGGCTCGACGTAGTCCACCACCAGCGTGTCGTTCAGCCGCACCTGGACTTGTTTGCCGCGCACCAGAATGTGCATCTGGAACCACTCGTCGTCCTTGACCAGGGCCTTGTAGATGTTGCGCACGCCGTAGAGTGAGCCGGTCTTGCGCCGCTCGGTGTAGTTCGCATCGCCCTTCTGGGTGTTGTTGATCTGGACTTCAAAGCCTTTCTTCGGCCAGCCGCCGGGCTGGAAGGCGGTGTGGAAATAGATGCCGGAATTCGCTCCCGGGCGCGCCAGCACTTCCGCTTTCAATTCGAAGTTTTTGAAGCTGGCGTTGCGCACGCGCCCCGAGTAATACAGGTGCGAGCGCGGGCCGTCAGCGGCGATCTGGCCGTCCACCACCCGCCAGGAATCTTCCAGCTCGCCTGCCTTCCAGCCGCGGAGCGTGGGGCCGTCAAAGAGTGAAATCCAATCGTCCTGAGCAGGCAACGCTGCGGGCAAGGCCAGCAGCGAGACCAGTAGTTCACGTCGAGAAAGAGAAATCATGGAAAATACCTCCGTGAAATCATTCGCCCCCGGCACTCCAACCGCGCCAGCGCACCGCCTGATTCTACGCCCGCCGCCCCGCCGTCTCAATGCTTGCCCCCCGGCTTTTGTAGCGCCGGTCTGCGACCGGCGGCTGCCAATCCCTTCGAGCTAGCGGCGGCTTTACGCCGTCAGCTGCAGGGCGAGGTAACCTTGCCCCCGCATGTGGCGGGCTAACCTCGCGTCGACCGCTGCAAATTGCGCGGCGAAGTCCTTCCGGGCCGCCGAGTATTGCTTGCCTTGCAACGGCTATTTAGATATTCTTCACTCGGGAACTATGGCCACGCCTTGTCGAAAATGCGGAGCGGAGAAGACCGAGAACGTCCACCACGG
>JBEKUI010000313.1:0-4706 GCA_049515175.1 Terriglobia bacterium
GGAGCTGTCTTCTGAGGGCTTGCCTCTTGTGGCTCGGGCGCGGCGGCTTCGTCTTGGGAAACTTCGTCCGGGCCAGTCGGCTCGGCGCTGTTGGACAATTCGTCGGAATCGGCGACGTTCGGCGTTTCGCCGCGGCCTCCATTGCGTTCCTGCCAGCGGCGCTGGCGTTCCTCGGTCTCGCGCAGGCGCAGCAGCAGCCGGATCTTGCGGTCGATGGCGCGGTCCACGACGTCCAACTGTTTGAGTAGCAGTGCGCCCTCGTCGGAAAAGGGCGCGTTGTTGTGGCTCATCGTCTGCCTTGCCACATCGCGCGCCTGGGAATTCCAGGCGAATTCCAGACGGCTGCGGCGCCAGTAGAGGCGCGCCAGATCCTCGATCTGCAAGCCCCACAGGGGGTCGTCGGAGGGGCCGGCGGCGTCGTGCAGGCCCAGGCGGAGACGCTCGAACTCTTCCGCGTCTTCCCCCAGGTAGCGCAGTGACTCGTCCGACCAGGCGAGGCCGCTAGCCCACTGGCCGTGGCGGAGCGCGTTCCAGCGGCTGCGCGCCTTGCCCGCGGCGGTGCGTGGCCCGGTGGAGCGCCGGGCGTTCGAGCGTTGGGCGCGGAGCTTAGATTCGGTTAATAGTGCGAACTGGCGTAGGGACATGACGGGACTCCTTCGCGGCGGGATTTCCGGGGAAGGGGGGAGGGGAACGGCCGCCCGCCGGCCCCGGATGTGGAGACCCCTCTAGGCTATCATAGGCTAGCATACTTGTCAAGCGGAATTACGCGCGGCGGGTGCGCGGGTATTCTACCGACTTCCAGTGCAGCGCCCACAGGCCGGCCGGTGGGCTGTACTCTCGATTTGCGGGTTGGGTAAGAGGATAATAAGACTGAACGCTGTTTTTGGGTCATTGGGGGTGTCAGCGTTATTTGGCCAGAGGCGAGACACGACTATGGCAAAGGACATCTTCGACCTTGTTATGGATCGACACGCGTGGGTACTTCCTGTGTTGAGTACCTTCGTAAATGGTGCGATATGGTGGGGGCGTGCGAGAAAGGAGATTGCCCGAAAGCCATCTCTCGAACCAGGTTATCGTCGCCTTATTCGCGGCTCGCTATTTTTCGGAAATATACCATGGCTGGTTATGGGTGTGGGGACCGAGATCGGCGGCGTCCCTATCTCCCGTTACATCAATCCTCGGAACGGGCCCTTCGTTCTCGCTTGGTACGTTTGTGTAGTTGCGCTCTCGATTGCTATCGATTATTGGCTATTCTTCAGAAATGGGGTGGAAGACCTCGTGGAACATCCCGGCTTGGTCGGCCTTTCCGACAACCGACTCTGGGTTATCAAGACTTACTTGCTATTCGGCTCGGCCTGTAGTCTGATTGGCCTCTGCGTGATGATCTTTGGAAATTTCCAATTTGGGCCCCCCAATTAACCAGGGCCGTCCGCGACGTCGCTCCTTGCAGTTTCCCCTCGACGAAATCTGCCCCCCACCCTATTATGTCCATTTGGCAATCATGCCTGATCACTTTATTAGGAACCAACGGGCCGTAACGATTTCCCTGGTGGTTGTGTTGCTTGCAGGCTCGCTGAGCTGCACGCGGGTGCAGACGCGCCCGGTGACGAACCAAGTTGTAGTGCTGGGCTTTGACGGCGCCGACCCGAACCTGGCCACGAAGTGGATGAAGGAAGGGAAGCTGCCGAACTTGCAGCGCCTGGCGGAGTCGGGAACATTCCGCCCCCTGGGCACGACGAATCCGCCCGAATCGCCGGTGGCCTGGGCGGCGTTTGCCACGGGGCTCAATCCCGGCGGCACGGGCATTTTTGATTTCCTCAAGCGCGACCCGCAAACTTATCTCCCCGAGCTCGCCCTGGTCTCGCGCGAAAAAGCGGAGTTCCTCTGGGGCCTGATTCCCATCAAGCGCCCCAAGGTCACGAACCTGCGCAGCGGCATCCCGTTCTACCAGGCCGCCGCCGCGGCGGGCTACAAGACCACCGTCGTGCGCATGCCCTTGGAGTTTCCGCCCACCCCCATGCCGCCCTCCGGCAAGCTGCTGGCGGGCCTCGGCGTGCCCGACCTTCGCGGCACCTGGGGGACGTTCTTCTACTTCGGCACCGACCTCACGCAGTGGGACGTGGGCGACACGGAATTCGGCGGCAAGCTTGTGCGGCTGGAGATCAACGGCAACGCGGCGAAGGCGGAAGTCGAGGGCCCGGTCGACCCCACAGCGAAGGCGTACAAGCGGCTTTCCGTGCCCATCGAATTCCGCCCCACGCCGGAAGCGAACGCCGTCGCCATCGAGCTCTCGGGCCGCGCGGAGACCGTGGCCGAGCGCCACTGGAGCGACTGGTACCACGTCAAATATCGCATTACGCCGTTTCTCTCCGTCTCGGCGATCTGCCGCTTTTATGTTTTGCAGGTTTCGCCCGACCTGCGCATCTACATGATGCCGCTCAATCTCGATCCGGAATCGCCGCCCCTGCCGGTCTCTTCGCCGCCCGGCTACCTCGACGAGCTGGTGAAGAAGCACGGCTTGATCAAGACGCTGGGCTGGTGGCACGACACCTGGGCGCTGAACGAAGAGAAGATCGACGAAGGGGTCTTCCTCGAAGACACCTTCCGCACCATGGACAAGCAGGCGGAAATCACCCTCGATGAACTGAAGAACGATCCCCCCAGCCTGCTCGTGTCAGTCTTCACTGCCACCGACAGCGTCTCGCACATGTTTTACCGCCTGCTCGATCCCGAGCACCCGCGCTACGATCCCGAGCTGGCGGCGAAATACGGCGACGCCATTCAGCAAAGCTACATCCACATGGACAAGATTGTTGGCGACGTCCTCGCCGCCATGAAGCCCGGCGGAACGCTTATCATCGTCTCCGACCACGGCTTCCACACCTGGCGCAAGGGATTCAACACCAACACGTGGCTGGTCCAGAACGGCTACATGGCGCTGAAGAATCCCGGCGCCGAGGACAAAACCCAGAACCTCGACTATCTCTTCGGGCAGGGCAGCTTCTTCCCCAATGTCGATTGGAGCCGCACCAAGGCCTACGCGGTCGGCCTCGGCCAGATCTATCTCAACCTGCGCGGGCGGGAGAAGTCTGGCATCCTCGACCGCGGCCCGGAGACGGACAAGCTGCTGGCGGAGATTCGCCAGAAGTTGCTGGCGGTGAAAGATCCCGACACCCAGCAGCCCGTCATTCAAAATGTTTATCTCGGCAGCGAGATCTTCCACGGCCCGCGCATGCCGGATGCGCCGGAGCTGCAGGTCGATTTTCGCGACGGCTACCGCACCTCGTGGCAGACCTCGCTGGGCGCGATTCCCTCCGGCATCGTGGTCGCCAACATGAAGAAGTGGAGCGGCGACCACTGCGCCTCCGACCCCAGCGACACGCAGGGAATCTTCTTTTCCAACCAGAAAGTCACTTCGCCGAACCCTACCCTCTTCGACATCGCACCCAGCGTCCTCGCGATTCTCAGCGTTCCGGCACCCGGCCCGTTGGATGGGCGAGCGCTGGAAATCGCCCCCGCAGCAGGGACAAAGAGTCGGTAGTCCGCACGCCTGGGAAGTTGTTGCCGATCACTATCCCGACCTCGAGAGGCCGCGGGCAGTATGTCGTCGTAGTGAATTATGACAAAATGTACCACCAATTTCCGTCATAGCAAAACTCTCTAACCTAATCCGCACTGGGCGACCTACCAGTCGGTCACTTAGGCTCTCGAATTGCTCGCTTATGCCCATCTTGGGGGATTTTCATCTCTCCCCAAGGCCAAGCAACGACCACGAGGAAAGGTAAGGCTGGAAATTTCAGCACACCGAGTTGTTTCTGCTGAATACGGGACCTTCCATTTTGCCGGTTCAAGGTATTGAATGCTGACCGCCCGGGGAGAGTATATTTCCCTGGGGCTGGAATAGGGACAGATTTTATGTGGAATATACAAGATTCTCAATTTCTCGACGATTTGTATACGTTTTCTTGTAATATACGCTTAACATCTGAACACCACATCTTGCAGCCTATTCAAAATAAGAGTTTTACATCGCCACTTGACGCAAGACAATTTGGCCCATGTTTTGCTTGACATTGGCTGTTAGCTTCAGGTATGGTTTGCCCGTTTTCTTGGGCCCACGCCGGGCGGCATTTGGTAAGATTCTGAATCAAGCTTCTGAAACCAAGGGACCTTTGACCACTGCTTCTGGGTTGTTGGCACCACGAGCTGCTCTAATCCTTTCCCGTAAGTCAGGATTCCAACTACAAGTCTACCTTCCCAACGTGGCCTGTGAAGGGCCACACGCAATGTTGGCAAACAAGGGGGCCGCACATGTTCAATTGTAGTCATAAGAGCTTTTGGACGTACCTTGTGGGCGTCACGTGTTCGTTGTTTCTGGGTGCGGTGACGTTGCTCGGGCAGGGCACGAGCGGCACGATCACAGGTACGGTTACCGACCCCAGTGGCGCTGTGGTGCCGGATGCGACGGTCGTCGTGCTCGGCCAAGGCACGGGCGTCGAATTCCACCTGACGAGCAACCGCGCCGGCGTGTACTCCATCACATCGCTAATTCCGGGCAAGTACACGGTCACGGTGAGCGCCAAGGGATTCAAGACTTACGCCAACCGCGACTTGGAGATGACGATCAATCAGGTCTTGCGCGTCGACGTGGCCTTGGAGGTGGGGGCAGAAACCCAGACCATCACAGTTGAGGCGGCGGTGCCGTT
>JBEKUI010000314.1:0-4698 GCA_049515175.1 Terriglobia bacterium
AAGCGGCGTTTGGGGGCATCAAGGACGTGGTGGAATTGCTGCTGGCCAACGGGGCCGATGTCAATGCCAAGGACAACCAAGGCGAGACGCCTTTGCACTGGGCGGTGGTAAACGGTAACAAAGACTTTGCGGAACTGCTGCGCCAGCACGGCGGTCACGAATAGGCTGGATGGAAGCCGGGCAACGGCCCTTGGCAGCCAGCCGTGAGTGAATGACGTCCGAAAGGGGCAACTAGTCCCGCCGTAATGCCCTTGGCTCACTGGACACATACGGAGGAGCCGGGGTGTTTTCTGCGTGGAACGGTGCCTCGGCTCTCTTGGTTCGAGGCAAGACGTCAGCATCCGGCCGCCCAAAACCGGCCGGGAATCCACGAGTGGATCGTCTGGGAAAGGCCAGCCGCCGACAAGGCCGAAGCCCTCAAATGTGCGGAGAAAGCCGATCCCAGGGTCGACCTGGAGTGGATGCGCATTCGCTACGAGAGGGATTTTGATATACGGTAGGATCTCGCTTAGCCCCTCGCTGTCCCTCGCTTCACTTGAGGGAACGCCACTTTCGGCAGTTGTGTTCGCCCACAAAGTAAGACCGTCAACCACGTAGCCCCGCCAAGGTGGCCCAAAAACTCGGAGGACCCTCTGAACCAGCCCGCCGCACCAAGGTCATTGTCCGATGGCCAGCCGGGCTGTGATCGGCTCCCAAGCGGGACAAGCGGGGCGGGACCCAGGAGCCAAATGTTCGTGTCCTTTCCCCCGATGTGCGGCTTACGGGTCCGCCCCGCTCCCGGTCACCTCTTACAGGACGGCAGGGTCTGCCGGTGCCGCAACCGTTTCCGCCACAGTGGGCTCAGGCACCGGGGCTGCCGCCCCGCCCGCCGATGCACAGTCAGGTTGGGGGCTGGCCGTGCCCGTTGCCGGAGCCCCAACCTCCAAGGCAGGTCTAAGGACCAGCAGGCCGCGGTCGCTCAATTCGCAGCCGATCTCTGAAACGGCTGCCAAGCGGCAAATGAACGCGTAGACCGCGGAGTCGTCTTTCAGTGTCTTTGAAAGACGCGGCCACATCGCCGCGCAGAGCCTTTCAACCTTGTCTTCGCCGGCATCTGAAATTGCCTCAGTGGGGACATTATCCGCTGTGACCAGCGTTTCGGCATGCCGTGAAGCCAATCTGTCGGCGGTCGACCTCGGGATTCCCCGCCCCCTCAGCCATGAGCGCCATTGCCCTCCGCGGCCAGGACAGGACAACAAGGATTTCATCGCGTAGAGCCGCTCCGCCAGGCTGGCGCGGATAAGACGCAGCTCCTTGGCGGTCGTCTTGCGGTCGGCGCTCAGGCGGACATTGTCCGACCAGAGGTTGGAGATTTCCTGCGTTAGCTGAGTTTCAATTGCGGTGTCATCAGCTTGAGCCGTGCCGGGCTGGGCCTCGGCCTCCGGCTCCGGGATGATGGTGTTCTCGACGGTTTCAACCATTGTGGCCATTTTGGTGCGTACCTCGCGTTTGAAGTTTGGAGCAACAATCCGTGCGGCGGAAGCTGCTCCTGCTTATGGGGCAGGAAGTTGATTTTCGTCGCTCAGCGTGGTTGGCATAATCCTTCCGTCAGGCTGGTCGATATCAGTGTGGAGCGATCGGGAAGCGGATACCTCAGAGATTCTTTCGCGCTCGAAGATTAGGGTCACAGTGCGACCACGGCCGCCTCGTCCTTGGGCGTGAGGGCATGCCGGACCTCATTTGCCAAGCGCGAGAGCGCCGCATCTGCCTTCCCTGCATCGTCGGTCTCGACACGAAAGCGGTCGATGAGCCGGATGCACTCTTCCACCGTTTGCTGCCGTGCCCAGTCGGCATGGCAGGCGAGGCGCTGTGCTTCCCCCGTGAGGTTGTGCCGGGGGAAGCACCAGTAGCACCAACTGTCGAATTCCGCAAAGTACTGCTGGCCGTCGCCGAACGGGCTGGCCAGCCCGACCCACCGGGCGGGCCTTCCGCATGCGTGGCACATGGCCTGCTCCCACATTTGCGGTTCCGACGCCACTGGCCAGCAAAGCCAGAGGCCACCATCATCTCCTTTCCACTGCCTTGGGGCAGCCCAGTCAATCTCATCCCGTTTCCAATTCGGCTGCGAGGGTCGCTCGCGGTAAGCGTGGCTCATCGAAATCCTCCTGGCCAGTTGCGCACGGCAACCGGCTTCTCCGGATAATACTCAGGTGCGGAGAATCTGGTGATTGCGGGAGAAGGATTTCTTCAGCCCACTCCATGACCCCACGACCCAGAAGGGAGACTATCGAGCTGGGAACCAATACCGAGACGAATCAGGCGTGCCTCGCTGGGTTTCGGGATGCCCGTTGATGGGCAGCTCATCGGGGGGATTGGCAGCGCGATATCCGTTTCCAGGACGCGGGTCAAGACAGACTGGAAAGGAGGCGTCGGAAACCTGGAGAAGAGACGCCGGGGGGACGGAAATGACTTGCCAGGGACACGGAGGGAACATGCCGGTGGCGCGGAAGCTGCAAGCCCCGCTTCAAGCCTCTTGCACTGTCCTGATGCCCAAGGCGGACCCTGTGCTCCGCACCATTTTCGTTTTCAGCAGTCCAGATCTGCCGCGGGACCTTCATCATCCAGCGGGTCGGCATGGTCACATGGTCTGACATGGTATTCCCGCCCAGCTAGCATACGCGGAAGCTGAACTGGTCCTGGTGAGCTACCATGCTCAACCATGTCACCATGCTGGTTTTCAGGCTCGGCATCAGCTCGTGGGCCTATTAGGGCCTTGACTATGCCGTAGTGCCGCTTGTGCCCCTGGCCTTCGACTGCAAAATACCAGTCCTTGACCTTCCTGCGGTCATACCGGCTCAGCAGCTTTCCCAGGGTCGAGCGGCACTCCCTTTTCATTTCGGAGGTGCCTTCGCCGACCAGGTTCTCGAAGCACCCGTTGACTCTGCACAAGTTTACGATTCCTGTGAAGTCATAGCTCTGGCCTGGCTTCATTGCCCCTACCAGCCTTTGCATGGCGATGCCATCTTCATCTGCGATGAGGGCCGCAGTGGCAGTCTCAAGCGCGCACCCGAACCCTGCGGCCTCCACAATCCCCCCCATGACCCTGGCCCAGTCGGCGAAGGCGCTATGCGAGCGCCCTGGCGCTGGCTGCCCGGCATCGTGCCAGTTCCTGACCATCGACCAGCAAGCCGCCAGAATCTTCGGGCGCATGGCCAGCAGCGTCACGTAGTCCAGGTTGCGCCGGAACGTCCGGTCCTCGGCGTGCTCTTCTTCGAGGTGCAGTTCGATGAACAGGCTGCGCCTTCTCATGTCCGGGCTGACGGTGCAGCCGTTGCTGGTCACGAAGACCGTGGCCAGGTTGGGCCCCGTGAACGTCTGGTTGAGGCTCAGCAGGCGGTCGTTCCAGACCGGGCCCGAGATGAAGGCTTCCAGGCTCGCCGACGACAGCTTGGCCCGCTGGTTGTCGAACAATATCAGCGGCCTGCCTTCACGCACCGCGGATGTCAGGAACTTGCGCACTTCTTCTTCCTCGCTCGGCTTGACCCCCGTCGACAGGTAGCCGAGCACCGGCACGCCGACGCATGCGACGATGGTGGATGCCCCGGCTCCTTCGCTGTTCTTCGTCACGATGAAGCACGGCCGCAGAGCGCCGTCTGGCAATAGCTGGGCGGCATACAGGCCGATGAGCGCAGCGACGGCTACCGCCTTGCTGCGCCCTGCGTCCGCGAAGCAGAACTCGGAGAACAGGTCATTGAAAGTGGCTATGGCATCCTGAAATGGCATGTCGTCCGCATAGCTCACGTTGCTGGATGTCAGCGTCTTCGAGGCTTCGTCATACCCTTCCGGGAGCAGCTCGATATGCCCGTCAGGCCTGAGCACGGGGAGGCGGCACAGGTTGAAACGCCCGATGCGCCGCAGCTTCTCGGCGAACTGCGGGGACGCGAGGATGCCCCTGCTTTCGTCGTCGTGCATCGTGACGTCCACGTCATAGGGCCCGTCCTTGGGCGAGCTGCGCTGGCGGTAGCAAACGACATACTTCTCGACGAGCGTCCTGAATGCCTGCGGGGTGATGGGCCGCAGCCTGTTGCCGTCGAGCGTGACGACCTCGTCGTTGCGGACGAAGATGGTCTTGTCCGCAAGGCATTCCCCCAGGTCGATGGCGGTGTTGGACAGGAGCCGGTTGTCGCCGGGAAGCTGCACCTTATGGCGTGGGTCGTCGAGCGCCGCCCGCATCCTGTCCTTGCGCGCCGGGGTTGTCCGCGCGGCGAGCAGCCTCCCGGCCCGCCTGGACTCCTTCGCATCGGGAGCCGGGGCTTGCCCTGCGGCGGGCCGTGCTTCCGTCCCGGCAGCAGGCTCGTCCTTCGCCATCTGGAGCCCCCAGCCCATGTTCTCGCTGGCCGCCAGCATGTCTTTGTCGGTGAGCTCTTCCACGATGGAATGCAGCTTGCGCTCCGGGTCGTAGTAGTTTTGCAGGTCGAGCCACGTCTTCTTGCCGTGCTCCGCCCCCTCGCCGCAGTGGGCGTGGCGGCACGAGAACCTCGGCCAGCCGTCCTCGACCCACACGATGGTCGAGTCGTTGAGCGACCCGTACACGTCGCCATGCGCCTCGCCGTCCGGCCAGCCGTCCGGGAAGTTGCCGGGGCACCAGATGCGGAATCCGTCGCGGCGGTCGCAGTCCTCGAAGGTGAACTGCTCGCCGTCAGGGCCTTTCCAGCCCTC
>JBEKUI010000315.1:0-4668 GCA_049515175.1 Terriglobia bacterium
CTGAGCTGGCGCGGCTTCCCGCACGCCGCCATCCCGCTGGGCGATGACCGCAAGCTCCTGCGGCGGTTCTTTCCCTGGGTGCATATCACGTTGTCGAACTTGAAGAGGTTTCTGCTGGGCACACACCACAAGCCGCAACCCAAACACCTGAAGCGCTACGTGGCCGAGTTCACCTACCGGCTGAATCGGCGCTGGCAGGAGAGGAGCTTGTTCCACCGCCTCACCCGCGCCTGCCTTAGCACCAACACCATCACCTACAAAGACTTAGTGGCAGAACCGGAGCTAGCTTGATATTCACATATACGAAAACAAAGCTGCGATGTCATTTGGAATGAGCGAATTACAATTTTCGGGACAAAACCAAGCTGCGATGTTATTGAAAACAAAGGCACAATGTAAAAGTTACTCAAAGCTGCGATGTCATGCTTTATCAATGATTTAGAAAAACAGCCGCTACGCAGTGTATGAAATCATCGCAGACACAAAGGTCCGCGCCGGCCTTCGAGCGGTCCGCTGATCGCACACCTGTCACAGAGCGTCGTATGTGCGCCAGCCGCGATAAAAAAGCCGCAGACCTCAACAATCCGAGGTCTGCGCTACTCGCTCAAGTGAGAAAAATAATGATGGCCGGTGTGCCCACGGGCGTGTACTGGCCGGTGAATGTCAACTGGCCGGTCTGGCGGTTGACGCGGAACGCGGCGACGGCGTCGGCGCGCTGGTTGCACGAATAGAGGAAATTCCCCGAGGGGTCGATATTGAAGCTGCGGGGATAATCGCCGCGCGTCCATTCCTCGCCGGCAAAGGTGAGCGTCCCCGAGTCGCTGATGCTGAACCAGGCGATGCTGTCGTGCAGGCGGTTGGCGGCGTAAAGGAATTTCCCGTCGGGCGCGACCATAACCTCGGAAGTGAAGTTGGTGCCCGCAAAGCCCGCCGGCAGGCTGGAGATCGTCTGCCGGGCGGTCAGCGTTCCCCGCGCCGCGTCGTAGTCGAAGGTTACCAGCGTCGAGGCTTCTTCCTGCAGCGAGTAGACCCAGCGGCCGTTGGGATGAAAAGCGAAATGGCGCGGCCCGTCGCCGGGCGGCAGCGCGACCGACGCCGGGTCGTTGGCCGAGAGTTTCCCGGTTGCGGCATCGAATTTCCAAATGCGGATCTGATCCATGCCCAGGTCGCTCGCCAGGACGAAGCGTCCGGAGGGGTCGGAGAGAATCATGTGGGCGTGGGTGCGCTCGTGGCCGCTGATGGCGAAACTGCCGGGCGGTGCGCTGGCGGCGTGGGCGGGACCCACGGCTCCCTCATCGCGATGGACGTCGGTGGCGGGGCCGAGTTCGCCCTGCCCGCCGACGGGAAGCACGGCGATCGTCCCGCCATGATAATTGGCCACCAGAACAAACTTGCCGGAGGGATGAAGGCTCAGGTGGCATGGCCCCGCTGCTTCCGAGCTGACGGTGTTGAGCAGTGTCAGGTGTCCGCTCCCGCGGTCAATGGCGTAGGCGCTCGCCGAGCCGGCGCTCGCGCCCTGGTAGGTTTGGGTTTCGTTGGCCGAATAGAGATGCGTGCGCGAGGCGTCGAACGCCAGCCACGCAGGATTGTTGGGACTCGCGAAGGTTTCGCGCCGCGTGAGGGCTCCGGTGGAGGGATTCATCTCGAAGAGATAAATTCCCTCGCCGCGCCCCGCGCTGCCTTCCGGGCCCTGCGGCGAACTGTAGGTGCCCACGTAGGCCAATACCGATCCGCCCGCCGGGGGCGAGGGTTGGGGCCCGACCGCTCCACGCGCCCGCGCCGCCAGCGCAGCCCCCGCCGCGGCGGTCAGAAATCCGCGCCGTGACGCCGCTCCGAAAACGTTACCCTGCCTCTGCTCATTATCTCGTCGCATGCCCGACCTCCTCACGTCCTCTTGGGACGTTCCTGGGATTATGTGGAGTTAGGGCCGGGAAGGCAAGCCCGCGCAGGTGAATTGACTTTTGCCGCCGAAACGCCTTTACTGGTAGTTTTCGTGAGGGATTCGGAAGAGGGCAAATCTTGTCCATTTGGGAGTAGATCATGAGAAGGCTGACCTTTTCGGTGGTTGTTTGTTTGCTTCTGGCCTTGGCGCCGGCGCGGGCGCTGGACAACGGCCTGGCGCTCACGCCTCCCATGGGGTGGAACAGCTGGAACAAGTTTGGCTGCGACGTCAACGAGAAGCTCATCCGAGAGACGGCGGACGCGGTCGTGAGCACCGGAATGAAGGACGCCGGCTATCAGTACGTGGTGATCGACGATTGCTGGCAGGTGAGCCGCGACACGCAGGGCAACATCGTGCCTTCGCCGCAGCATTTCCCGTCCGGGATCAAGGCGCTGGGGGACTACGTCCATGCCAAAGGCTTGAAGTTCGGCATCTATTCCGACGCGGGCACCGAGACCTGCCAGGGCCGGCCGGGCAGCCGGGGCTACGAATTTCAGGACGCCCGGCAGTATGCCGCCTGGGGCGTGGACTACCTCAAGTACGATTGGTGCAGCTCGGGCACGCAGGAGGTGAAGTCGTCCTACAAGACCATGAGCGACGCCCTCAAGGCCTCCGGCCGCCCCATCGTCTTCAGCCTCTGCGAGTGGGGAGTGGAGAGCCCCTGGAAGTGGGCCGCGGAGATTGGCCACCTCTGGCGCACCACCCAGGACATTATCGATTGTTGGAGCTGCACGGGAGAGGGTGAGGGCGTGGGCGTGGTGCAGATCCTCGACAAGGAGGCGGAGATAGGGGAAGCCGCCGGGCCCGGCCACTGGAACGATCCCGACATGCTGGAAGTCGGCAACCCCGGCCTCTCGCTGGAGGAAAGCCGCGCGCACTTCAGCCTCTGGTGCATGCTGGCCGCGCCACTCATGGCCGGCAACGACCTGCGCAACATGCCCGCGGAAATCCGCGAAATCCTGACCAACAAGGAAGTGATTGCCGTCAACCAGGACCCGCTCGGCCACCAGGCGAGCAAGCGTCGCGATTACGGCGACCTGGAAATCTGGGGCAAGGAGCTGAGCGGCCACAGCACCGCCTACGCGGTGCTCAATCGCGGCGATCAGCCGAAAGAGGTCTCCGAGTACATCGGCCCGGCAAAGAAGGTGCGTGACCTCTGGAAGCACCAGGATGTGACGCTCGCCGGCGGGTACTTCCGCGCCACCCTCGCGCCACACAGCGTCGTTATGCTGAAAGTTACGAACGAGTAGGGGCGAGAAGAAAGCGAGGAGGGAGTAGGGTGTAGCGAGCGGGGTGCGGGCGGCCTAGCCCGCCAGGGGCGAATCCGAGCTAGATGCAGTGCCAGTAGCGTTCTGCCGGATTATTCCCGAATGGTCCGTAAAATAATAGGTTTGCCCAGTGGAACCGGGGGTGAGGGGGCTGGCGGTGATCTGGTAAGCGGAACAAATCCCGTTCACAGAAGTTGCCGAATACACGAACTGATAGCCGCTCTTGGCTCCACTGGCAAGCACACTGTCAATTAGGCCTGCCGCTGACGTCGTTGGGTTCCCCGAACTCGGTGGGCCCAGGGAGGCGAGGTCGGGACTGTAGCCAAGGTTAAATGTGGACGCGTAGGAGACCTCAGCAGTGTTGATGACGCGCAGAGAGCCGACGGCCGAAGCCTGATTCGCCGCAATGCGCGAGCGTAACAGGTTCGGGATGGCGATGGCTGCGATAACAAGAATAATTGCCACGACAATCAGCAGTTCGATCAGTGAAAATCCTTCCGGGTTTTTCTGCATGAGGCTGTTCCTCTTTGACCGCATATCGAGTTGATAGTCGGGCCCTGAGGTCCTTGCACCCTCAGTGTCCCTTCACTCGGAGTCAGGTCAAACTACTCCAAGAAACGACCGAAGCCTAAAGTTCTTTGCAGCGCCTCTGCCGGTAACGCGCTGCGCTGACACCCCCATTTTGGAGAACGCAGGAGGCTGAAACCGCGCGCTGGCCCATTTTGGGAAACCGTGACGAGCCCCAACTTCGGTGAAATCCACAGCCGTGGGCTTCCCTTGTTTACCTGGTCGCAGACCTCGTCTTAACCAGGTTAGCGCGATACAGATTCTGCAGCAAACCCTCAACGCGAGCTTGCGCTTCCAGGAGTTTCTGCAGCAGCATCCCGCAAGGGCGTACCAGGTCACCCACGCCTTCCGGATTGGCAGCGAGCTTCGATTCCAAGGTTTCAAGGACTCGATGGATTTGCTCCACGCTCCCACCGGCCAATTGCACGAGTTTTGCTTCTTGTGTGAAGTCAGACATGAATCACCCTCCACACCATGCTAGAGCGAGGCAGCCAGCCCAGACAATGGCACGAAGGTATCACGCACGTTGACGACAGAGTTATCAACCTGTGAAAATACGGCCGCGGAGGAGATCTTTGCTGGATTGAGACGACTCAACCGGTCATTGATCGGGGAAGCGGAAACGATGGATTCAGCTTACCGGACGGTCCTGGACATGGATTCAACGCAGACCCCCGTGTACACGGTGACAGTGGGAAAATCGTGGCTGGCGCAAAGCATCAGGTCTGCGCGCCCATGGCGCAATCGAGGCCATCATCGCAGACTCCAAGGAGGCTGTCTCAGAACTTCGCGCTAGGTGTCCTGAGACGGCTCGCCGTGGGGCCAATTGGCGCAGGAGCGAAAGTGGGCCGGGGGCTGAGGCTCAGGCCAGGACCAGTTCCCCCGCCGCCC